>JAFTRQ010000133.1 GCA_017462125.1 Clostridia bacterium | reverse complement strand
GTTCATTTCTTTCCACCAGCGGAAATGAAACCTGCCTACGCTACGCTTCGGCTCGCAAATGCAAGCATTTGCTCTTACAAAAGAAACGCCGCATATGGGAAAGAGGGTTTCGTTTAGGAAAAAGCGAACATGCCGCATTTTTGTCCGTGAGACCCTCTCCCCCTTGAGCGGCGTTCTTTTGGTTCGTTTTCTATCGCTGATGACAGAAAATGAACATATTAAACTCACCGCTAAACCCCAATTCGCAGGCAAAAAAATCCTATATACCGTTCTGTAACAGTATACAGGATTTTCTTCTTTTTTTGTACCACCCAAAGCACAAATTTTCGGGCATAAATATTTAACCATTTTTCCCTTTTCGGTAGGTAAGGTGCAGCCCCCACGCGTCCCAAAAGCCGCCCTTAAAGGATACTCGCAAACTCCGACCTGTCCTTTACACCCGTCTTTTGGACTACGCGAAGCACGGTCTGCTTGACCGTGGACTCGGCAATATAAAGCATCGAAGCGATCTCCTTGGAGGTAAATCCAAAGGTAACGAGCTTCGCCACCTCCCGCTCTCGCGCGGTCAGATTGGCGGCGATATTGCGGTTTCTCACCGCGCCGCTCAGCTTTGACCAACCCACGCTGTAAACTCCGTAAAGCTCCCTCACCTTCTCCACCACGGAGGGGTCTACCAAGGCGATCCGCTCCTCCAGCAGGCCGTCAAAATGCCGCACGTATTCCACAAGCACGCCGTAAAGTCTGTCGGCTAACGCAAGGGCGATCGCTTTGTCCATATGCAATATCGCATGCTCTCTGTCCCCAGAATTGTGATACGCCACGGCGCAGGAAAGGCGCAGAAAGATCTCGGGCAGGATCGTTTTATCCACCACCGCCTGCGAGATCATCGGCTCGATGGACTTTGGTATCAGCCTCATCAGCGCAAGGCCTTGAATTCCCTCAAAATCGATCTGCTTGGAGGCGATGCCAAACGCCGACATATATAAATATTTGGTATAAAAGACCTTTGCCGCGGGGTGCGCGTCGGGCGGAAGAGCCTCAAAGCTTCCCCTCGTAAACCACTCGGGATAGTCCTTGTTATCGTAGACCGAGCTGTCAACGATGGCAAGGGCGAGGGAGATCATTTCTCTTTGCACCTCGCTGTCGCAGGGCGCGGAGCAAATATGCCGCTTGGCCTCGACCCAAAGCTCCATATCCCCTCGCCAAATGGCACAAAGCGCCAAAAGCATACCGCCGCCGATGATCGCGTAAAATCCCGAGTGAGCCGACAAAAAGTAGCGGGCGCGGTCGTAGACCTTGAATATCTCGCCGCGTCTGTAGGCAAGCTGAGCCTCAAGCAGCGCAAAGGCCTCGGGGTTGTTTTCAAGCATTGCCGCGCGGCCATCGGCATCGCCCGCCGTGTTATAAATGTCGGTCATATCAAGAAACGGGCTCTTTTTTGGCATTGGCATATGGGGGACGTCGCCCTTTGCGGTGCTTGGCAATACGGCGTGGGCGGGGATCATCCAGGCTCTCTCCCAGCGTTTTGCACCCTTGATCTTCCCTTCCTTGCAAAGCTCCTGCACGCGGCGGGTGGTTACGCCCCATTGTTCCGCCGCCTGTTTTACCGTGATCATATTCATAGTCTGTCTCACCTTTCAGCATAACGCGCTGTCAATATTTCGTTTGAACGAAATTGTTTTTTGCAATTCATTTCGTTTGAACGAAGCGGTTTTGAATACTTATATTTCGCTCAAACGAAATCCATCGTCATTATTATACTTCGTTAAAACGAAATTGTCAAGAGATTTCTCAAAATTTTCTCATAAACGAATGAAAATCCCCTGTCGAGATATGACTAATAATGCTTCACCCCGCTAGCTTCGCCAACAATCAGATTTCCAAGACGTCACCGTCTGCGGGAGTAAGTATCTCAAATGAATATTTATCTTTTATTGATTTAATATCATTATACTTTGTCAGAGGGTACACGTGAGAAAATGCAAGCTTTTTCACATTGCAATCATCAAGATAAGGCGAAAGCTCCGGAATACCGAAATGAGCCAATTCGCAAATGAAAAGGTCAAGGGCTTCCTTAATCACCTCCGGAACGTCATACTCTCGAAGTCCGTTTGAAAAGTCTCCGCCGAAAAGCACTCGCTTCTCGCCCTCGGTGATGAGCACCGAATAGGAATTTTTCATATGCTTGGTGGGGATATATTCGACCTTGATATTTTCGTCAGAGTAAACAACTCCCGCTGTGGGCACCTTCAAGCGAAGTCTTTCGGAATCGAACGCGCCGCCATCGGAGGTTCTGATCCAATTCAGGGTCGCATCGATGTGCTCTTCAGTAGTAATGAAAAACTCTCCCGAGCTTTTCTTGTAATACCAATTCATAAGGCTGATGAGATGCACCATTCCCGCCGTGTGATCCCCGTGGACGTGAGTGGTAAACAGCGCGCGAAAATCGCCAAAATCCTTGCCAAAGCGAGGAATCAGCTCTGCGGCGGGCGCACCTGCGTCAACAAGATAGATCTTGCCTCCCGATTCGATCATATAGCAGCTGCAAAAGCGTTCTGCGGTGGGGACACCGTGAGAGGTGCCAATAAACGTAATTTTCATACTATTTTGTCCTTTATATCCTTTCATTTTTGATAAATGATTGGGAATTTAATATCTTTCCGCAAAATGATAGATTCCTCCACCGACCTCACTCTTATATCCCGAAGGAAGAATGATCTCCGCGGTGCATCCCGAGGGCACTTCAAACTCGTAGTAGACATCATCGCCCTTATAATACCAATAGGAGCGCACCCTGCCTTGTCTTGAATCGATAGATGCATCCGCAAAGCCTAAACGCTTGTCGGGGTGAGGCGCAAAGACGATCTTTTTATATGCAGGCGCACTTTCTACGGTCTTGATACCCGAGGAAACACCGAAGATCCAATCGTAAACCGCGCCGTAGGCATAATGGTTAAAGGAATTCATATCGGTGCTCCAGAAGCTGCCGTCCTCCTTGATACTGTTCCAATGCTCCCACATTGTGGTTGCACCGTGGCACACGGAATAAAGCCAGGACGGACTATTTTCCTGGAACAAGAGCTCATACGCCACGTCGGTGTAGCCGTTATCCGAAAGCGCGTGGAGGATGTAGGGCGTTCCGACAAATCCCGTTGTCATTCTGTTGCCGTTTTCCTTGATCATCTCAACCAACCTTGCCGCGATGGCAGGCCGTTCTTCTTCGGTACAAAGTCCGAAATGAAGAATGAGAACAAGGGCGGTCTGTGTCATACCGAGGCGGGTCGTGTCCACCGCCTGCCCCTTGCCGCCACGGTTTTGAGGAACGATCTCCGTTTGCGGAAATTCCGCTTTAGGCATACCGTTTTCCATAAAGTATTCGCGGAAAGCCTTTACGATGTTCTCATAAAGTAATTTATATTCTTCAACGTTCTCTCCGATGACCTCGCCCGCTTTTATCAAAATAGAGGTGGAGTAGGCAAAAAACGCGCTGGCAATCAGATCGTTTGAGGTTGCGCCGACGTAGGAGTCTTGTCCGTCATCCATAGCAAGCCAATCGCCGTAATGATAACCCGTCAGCCAAAGATACTCCTCGGGGCCTGTGTTTCTTATGTAATTGATCCATTTTTTCATCATAGGAAAGCACTCGACAAGAATATCTCTGCTCTCGTACGCGAGATAAAGCTGCCACGGAACAATACAAGCGGCATCACCCCAAGCAGCAGAAATCTTCGTGCTTCTTCGCTTGTATGCGTTCGGAACTACGCCAAGCACGCCTCCGTCGCGTTCTTGCTCAAGCGCTACGTCCATAAGCCACTTGCGTAAGAATCTTTCAACGTCAAAATTGATGGCGGCGGTGCGGCAGAACACCTGCGTGTCGCCTGTCCAACCAAGCCTTTCGTCTCTTTGAGGGCAATCGGTGGGAATGTCCAGATAATTCGACTTGTGCCCCCAGATAACGTTATGATAGAGTTGATTGATCTTCTCATTGCCGCAATGATAGTATCCCGTACGCTTCATATTTGAATGTACGACAACAGCTCTGAAATCGTCTGCATTGACGTGCTCCAAGGGATATTCGACGAGCTTGATATATCGAAAGCCCTGGAAGGAATAGGTTGGCTTGAAAACATCCTCGCCGCCACTGCAAATATACACGTTTTCACACCTTGCGGTACGGTAATTGGCGTTATAGAAATTACCGTCCCTGTCAAGCACCTCACCGTGGTGCATCACGATGCGGTCTCCTCGATTTGCCTTGATTTTTACCTCCACGTAACCTGTCATATTCTGACCGAAATCGATCACAAGCTCACCGCGGGGAGTCCTGATGACCTCTATAGGAGCAATCCGCTCGTTTTCCACGATCCATTCGCCCATCTGCTCAACAAGCGGACAGTTTATTTCAATCGGCTTGGCCTTGCCAACGTATTCGATCTGAGCGGTCATATCCACCGTCTCTCCCATATAGATGTCGGAAGAGGTGACCGGAGTCGTATAAACGCTCCAGGATTCGTCTGTAATAAACTCCTCCTTCTCGCCATCAACGTATTCGATTTCTATAGAAGCTGTCAAAGCGGTTACGTCGCTGACAAGATGAACGTCACCGGTATAGCAGATCGTTCCCACTGCCCAGCCCTGACCAACGCCAAATTCAAGGCAATCATCACCCGTGAGCAGATCGGTTATGTCATAAGTCTGATACAAGATTCTGTTTTTGTAGCTCGTCCAACCGGGTGCAAGCACTCCGCGTCCTACCTTTTTGCCATTGATATTAAACGTGTAAACACCCATTGCCGACGCATATACGTTGGCTTTTTTTATACGCTTCTTTAAAGTCAGGTTATACAAAAAGCTTGTTGCAGCTACGCCCATATCTCGGGGCGCGGTTATCCAATGTCCGATATTCATAAAAGCCGTTCCCTTATTATTTATTGATACACATTGATCTGCGAAGTCGCATCAGAGTCAATCTGTTGCGCACAAGAGGCGAATACTCTAACAACGTATCCAAACGGTCCTCCGGAACGTTGATGTCAGACAAGCAGGCTTTGGCTCCGATCATCTTATACTTTGCAATCAGAGCGTCATACGTGGGGATCGTGTCAATGATCTTGCATATCGCCTGCCAATGCTCTTCGATCGCTTCCGCTGTAATACCCGAAGCGCAGTTTTTCGCGTTTTCATCGATTATCGATCGACTGAGCCGCTCCCCGAACATAGCCATGATATACGCGTCATCAACATCGGGATAGTCTTGCCACGCAATACCCTCTCTGTTTTTTATGCGGTGATACTCCCTGCAGGCAAGCAGAGTACCGACTCCAACCTTTTCGCCGTGTAATGCCTCACTGCTGACCGCCAAGCCCTCGGGCTGCATCTCAATAAGATGGGAAATATGATGCTCCGCGCCCGAAGCGCAACGGGAGTTGCCTAACAGCTGCATTGCAAGTCCCGACATCAGAAGTCCGTAGGTCAGCTTTTCAAAAGCGGCAATATCGCCGTTCTTTATTGCTTCCGTGCTTTCAATAACGGCCTTCGTGGCATCCAGGGTAATGTCGTGGATTACAGGGCAAAAATACTCGCCTGTCAATTCGTGGGCGATCTGCCAATCCGCCAAGGCGATGAATTTTCCGATCATATCACCAAAGCCCGAATTTGTAAGGAACATCGGGGCTTTTGATATGATGTTCAGATCAGCCACAACGATTTTCGGCGCTACAGCCTCAAAGGTCTTTTTGAAGCCGTCCCAGGTCATCGCCGCAACGGAGGAGCAAAATCCGTCAACGCTCGCCGCAGTAGGGCACGACACGAAAGGAATTCCCTTTGTGTAAGCGCAATAACGGGTGATATCGTGCACCGTGCCCGAGCCTACCGCGATCAAATAATCGCAGCCCTCGGGCAGCTGCTCCATCGCAAGGGCGACACCGTGATTGTCGGCGTGCAGACCCTTCGGATCAAGAATGATCTCTTTATCCGCCTTGGGGTGCAGACCAACCGTGGCGCGATAGGTATTTTCGTCGTAAATAGCGACGGAATAACCGCGCAGACCGTACTCATCCAGATGATCGCCGATCCTTTCGAGACAACCCGCCTCCACAATGCATACCTCGGTGATCATTTTGTGCTCCTTGCCGCAGGAGCAGAGTCCATTGTATTTTTTGCTGTCTATTATCATTTCTTTTCCTCTCTTTTGATGAAAATGGCGCTTAGGATAACAGTAATAATCCGAGCCGACGGGAGTCGAAAATCACTTATACTCTTTATTCCAATCTTCCATAAATTTTGCAATTCCCGCATCCGTCAAGGGGTGCTTGGACATTTGCACGATTACCTTGTATGGGATCGTCGCGATATGCGCTCCTGCCTTGGCAGAGTCGGTTACGTCCTGAGGACCGCGAATCGATGCGGAAATAATTTCTGTACTTATACCGTGGATGGCAAATATCTCCGCAATATCCGCAACAAGATCAATACCGCTATCCGAGATATCGTCAAGTCTGCCGACAAACGGGCTCACGTAGGTCGCCCCCGCGCGTGCAGCGAGCAATGCCTGCGTCGCACTGAAAATAAGTGTAACGTTGGTTTTGATGCCCAGTGCTGTCAACTGTTTGGTCGCCTTGAGTCCTTCAAGCGTCATAGGGATTTTGATAACAATATTCTTATGAATTTTTGCAAGCTCTATCGCCTCGGCAACCATACCCTTGGCATCAGGAGCGATCACCTCTGCGCTGATAGGTCCGTCAACAATGGTGGTTATCTCCTTGATAACATCCTCGAATACCTTGCCTTCTCTTGCTATAAGAGAGGGATTGGTCGTTACACCGCAAATAACTCCAAGCTCTGCGGCTGCTTTGATTTCTTCTACGTTTGCTGTGTCAATAAAAAGTTTCATTTTAATCTCCATTCCGCCGCCACGCGGCGGCACAAATAATAATTGATAAATTTACTACTACCCGATAACAACAAGCTCGGTATCGGTAAGACGGGCGAAAAGCTCGATATCGGCTCTTGTCAGCGCGGTTGATACCACCGCGTGGTGCGCTCCGCCCGCTTCGATCCACTTCTCGGTTCCCTCTGAAAAATCGGGAAGGATCTTCCAGGTAACGCCCGCTACAGGAAGGTTAGGCATATTCTCGGGGCACTTGACAAGCTCGATATCGGCGCAGATAAGACGGAAATGTGTTCCCATATCGATCATAGATACGGCAATTCCCTTACCCTTGATTCCTTCAAACACAAGGCGCGCGGGAGGATTTTTCCCGCCGATGCCAAGAGGATGCACCTCGATCCTCGACTTATCTGCCGCGAAAACAGGACTGACCTCCAGCATATGCGCCGCAAGCTCAAGCTCCTCGCCCTCACAAAGATCATAGGTGTAGTCCTCGATAAACGCCGTCGCCCCTTCTCTTCTCTCCGCCATTTTGCAAAGCACCGACATAAGGGCGCTTGTCTTATAGTCGCCCTCGGGTCCAAAGCCCACACCGCGGCTCATCAGATTCTGCACCGCAAGACCGGGCAGTTGCTCAAGCCCACGAAGGTCCTCAAAGGTATCGGTAAAGGCATCGATCTTCTTGTCGCGCAAGAATTTTTCAAGCGCAACCTCGATTTTTGCCTGATAGCGAACGCTTGCAAGGTCACCTGTATTCATAACGTATTTGTCGGCATATTCCTGCATTTTGCCGTCGATCTCGCCCTCGGTAACGCTCTCCATAATTTCCACAAGGTCTCCGATACCGTAATAGTTTACGCTCCAACCGTATCTGATCTCGCTTTCCACGCGATCTCCGTCGGTGACCGCCACGTCACGCATATTATTGCCCAAGGTAGCAACGCGAAGATGAGAGGAATGATCGAGAGCAAGCGCCACGTCGGCGAAAGCGTTTATTCTCTTAATAACCGTCTCGTTTTTATAGTAGCCCGAAACGATCTGTCGCTTGATACCCATTCTGGTGCAAATAAAGCCGAATTCACGGTCGCCGTGAGCCGCCTGATTGAGATTCATAAAGTCCATATCAATGGTTGCGTAGGGCAGACGGCGGTTATACTGCGTATGCAGATGAAGCATAGGCTTCTTCAACAGCTTCAAGCCGTTTATCCACATTTTTGCGGGGGAAAAGGTATGCATCCAGCATATGATTCCCACGCAATCGCGGTCACTCATAACGCGTATCATTACGTCCTCAGCTTCCTCCGAGCTTCTTACGGTGGGCTGCCATTCAACGGTGACTCCGTCGATTTTTTCATTCAGATATTCTGCCATCTCGCGGCTGTCAAGTGCTACCTGCTTGAGGGTCTCCTCGCCGTAAAGATCCTGGCTTCCCGTTATAAAATATAATTTTTTCATTTTGTTGGCTCCTTAATAATTTACTGTTTCAAATTTTGATTTGTAGGGGATTTTTTATGTTCATTTTCTGTCATCAGCGACAGAAAACGAACCAAAAGAACGCCGCACGGGTGTGGAGGGTTTGAAAATTCAGCACAAAAGTGATAGTACGTACAAAACGTATTGGCTGAATTTTCTGCACATCCTCCTCCCCCGTGACCCCCAACCTCCTGTGAGCTCTCACCCCTTCGGGGTGCGCTCACGAGCGTGGGTTTGTAATATTCGCAGAGGTAAATCCTTCTGCCACCGTACCAATTGTAGCCGTGATCTTAATAAAACTGCTTGCCTTATCGGCGAAGCCGATCTTTCCCGAAGGGAAAGCCTCTTTGATTTAAGATAAATTCTATTCAACAAGTCAATCGTTCGCCTACCAACAGCAGGAGAGGGGGATCCATAAGGGTGGAGAGGATGTTGAAACGGGCGAAAATGCGGCTCCGCTACGTTTTTGTCCGTGAGACCCTCTCCCCCTTATGCGGCGTTCTTTTGGTTCGTTTTCTTTCGACGCAGAAAGAAAATGAACACATAAAGACACCGATAAATTGCAAATTCAAGATTACTCCAAATGCTACGTTATTGTCCGTAATAGGCATTCTTGCCGTGCTTTCTGTAATAATGCTTATCCATAAGGGATTGAGCGACCCGCTCCGTCTCACGGTTGATAATCTCGGTACTCGTCGCCATTTTTGCAACCTCCTCAAGGGTCACCGCATTCTCCACCGCCTTTTCGGAGGTCTTACCAAAGGTAAACGGGCCGTGATTCTTCACAAGCACCGCAGGAATCGCCATAGGATCAAGCCCTCTTTCAAGATAGGTCTCGGCAATCACCACTCCCGTATTCTTCTCATATTCGCCCTCGATCTCCTCTTTGGTCAACGCTCGCGCGCAGGGCACGTCGCCAAAGAAGGCATCGGCATGGGTAGTACCGTATGCGGGGATATCTCTGCCCGCCTGTGCCCAAGCCACCGCGTTTGATGAATGAGTGTGAACGATACCTCCGATCTCGGGAAACGCGTGATAAAGATAAAGATGGGTCGGTGTGTCGCTTGAGGGCTTACCACCCGAAAGCACTCTGCCATCAAGATCCAAGACCACCATATCGTCCTCTGTCATTGTGTCGTAGCTGACTCCGCTGGGTTTGATAACGACAACGCCCAGCTCTCTGTCAATAGCGCTTACGTTGCCCCAGGTCAGAATCACGAGACCGTGCTTGACGAGGGCGAGATTTTGCTCGAACACCCGCTTTTTGAGCGCTTTTATTGCATCCGATTCTAAAACAGGCATCTCGGATTTTTTGTCAGCCTTACAAGCCGCCCGTTCCGCTATCATATTGGCTTCAAAGCGTTCAAGATAAGCGTCAAAGTCGGATATTTCTCTGTCGCTTGCCATAACGGTGGTTTTCTCCGAGGAATCAAACGTTTCATCAAGAAAATCGGGAAGCGAAATCTCATTTTCACGGCTTCTGAGATAATAAAGGGCTAACAGCGCCATTCCGTGAGCGCCGCCCTCGCCCGCTGTCTTCATAACCGTTATGGGCGTACGAAGTGCCGCGCTCATAGCGCTCTGACCCACAAAGGGTGTTTTAAAGAAGCCTCCGTGACCGCAGATCTGATCGACCGATACGCCTTCACAGGCAAGGATATCCACACCCTTTCTGAGTGAGACCACCGCGGAAAAGATCTGCGACTTCATAAAATCGGCAAGCGTTAATCTTCCGTCGGGCTCACGCAAGATCATCGGTCTGCCCTCGTCAAGCCCCCATACGTGCTCTCCCGAAAGGAAGCTGTAGCTTGTGATCCCACCGATGCTCTCTCCGCTCTCAAGGCTTTTTTCAAAGAGAGCCGTAAACCATTCGCTCCGCGACATCTTGCCGCCGCCAAGCTCTGCCGCCTCCCCTAACAGCTCTGCCCAAGCGTTGATCTCCGAGGTACAGTTATTCACGTGTATCATCGCAACGTCTGCTCCGTCGGGTGTCGTTACCATATCCACCTCGGGATAAGGCTTTGACAACGGTTTATCCAGAACGATCATCGCAAAGGCCGAGGTTCCCGCAGAAACGTTTCCCGTTCCGCGACGAACGCTGTTTGTGGCAACCATTCCCGTGCCCGCGTCTCCCTCGGGAGGACAGAGCGGGATGCCTGCGATCAGGTCTCCGTCCTTGTCAAGCAGTCGGGCTCCCGCCTCGGTCAGCCTTCCCGCCTCACAGCCCGCAAGTCGGATCTCGGGGAAAAGTGCCTTGGCACTGCCGACAAAGCCGTAGCCCTGCAGAATACCGTCAAGCTTTTCGAGCCTTTCACGGTCATATTCGCCGTTTTTGATCGGGAAGATTCCCGATGCGTCACCGATTCCGAGAACCCTTTCTCCCGTCAGCATATAATGAACGTAGCCCGAAAGCGTGTTTATATGCCTGATTTTTTCAATATGCTCTTCCCCGTTTATGATCGCCTGAAGCAGGTGCGACACAGACCACCGAAGCGGCATATTGAAATCAAGCTCTCGCGAAAGGATCTCTGCCGCCTCTCCCGTGCTTGTATTTCGCCACGTTCTGAACGGCACCAAAAGCTCGTCTTGCTCATCAAAAGCAAGATAGCCGTGCATCATAGCCGAAACACCGATTGCGTCAACTCGGGTTAATTTTTTCGAATACGTATGCTCATAGCTCTTTTTCAGATCGGCGTAGCTTTCTTGCAAGCCCTGCCACACGTCATCAATCGAATACGTCCAAAAGCCGTTTTGAAGCTTATTTTCCCAAGCATGCTCGCCCGTGGCAATCACGCGTCCTGCTCTGTCAATGATCACGCTTTTAATTCTCGTTGAGCCGAGTTCTATTCCAAGTACCATAGGTTGTCCTCCCTTAAAATATTGATTATAGTAATTTTATGCTATCAGATCGCATTTTTCAAGCAATTTTATGCTTTGTTCTTGACATCTGTTGCTTTTTGCTATATAATGCACTTAAAACAGGAGAAAGAGGGCGCGACAATGTTAGCTATGCGTGAAAAAAGAACCACCCCGCAAGACCCCGTGTGGTGTGCTCGGTGGTTGAACGTAAAAAACAATTATCATTGGCACGAGGAGACCGAAATCGTTTACTGCCAAAGCGGCGGAGCCTCGGTTTTCGCAGAAAGCAACGAGATCAGGATACGTGAGGGCGAATCTGCATTTATTCCGGGCGAGTCGATCCACAAGATCGAATCCGACAAGGGTGCCATAGTCATAACGGTGCTGATCGACGGCACTCTTGCTTCAAGCGTGACCGATCTGACCCCAATCAGCGAAAAGCTTGCCTATAAGCACGACATAATCGCATATTACGAAGCGGTAAAAGCAGAACAGAACGGAAAGCGGGATTTTTATTCGTCGGTTATCAAAGCCGAGACCATAAAAATGCTCGCTAACCTTCTGCGCCTTGAGCCTCTTGCAAAAAAGGAGCGCTCCGTGACGTCCAAATACGATCATTATAAGCAGATCCTTGAAGAGCTTCAAAAGGATTTCGCATACATCACCTTTGAAGAGGCTTGCCGCCGATTCTCCTACTCTCCTTCCCATTTTTCGCGGCTTATCGTATCGCTCACCGGAACCTCCTTCACAAAATATATGAATATCCTGCGCATATCGCACGCAATCGAGCTTTTGCATAGCAATACGTCACTTTCCGTGACCGAGGTCGCCCGAAAATGCGGCTTCGCAACGATCCGTAATTTCAACAGGAGCTTCAAGGAGCTGACGGGCTATTCACCAACCTCCGTTCCAAAGGATTTCAGTCTGGACACCGAATTGAGACAGGGCACCGTGCTGAACGATCCCACCCACAGCGTATCGGTTATGCTGCCTTAATGACAGATATACAACTTTTTATATTTTTAATTAAATTAATATTGCAATTGCTGACTGTATATGGTAAAATATAACTGCAATTACGCAATAAACCGTTAAACAACAATAAAAATCACGGAGGATATTATGCAATACCTTTTTCAAACAAAAAATATAAGTGTTGAATACGATCCCGAAGCGATCTCGTTGAAGGTCTCGGTAGCGGGCGGCAAGACAGATTGGAGCTGGGCAAGCACGGGAAGCATCCGTCTCGGAAACGGAACGGAATTGAACCTTGCCGGCGCAAAATGCCAAAGCTACGCCTATAACAACGGCACAATGAACGGCGCTCGCGCTCTCTACAGTGATTTTATCGACGCCAACGGACAAAAGCTGAGCTTCACCGTGGAGACCTTCGTGGGCGTTGACGAAACGTCCGATGAGCTCCGCACCAAGGCTTGGGTCGTGGGCGACGCAAAGGGCGAGATCGCCGCGCTTGTCTACCCGCCCCGTATGAAATTCGACGCCGCCGAGGGCGAGGGCTATACCGTTCTTTCCCGCATGCAGGGCTCTCTGATCCCCGCAGGCTATGCGGTCAAGATTGAAAACGGAATGATCTATGAGAGAGACGGCTATATGCCGCTGTTCGGTCAGGTACACAACGGCTGCGGATATGCCGCGATCTACGAAACACCCTTTGACGCAAGATACGATTTTGAAGATGGCGAGGTCCAACCCTTCTTTATCCCCTCTCTGGGCTCGATGTCATATGCGAGAGAAATGATCTTCACCTTCTTCCCCGAGGGTGACTTCAACACCGTCGCGAAGATCTACCGCAAATACCGCCGTGAGCGCGGCAAATTCGTCACCCTGCGCGAGAAGATCGCTCGCAATCCCCGCGTGGAATACCTTTTGGGCTCCCCTATCGTGCATAGCGGCGCCGCGGTACATATCCACCCCGATTCTCATTATTACGATCCCGAAAATCCATCCGCCAACGATTACTACACCACCTTTGCCGAAAATGCCGAGGGCATGAAGCGTCTGAAGGCAAACGGCGCGGAAAAGGCGTATCTCCACCTGGACGGCTGGGGCAACCACGGATATGACAACCTTCACCCCTCGCCCTTCCCCATCCACGAGGCGGCGGGCGGTGCCGACGGTATGAGAGCGCTTCAGCAGACCTGCCATGAGCTTGGTTACTTATTCGGCATCCACGACCAATACCGCGATTATTACTACGACTCCCCCGGATTCTCTCTTGATAATGCGGTAATGAACTTTGACGGAGGCCACCACTTCAGCTCCTATTGGTTTGGCGGCCCGCACACCTTCCTCTGCTCCAAGCTCGCCCCCGACTACGTTCGCAGAAATTACGACGAATTCGAGCGTCTTGATATCAAGATCGACGGCTCCTACCTTGACGTATTCTCGGTTGTTGAGATGGACGAGTGCTTCAATCCCGACCATCCCGCAACAAGAGAGGATTGTGCAAAATACAGACGTCACTGCCTTGATATGCTGACCTCCCGCGGCATCATTCCCTCCTCCGAGGAGGTTCTCGACTGCATTATCGATTCGATGGCGCTCTGTCATCACGCGCCCTTTATGTGCACCGACTTTATTGCCGAGGACAGAGAAAACGTGGGCATTCCGATCCCGCTCTTCAACCTTGTTTTCCACGAATGCATCGTGATCCCGTGGGACGGACTGCACAGCCGCGGCGCGTGGAGCATCGACCCCAAGGATCCCCCCTACGTATGGGCGCTTTTGTGCGGCGGAACGATCTACCTCCATCAGCACTCCACCAAGGAGGAAGTGGAATACGGCAAGATCGCCCTTGAGCTTCACAAGCAGATCGCGCTCTGCGAGCTGACAAGCCATGAGATCCTTGACGAGAGCGGACGCGCTCGCCGCTCCACCTTCTCGGACGGAACGGTAGTTGAAGCCAACCTTGACAGCGGCGAATTCCGCATCAAATATCCCGACGGCAGAGTGGTCTGCGGTCAGGATTAATCCCAAATGATATAAAGACACGTTGCAAGAAAGGGCTCTATCATGCCAAATGAAATCATAGGACAAATTCTCAGCGTGATCGGTATGATACTTACGATCCTATCGTTCCAATTCAAAACAAAAAAGCAGATCCTTCTGATGCAGACTGCAGGCTCTGCGTTCTTCCTTGCAAGCTATATTTTGCTGGGGAGCTATGCGGCAGTCTATCTCAACATCGTTTTTTTGGCAAGAAACATCGTTTTTTATTTCAAAGAAGACAAAAAATGGGCACAGCACAAGGCTTGGCTGGTAGCATTGCTGGTGGCAGTGATGATCGCGGGCTCTCTCGGCTACCGCACCGCTTGGGATATCATCCCCATCGTGGGATCGGTATTCGGCACGGTGGCGGCATATATGAGAAACGAGAATATGTTCCGTGTCTTTAAGCTTGGCGATTCGCCCTGCTGGCTGCTGTACAACGCATCGATCCCCTCTATCGGCGGGGCTGTTTGCGAAATATTCAACATCATTTCCATTACCGTAGGCTTGATCAGATACCGAAAGAAGGGCTTTGGTACGGAAAGATCGGAGGAGAATTAATGACCGAATTACGTATTGAAAAGCTGAAGATCCCCGCGGTGGATTTCGGCGGAGTCAGCTCGCTTCCCGCCATCTCGGAAAATATAAGACTTGGCATTTTGCACGACAAGTTTGAGCTTGGTGAGGACGACGGCCTGTTCGTCAATTACGGCACGGTGGATTACGCCTTTCCCTATAAGGCACAGGATAACTACGCAAGAGAGCCGGAGGAGAGCGAGCAGAGCTGTGTCGTCCTTGAAAACGAGCACCTGAAGGCAACCTTCTTCCCTCAGTTTGGCGGAAAGCTTCATTCCCTCTTCGACAAGGACGAAGGGCGCGACCTTTTGTTTTCAAACAGCGTCGTCCGCCCCTGTCATCTGGCTATCCGCAACGCAT
Source organism: Clostridia bacterium (assembly GCA_017462125.1). The sequence continues at coordinate 71,194 of JAFTRQ010000133.1, read as the reverse complement.
GGATGAGCGGAGGAGTTGAATGGAACTGCGGATACGTGGGTCATCACCCCTTCACCTGCGATCTGATGCACACAGCGCAAACGAAGCTTGAAGACGGCACACCCGTGCTGAGATTCTATCAGTACGAGCGCATCCGCTCTGTGGTCTATCAGCTTGATTTCTTCCTGCCCGAGGGCTCCAAGCTTCTGTTTGTGAGAGCAAGGATCGTTAATCCCTCCTTTGACGTAATACCCATGTATTGGTGGAGCAACATCGCGACCCCCGACAAGGAGGGCAGCCGCGTGATCGTTCCCGCAAGCACTACCTACACCACAAGAGACGCGCACCCCATAAAGATTGCCGTTCCCGAATACAACGGAATCAACGTCACCTACCCCACAAACAACGTGATCTCCATTGATTATTTTTGGAATATTCCCGAGGATGAGCGTAAATTCATCTGTCAGGTCGATCAAGACGGCTACGGTCTCGTACAGACCTCCACGAAGCGACTGAAGGGGCGCAAGCTCTTTGTCTGGGGTAACAGCAAGGGCGGCGACCGTTGGAAAAGCTTTCTCACCGCAGACGGCGAGAGCGGAAGCTACAACGAAATTCAGGCAGGACTTGCAAAAACGCAATACGAATGTCTCCCGATGCCGCCTAATACCGCTTGGGAATGGGTGGAGGCCTATGGCGCGATCCATACCGATCCCAAAAAGGTACACGGTGAATGGGACGAGGCAAAGCGCGAGAGCGCATACCGCTTGAACGAGCTGATCAGCGCCGATGAGATGGAGGCGCTTCTCAAATCCACGAAAAAGATGGCAAAAAGCCCCGCCGAAAAGGTCTTGTTCCGTGCTGACGGCTGGGGAGCTTTGGAGCAGGAAAGAAGAAAGGCTTGCGGCGAGGAGGCTCTGTGTGATCACCTTGATTTCGGTGAAGCATCCGAGGAACAGCTCCCCTGGCTGACTCTGCTGAGAGACGGAACTGTCGGCATCCACGCTCCCACCGAGCCTCCCGTGTCCTATATGTGTGGCAAGAAATGGGCAGCGCTTTTGCAAAACGCGGTGAAAAACAAGGATTCGGACAATTGGTTCGCAAGCCTGCAGCTCGGTCTTATTACCTTTATTGAAAAGGACTACGACAAGGCTGAAGAGCTCCTTGAAAAATCTCTCGCTCTGCAGCCCTCCCCTTGGGCGCTCTACGCGCTCTCTATTCTCAACCGCGACCGAAAGGATCACGAAAAGGAAGTCGCTCTTATGCTGGAGGCATGGAATATGCACCAAAACGATATTTCCCTCTCCAAGGAGGCGTTGCGCTGTCTCTACAACAACAAACGATTTATTGAATTGAAAGCGACCTACGAAAAAATGCCGCAGAGCATTCAGAGTGAGCCGAGATGCATGCTTTATTACGCATTCGCGCTCCTGTCTCACGGAGATATCGCAGGTGCTGAGGGCATTCTGTACAAGAACGGCGGACTTCTCCTGCCCGACATCCGAGAGGGCGAGACGATCACGCTGGATCTGTGGATCGAGATCGAGAAAAAGAAGGCGCAAAGAGATGGGGTGGTCTTTGACGAAAAGAATATCGACCCGCCGAGATTTGTGGACTTCCGTATGTTCTCTGACATAGAATGGCTGCGCGGCGGAGAGATCATCAGAGATTAGGTCTGCTTTGACAGATAAGCATTTACAATAAAACAACAAAAAATCCCGTGCTTGACAGCATCAAGCACGGGATTTTTTCTATAATCTTTCGAAAAAAGTCTTTATCAAGTAATCGAGCCTTCTATCCGTACACCCGACACACCAAGAGGAACGAGGAGATAATCGTCGGTCCAATAGCCCGTATCGGGCACGCGATTATCGTACCAACCCTTATCTCCGCCGCGCTCGCCGCCCATCCAACCGATGTCGGGCTCATCGTAGGAGCTTCTGATCTCGCCGATCTCACCTTGAGGTCTGTGGTATGGACCCAAAAGGTTTCGGAGCGTATTGGTAAGCTCGATCGTTACCGTATTCGCTCCCTTTTCGATCGCCGTCGACACGTCGACCTCATAAGGCACAGAGTGCATATATCCGCAATCCTTTCCGTTGACCATGACCTTGCAAAGGCATCCGTCGAGAACATCGACGCAAAGCTTGACACGGTCAGCCTCGCTATTCCATTCAAAATTCTGCGTCAGGGATACAGTCCCCGCAAAGAAGGGGTAGCCCGCCTTGGTAAGCTCGCCCGATACGGTCTCCTTTTCTGCTGTGAGAACCGTGTCACGTCTTGAATAGCGAAGATCTCCGTTTCTCTCGGGCATCTGCGTCATTCTGACCGCAAAATCACCGATAAGGTATGCCGCCTCAAGCTCAACTCCCTTTCTCGTCTCAAAAAGCGAAGAGATCTTGCGCCTGATCTTTGCAAGCGGGATGAAATCGCGGGTGATCTCAATAGTATTCTCGCCAACGACAGCGTCAGGCAGAGCGACGGTCTCAAAGGCTTTCGCCATATAATAGCCGTGCGGCTTTGCTGTAACAGGCGCGCCGTTCATCACGATCTCGTGAGCATCGACATCCTCGAGGGCTAATTCCAAGCCGCCAAGCGGCTTTTCGGCAATGAAGGTAAATCTTTGCGTCAGCTTGCCGTGATAATTCTCTTCAACGAGCATCTGCTGAACGGCAAGAATGGGATATTCGTCGCCATATTCACCGCACTCGCGCTTAAAGGCGCAATATTCCATCAAAAGAACGTTTGGAGCCTTGCGCTCAAGCCTGAAGGTAGGCTTCAAGGGCAAAACCAAAGTCATCCTTGCGCTTTCCGGCACAACGGTATTACAGCTTTCGCCCTCTTTGGTAACTATCAGCGCGTTGCTACCCTCGGCAAGCGTGAGATCAATGAGCGTTTTGCCGTTTTCGTAACGGCTGACGAGCGCTTCTCTGCTATATGCAAAGGCATCCCACCTTTCGGCGCGCACATGTCCGTCAACTGTCAGCGTGATGTGCTTTTTCTCCGAGCAATCGGCGTTGAATACGTAATAGTAAGCCTTCTCTCCGTCAACCCTGCGGCGGATCATAACGCTTCGCTCGTCCTCACAGCAGAAGAGTGAATACTTTTTCGTCTGCAGAAGCGGCAACAGCTGACTTACGGTATCGACCTTTAGCGTCTCTATATCCGCAAGCAGATCCTTTCCCGTCTCGATTCCGTCGAGCATCGTGGGCGAATTGCCAAGAATGATCACTCTGCCGCCCTGCCTTGCAAACTGCTTGATCTTGTCAAGGGTGGTTTTTTGTATCTCGATAAGCTCGGGGAGGACCACCGTGCTATACGACATCTTGCCGAGAGCAAAGCGATCGCCGTCAACCGCGCCCATAGCTTCAATGCTTCTCTCGTCTCCAAGGTCGAAGATACAGCCCGAAAGCGTGAGTGAGGTATTCAGATTCAAAAAGGTCTTGTCGCGCTTGCGGAGCTCTGCTCTTGAGGGCTGAATGCCCGTTACGCGGTTTGCATCAAGGAGGCAAGTATATTCGCAGAATGCCGAATCAAGGGGATGAATAACGAGCGTCTCGCCCTCGGGTCTGCCAAGGCTGATGAAGCGGGAAACAGACGCCACGTAATCGTTCAGAATATGCACGTCATTCCAATAAGGCTGATAGTAATTGACGTGTGGCGGATACATTCTCTTTGCTCTGCCCTTGAGTGAGTAGAAGATTCCGTGCACGCTGCGGTGATTGATACCGTGAGCGGCCATGTAGTCAAACATATACTTCTGCTTACGGAATCCCATATCCTGAGACGTGACCGCGTACATTTCGCAAAGGATATGCTCCTGCCCCTGCTGTCTTGCGGCAGAGGCGCATTGGATCGGAGTATTGATCATCGTGTCGCGGAAAACGTAGTCACCCGACGGGGGCTTCAAAGCTCCCCTTTGCCAATTCTGCTGACCGCGGAGCACGTCGATTCCGGGGATATCAAAATACTTATAAAAAGGCATAGTAGCTCCCGCGCGGGAGATCTGAACCTCAAGAGTATCTTCCAGCATAAGATGTCCGCTTGCCCAGAGGTTGTGCGCGTTGCACCAGGAGCGAATGCCCTTGAAATAATACTCCTCCATCAGATCCTGAAGCAGCTTGCGGTAGTGGTATCTCACGGTCTTGTAGCCGGGTGCGTCGAAAAAGAGCTTATGAAGATTATCGATCAGCGAGTATCCCCAACGCTCCTCAAAGGTCTTCTCAATTCCGAGAGGATACGGCAGGTGCGTATCAACGTAGCTGGGCTCATCCACCCAGATCGAGAGGATCGTCATGCCAAAATCGCCGGCAAACTCTCGCCAGACCTCGTCGTAGCTCTGTTTGATATAAAAATCCATCGAGTCCTTGTTAAACATATCAAGGAATATGACCGAATTCCACTCGGTGATGGTAAAGCCGTCATAGACCGCCAAGGCTCTCTCGTTTGCGGGGATCGGAGTTCCCTCCTTATAAATGTGGAGATAATTGAGGGCATATTCCCTTGGCAATCCGCTTACGTCCTCAGGCATATATCCCGCCTGCAGAAAGAGCTTCATATCAAGCTCTCTCGCGGTGTCAACTATCACGCGAAGCTTTGACTTGAAGTCCTCGCCCGGGTAATCACTCTTCAGACCGATATAAGTCCTTGCGATAAAGGTATAGACACCCTGCTTTTTCATCTCACGGAGCTGACGGACAAGCTCGTCGGGCTCAAGAGCATCGTTCAGCATCCAAAAATCGGTGCCGTGATATATTTTTTCGGGGCTTTTGAAGCTTTCAAAGGCTTGATCTTTCATAAAAACTCCTTTCTTTATTTAACGATTACAGCCTCAATGCCGAGGATTTCGGCTATTTTGGCAATGGTATTTGCGTGATGACCGACTCCGAGGGCATAATGGTGGGTGGGGCCCTCCATAACCCATTTTTTCACGAATTCCCTTGTGGTAGGCTCAAAGAATCCGCGGGTGTTGGTGTTTCCCGTGGGCGGAATAGGGCCTTTCTTGGAAATTCCCTCGCCGATGACGAACTTGAAGCCTCCGTCCGCCTTCTGGGTGATACCCAGCATCGTGATCTCACCCTCCTTGATCTTGAACTCCACAGACGCTCCCGAGCCGGGCTTGCCGTGGTATTTTTTCAGGCTGCGAAGGATCGGCTTGCCGTCTGCGATGGCGATGTGGTGAGGACCGTCGTGACCGACAAGGATGAAATCCTCCTTGAAGTCGAAGGGGTGGAACTCCGCAAAGCTGCCGCCGATGTTCAATCTGTCCATAATGAGCATAGCGATGCAGGTCTTTACGTCGTATTCGCCGCACATAGGGATTCCCTGCGCGTTGAGGATCGAGTTTCCTACGATAAAATTGGACGCCACCTCGCGATTGAGGCTTCCCTCGTTGCCCTCGTAATAATATGCAAGGCCCGTCAGGTGATTCTGCTCCACAAATTTTTCAAGAGCAACGGCATCCTTTGCCGCGCGGTATTTATCGTCGTCGGTCAGCTTTGAGGTCACGGGATCGGAAACAGGCTCGGGCATATCGAATTCACGGTCTATGACCTTGATCTTTTCGGCAATCTCTTCTTCGCTGACGCTCTCGTAAAGCTTTGCCACGGAGTCTATCTCTAAAAGCGGCACGTGGATGCCGAACCAGCTTGCAATCGCCGTGGGATCTGCGTGCATATCGTACATCGCCTCCAGCGTATGCCCCCTAAGGCCGATCCTCGCGCCCTTCAGATCGTGGAGCACCTTGGCGATATCACACCACTCTGCAAGCTCCTTTTGCGCTTGCGGGTCGTCGTAAAGCGTGCCGATGATCACATCGTATATCCTTCTGTTCATCCGTATCGCAACACCGATGAACTCGGGGACCGAGCAGATGTTGTCGTTTTCCAGCTGCATAAAGGTTGAAGCCTTGCTGTAGTCAAGACCTGCGCGGGGCTGAAGCGCGGTGAGTATCATCGGAACGCTTACGTTTCGGATGATAGGTGCGAATACCGACGACGTAGCGTAGGTTATCATATTGCAGATCAGCAGATCAAGTCCGCAACCCGACATCTTTTCGGCAACCTCAAAGGCCTGCTCCGATGAATCGACTATACCGAAATCCACCACCTCGACCTCGTTTGCTTTTATCTGGCCCACAAGATCGGCGTGGTAGCGGTTCAGGTTGTCGTAGAGCCCTTCAAATTGGGCGTTATAGGTAGCGTGCGACACCGCAAAAACACCGATTCTGGCATATCTCGGCTTTTTTCTCTCGATCATAGCATTCTCCATTCCGCCGCTCACGGGAACCCCTGTGGCGGCACAAATATTAATCGATGAATTTTGCCATACAGGCAAAATTCACGCGTGAATTACGCCACAGGCGAGCAGTGGAGCTCACTGCACCGCCTTGCGGTAGAATTACCTGTAAGTGGGAAGTAACTTTCACGCTAAACTTCTTGATTTTTGATTTTACATCTTGATTTTATCAAAGGCCGGGTGTATAATCAATGTGTAAAATCAAGTTTTATTTGTGTAAAATAAAGATATGGAGAGCGCAATGAAGAAATATTTGATCTCGGATATAAAGCCATACGTCAGATATGCAAGATATATGACGCTGGATGAAAATGCCGATCTTCCCGCAGTGATCCCGTATGATGCAAGATTATTCTATACGTTTTCAGGCTCCGGAAGCATCGGCATCGCGGGAAAAACCTATGAAATGAAAAGCGGAGACCTGCTGCTTTTCAATGCCGGCACGGAATATCAAATCTATCCGCCAAGGGATAAGGTGACTTATCTGATATTGAATTTCGACTATTTATGGGATCACTCGTATTTGTGTAATCCAATTCCGCCCGTCAATAAAAGCAGCTTCAACTGCGAGGATATCGTCGAGAGGGTCAGCTTTCAAGATGCCGCCGAGCTGAATACCCCGATATATCTCAGCGGAGCGTTCCGATTGCTTGAAGGGTTGGTTGATATCGAGCGTGAATTCACGCAAAAGGTCATGATGTATGAAACGAGGATCAGCGGGATGCTCAGCAAGCTCACCGTTGACGTTCTCAGGATATGCCGAACTCAAATATTTGCAGAGGGACAGGAGCGGCTTGACGAGATCGTTCGTTACGTCCACGAAAACTACGCATTATCACTTACGAACGTTTCCATCGGCGAAAGATTCGGATTCCACCCCAATTACATCAGCGCGTTGATCAAAAAATATACGGGAATGCCGTTGCACAAATATCTTATCTACGTCAGAATATCGAGAGCGGCAGAAATTTTGAACGGATCATCTATGTCCATAGGCGAGATATCCGAAAAATGCGGCTTTTGCGACATCTACTATTTTTCGGGTTATTTCAAGCGTTATATGGGATGCTCCCCGCTCGAATACAGAAAAATGAACAGCGGCATATCGGCTCTTTGATCGATCCTGATATCTGCGGTCAATTACAAGAAATCCCAAGGTACTCATCGAAAGTGCCTTGGGATTTCTTGCTTTTTCGTTTTATTTCATCTTTGCTTTTGAAAGTGCCTTCCGTTCTGCGCTGTGTATGACAGCTTCATTCATCATTTACGAACATTTTCGGTTATACTGAAGCTGATCTCGCATCCACTTGCTCTTCACGGTGCAATCCTGCACCGCGTCAAGCTCTCTGAGCAGATCGGCGCGGAGTGTCTTTAATACGTCGCCATACTCCTGGCAGAGGGCAAGATTGACAAGCTCGGCGGGGTCGTTTTCCATATCGTAAAGCTCGTCCATATCTGTGGGATTCCACACGTATTTATATTTTTCGTTGCGGATCATTCGCTGAGTATAGAGCCCGAACTGTTGACCGTTATAGGTCACCATAGCGTATTTACGGATGCTCTCTGTCTGCTCACCGCAAAGGTAGGGCATCAGGCTGATGCCGTCAAGATCATCGGGCACGGGAGCGCCCGCAAGAGTCAGCACGGTGGGCACAAGGTCAAGCATATTGGTGACGAAGGCTTGGCTTCTGATCCCCTTTTCGATCAACGCGGGATAGCGAATGACCAGCGGCACGCGCACCACCTCGTCATACATTACGTAATGCTTATCCATCATCCGCCGCTCACCGCAAAGGTCTCCGTGGTCGGCGGTGTAGATGATGACGGTATTGTCAAGAATTCCCTTCTTTTCAAGATGGTCAAGCACCCTGCCGATGGCATCGTCTATCTGGCTGATGTAGCCGTAATAAAGCCTTGCGGTCTCGTGCATCTCCTCCCACGACATATCTGCCGTGTTCCAATTGTATCGCATCTGTCGCTGAATAAAGGGCTTGCCCTCAAGGGTGTCGTCAAATGCGCGCCACTTTGGTACCTCCCCGTACATCGAAGCGAAGGGCTCGCTGGGTCTGCAGGGCAGATGTGGCTCCGCAAAGTCCATTTTGATGTGCCAAGGCTCGCCATCATACTTTTCCACAAGCTCGATAACGTGGGCGGCATTTCTGTGGGTGGGGCTGTCCTCGTAAGGATAGGGGCTGACCTCGCCGAAAAATCCCTTTTTGAAGGAGAGCGTTGGGTTATTTTCCCTTTGATAAGCCTGCAATTCCCTTTCGCTGACGTAATCCTCATAGCCGAAATCAAGAGGGGTCAGGGTGGGGCTGACGTGCCATTTTCCCACGTAGCCCGTTCGGTATCCGCATTCGGAAAGCGATCTCGCCCAGGAGAAGGCATCGGCGGGGACAGAGCCTACAGGTGTGCCTTGGTCAAAATTCCACAAGGCTCCATATCTTTCGGGTCTCTTGCCGCACAGAAGTGCCTGTCTTGCGGGACAGCAGGTGGGAAGCGGCGTGAAGCTGTGGTCAAAGCTGATGCCCTCATTCGCCAAACGGTCGATGTTTGGAGTTTTTACAGGATAGACGCCGTTAAATCCGAGGCAATCCCATCTCTGTTGGTCACAGCTGATAAACAAAATATTTGGTCTCATAAGCTTTCCTTTCTCAACGCGGAGCATATCCCGCTCCGATCCTTCTTGCCATCTCAAGCATCGGCTCAAGACAGGCATCGAAAAGTGCCTTGTATGCCGCGCAATGCTTGTTCAAGGAGGGCAACCCATCCTCAAACGGCTCTCTTTCCCGCCTGCATCCGCCGCGGCAAAGCTTATAATATCGGCAATTCTTACATTCCTCACGGACAAAAAAGGACTTCTCCACGAATTTTTTCGCCGTTTCCGAGGCGATCATTTCGCCAAATCCGTTTTCGCGCACGTTACCAAGCCTCCACCGATCCAGCACGTAAAAATCGCAGGGGTAAACGCTGCCGTCACCCTCCACAACGCAATAGCAGGTGCAGAAGCCGTTCATAGCACAGCTTTCGGGAGGTCTGCCCAACAGGATGCTGATATAATTGTCAAAATTGCGGATGCTGACGTATTTTCCGCTCATAAAATCGGCGTAATAAAGAGCAAAGGTCTGCACAAGAAAGCTTGCGTAGCGCTCCTCCGACAGTGAAAATTCGGTTTTTTCACCCTCAAGGGAATCAAGACAGGCGATAAACTGAATGTATTTGTACTTTTTTAATTGATCGTAGACCTTTTTGGGATGTCTTGCCACAAAATTGTTCACCACGCAGAGGATATTGAACTCCGCGCCGTGTTTCTGCAAAATTTCAGCCGCCTTTACAACGCGGTCAAAGGTGCCCTTACCGTCCCCATCCACACGGAGCGAATCGTGGGCTTCCTTGGTGCCATCCGTGGAAAGACCCACCAAAAATCCGTTTTCGGCAAAGAACCGAGCCCATTCGCCGTCGATGATATATCCGTTGGTCTGTATGGAATTGGTAATCTTGATCCTTTTCGTATTATATTTGCGCTGAAGCAGGATCAGCTCTCTGTAGAAGTCGAGTCCAACCAACGTTGGCTCACCGCCCTGAAAGGCAAAGCCTACGAAATCGGTGGCGTATTCAAAGGTACGCTTAACAACCGTCTCAAGCGTGTCAAGGCTCATCACGCCCATTGAGCGATGCTCTCTGCTCTCCGACACGTCCTTGTAAAAGCAATATTTGCAACGCATATTGCAAAGCGACGATGCCGGCTTGATCAGTATATTCAAAGGGGGCATATGATCTCCATTCTGCCGCCTTACGGCGGCGCATATAATAACCGATTTTTGCCGAGCGGGCAAAAATTGCGCGTGAAGCGGCTAAATACCAATCGGTTTGAATAAGCGTCACGCTAACTGCTTTATCCGCAACGAATTATAAGGCTCAAAGCCCCGAGCCCTGTCCTCTTCCGTCCTTTGGGGAAACGCCCAGAATCTTTTTATACTGACGGAAAAAGCTCGAATAATCCTCAAAGCAGTATTTTCGCGCCGCCTCGTTGGGCGAGAGACCGTTCTGAATATCGGCATGGGCTGCGTAGATCTTTTTCTGATTGACGTACTGCTTCAGTCCGATACCCATTACCTCGGAAAAGAGATTCTGCACGTACGAGCGCGAAAAATTCATATGCTTTGCGATAACGTCGGCATTCAGTTCTTTGTCAAGGTTATCGGAAATATACGCCGTGATCCTGCTGATCAGCAGATTTGCACCCGACGCAAGATTTATATCCGCCTCTTCCTTTTGCTTGTAAGAGAGGCATATCAGAATCTCGCCGATCAGATGCTCGCTGGCCTCCTTGAAGTCTGCCTCCGAAAAGTTTTCAAAATAAAAGTCAAGCAACGAAAACATTCTGCGAAGCATACTGTCGCCCGAGATGTTGATGATATAGGGTGGCGAAAAAAGGCTTTGAAGCCGCTTATTGCCTACAAACGGGGGCTTTATATTGATCACGTAGTTTTCATAATCCTCGTTTGACATCGGGATGGCAAAATGATACGTGGACGGAGGGATCAGAACGATATCGTAAGGCTTAAGGGCATAGCTGTTACCGTCTACGCTGTAATGCACGTCACCCTTGATCAGCAAAAGGATCTCACAGCTCTCGTGAAAATGCCTGTCATACTGCCAAACATTATCCAACGGCTTTTCCTGCACGCTGTGGCCGCAATTTATCATATTTTGTGCGTTCGCATCCAAATTCGTGTATCGAATCATACTCTCACCTCCCCGTTTTCATACAGTATAACATATAAAAGTAGAAAATGCAATACTTTTAATAAAATTAGCAATTTGCAAAAAATAATTACTTTGCTATAATAAAACCAGAATCGGTTTTTCTACATTTATTTATTTAAAACCTACAAAACTCGCAAATGCACACAAGAAAGGAATCTACTGTATGAAAGACCTTTTATCCTTACGCTACACATCCGATAGCGGACACGTGGCACAAAGCGAGGCAGGCGCGCTGACCTTTACGGTCACAATGCCGCCTCACAAGCCCGACTATTCACTTTTGGCAGAGGGAGAATTTGCGTCGCAGGGCTATTTCGTGATGGAATACAGCACCATGGGATGGCGCCGCCCCTCGATTCACCGACATCCCTGCATCAACGCATTGGGCAAGAACGGTGAAAAGGTTCCGCTTATCACCTGCGATGACCTGCTGTGCGACGGCAGACGCTACACCGTGGCAGTCAAGATGCCCGAGGGTGACTACGAAAGCATTCGCTTCACCTTCTGTCAAGGAAAGCGCAAGCGCATCGATTTTACCTTACATAATCTCTATACCTGCTCCGAGAACGAGCTTCCCGTCTACTGTGCCGGTGACGTTACCGAGAGCGCAAGAGATTTTTCGACGGTGGATATTTCAAAGCACTTCAACAGCACCCTTCGCGTAAAGGATTACGACGTGCGCCTTGGCGGCGGCAGATTCTTTACAAGCGAGCGCGTCAATCTGCGCAATATTCCGTTTCAGATTTCTCAAAGTGAACGAAACTGTATCGCGCCTCCCCCTCCACCCGCCGAAAACGACGAGATCATCGAGAATTTCGGTGTAAAGGCAAAAAGGCGGCTTTGCCGACCCGTCAGCCGTGACGGCGAAACGGTGATCGAGCTTGGCGGCAAAAAGATCAGCGAGATCTTCTTTCTGATGGCTATCGGTGGCAGAAGATACCAGCGTTGCGGCTTCGCAACCCAGACCACGATTCTCGGCTCATACGGAAACGAGGTCACGATGCCGCTGTTGCTTGACGACGTAGAAGACTTCGCCGTGGAGACGGTCTACACCGACGGCAGACGCGACCTCTCCCTTCCGATGAATCTGAGCTGTGGCAGGCACGCAATGTGCGGCGACCTGTCGCTTTATGCGATCCCCGCCAACGGAAGTGCTGTGGAAAAGGTCATCTTCCGCAACAGACACCTTGACAACGATCTGTCTCTCGTCGCATTGACGGTCAATGAAACCTGTGACCGCCTCTTCCCTGAATTGTTGATCCCCTCTCTTCCCGAAAAGGTGAAGCATAAGATCGACAGCGAAAAGCAGATCACCCTTGAAGACCACCGCCTGACTTTGAAAAACGGCGCGATCCTTATGAGCTTCGACCTCACAAAGGGGCTTTATCTCGACCGATTTGAGAACGCATACACCCCCGAGTTCACCTTCAAGCCCGATTCGATCGTAAAAATAAGACATGGCAACGAAATGCGATCTCCCTTCGAAGCCGAAAGTTGTCAGGTCACCGAGACCGGGGCAACGGTAAAGCTGCGAGCAGAGGACTTGATATTTGAACTAACAGCCACCTTTGAGGGCGAGCATGATATTCTTTGGAATCTCAACGTTCACAATCCCACCGACAAGCCCTTGAAGCAAGGCATCGTCTTTCCCTACATATCGGGCGCGGAATTCGCTGACCGTGATGACAGCTGGTATTTTGTTCCCAAATATCAGAACGTGGACAGCAACGGAACGATATATATTTATGAAGAATCCGCTCCCTCCTTCCCGATGCAGTTTATGGATATCTACAGCAAGGCGCAACAGGGCGGTCTTGCTCTGACCACCCGTGAGCGTGAGCTTGTGGTCCGCAAATACGCTCTTGAAAAGAATGACCGCATCGAGCTTTACGTGGAGTATCCCGAGATGTACGGCGAGATAGGCGCGGGCGAGAGCCTTATTTGCTCCCCCACCCTGCTGACCGCCCACGAGGGAGATTGGCGCAAGTCCTTCAGCATTTATAAAAAGTGGCTCGACAGCTGGTATGAGCCCTATCACTGTCAGGACAAGCAATGGTACAGAGAGTGCTTCTGGTTGCTTGCCGAAATAACCGATTTCTTTGAGAGCGAGGAATTCTGCAGATTCCCTATCTGGTACGAAAAGGACAAGGATAAATTCAACTATCTCGACATCCTTGAGGAGCAGAAGGAGATCTCTGGCTACTACCCAGATATTCTCCATATGTGGGCGTGGGCAAACCGCTTCAAGGCGGACGGCAGATTTACACAAAAATGGGGCAACTACGGTCAAAGCGAGTACGACGACTACGGCGGACTTGAAAATCTCCGCTCGGCGCTCCACGAATTTATGGAGAAAAAGGGCGTTTACTCCTCGGTCTATCTCCACCCCACTCTTCTGACAAGCTTCTATCCGCAATTTGAAAAATTCAAGCATCTCATGGTGGAGACCGCAAGAGGCAAAAACATCAGCATCCATGACGACAGCTTCCGTATGTGCCACGCAAGTGATGATTGGCGCGAATTTGCCATTCAGATGTATCCTCGCGTTTACTCCGAATTGAAGGTTCCGATCCTTTACGTGGACGAGTTCAGCCTGCGTATTGAAAACCGTTGCTACGGAAAGCATCACGCACACGAGGTGCCGTCGAATCTGTTGAAGACCGACCGCAACTTCATCTCGCGCCTGAAAGACGTAATGCCCCATGACGTGGTGCTTTACGGCGAATACGCGGCTGTGGACGTTAACGCAAGATACATCGACTGTAACATTTCCTATTCGATCATCGACACGGTGGTGGATATGATCGAAACAGCTTGGCAAGCAAATGACGGTGACGATAGTTACAGCCGTGTACTGACCGATATCTACCGCTTCGCATTTCCAAAGATCGTGCAGCTGAATCTGCCCATGGCGATGCGAAACCTCTCCTGGCATCCCCAAAAGTTCACCTTCTTCAACGGCGAGGCGATCTACGATTCCCTTTGGGATCTTGAGGAATCGGCGGGACACGAATTCATCTGCAAGGCGTTCGGATTAAAGAAAAAATACGCAGATTGCTTCTCATCGGACACTCCCGAGACCATGATCGACACCCTCTCCCCCGCCATCTGCGCAAATCGCTTTCCCGGCAAGGGTCGCGAGGTCTATACGGTCTATAACCGCGCCTACACCACCTATCGCGGCAAAATTCTGCGTGTGAAACACACAGAGGGCGCGAAATATTACGATGCTTGGAACGACGAGCCCCTCAAGGTGGAGATCCGCGACGGGTACGCCGAGATCAATCTCACTATCCATGCCCAGAGTATGGGATGCATCGTAATTTCTACAAGCGAAGAGCAATAATTAAACAATTAATTTATTTTTCAACCATATGGAGGATTTTGTTATGAATAAGCCTATTAAAATCGGAGTCGTTGGACTTGGAAGAATCGGAATGAGCGTACACAGAAGCTGCCTGATGGCGCGCCCCGACAAATATGAGGTAGTCGCCGCCTGCGACCTGATTCCCGAGAGATATGAGAAATTCAACAAGATATTCGGTTGTCGCACCTATGACAAAATTGAGGATCTGATTGCAGACCCCGAGGTTGAGGTGGTCGACATCGCCACCCGCTCCTGCGACCACTACAAGCACGCCAAGATGGCGCTTCTTGCAGGCAAAAGCGTCCTCGTGGAAAAGCCCTTCTGCGAGACCTATGAAGAAGCAAAGGAGCTCGTTGCGCTGGGAAGTCAGCCTCTCGGCCCCAAGGTTTACGTGCGTCATAACCGCCGCTTTGAGGCAGGCTTTATGAAGATCAACGAGATCATCGACTCGGGCATTCTCGGCGTTGTTTACGAGGTCAGACTCGCGCGCAACAACTATCAGCGCCGCGACGACTGGCAGACCATCAAGGAATTTGGCGGCGGCCAGCTTCTCAATTGGGGTCCCCACATTGCCGACCACGCGCTCCGCTTCTGCGGCGGCAAGTACGAATCTATGTTTGCCGACATCAAGAGAGTTGCCGCTGTAGGCGACGCAGAGGACCACATCAAGCTGGTATTCAAGGGCGTTAACGGCAGACTTGTTGACGTTGAGATCAGCGGCGGCGTAGCCTTGAAGGTTCCCGAATATATGATCTACGGAACACGCGGAACGCTGATGTGCACAGGCAACGTCATCACGATGAAATATCTCGACCCCGAGGTCGAGCTTCCCGAGATCAAGGCCAACCCCGAAACTCCCGTGGAAGGCGCGGATTACGGAAGCAACGGACCTCTCGCGTGGATCGAGAAGACCATCGAGCTGCCCAGAGATCCCCACGAGACCGAAGAGATCTGGGATTACTTCTACGAGGCTTACAGAAACAACAAGCCCTATCCTATCACAAGCGAGCAGGCTATGGACGTAGTCAAGGTGCTTGAGGACGCAAAGATCGGCACGGAGTTTGCGAAATAAGTCGGGCAACAGGAGGACCAAACTATGAAAATCGGTGCACAGCTTTACACTCTTGCAAAATACAATCAAACTCTTGACGGCTTTGCAAATTCCCTCGCAAGAGTTGCCGATATGGGCTACAAGACCGTGCAGGTTTCGGGTGTCTGCCCCTACGAGCCCCTGTGGCTGAAAGAGCAGCTCGACAAAAACGGCTTGACCTGCGAGCTGACTCATCCCTCAATGGATAAAATTAAGAATCCCGACAAGCTTGTTGCGGATCAGAACGTATATAACTGCAAGTATATGGGCGTCAGCTGGATGCCCCCCGAATATCGCGAGTCTCTGGATAGGGTCAAGGAGTTTTGCGATCAGTTTGAAGAGGCATCGAAGCGTATCAAGGAGCTTGGCTCACAGCTGATGTATCACAACCATTGGTTTGAATACGACGCGCTGGAGGGTACGACGATTATGGATTACATCCTTAACCGTTTTCCCGCTGAAGATCTTGGAATAACGCTCGACACCTATTGGGTTCAGTTCGCAAACGTTGACGTAGTGAGCGAGATCAAGCGCCTTTCGGGCAGAATCCCCCGCATCCACTTGAAGGATATGGAAATTCTCTCCGACGGCACTCGCCGCTACGCTCCCGTAGGCTACGGTGTTATGGATTTTGAAAAGATCTGCGCGGCGGCTGTTGAGGCAGGAACCGAAATTGCGTTTGTCGAGCAGGACGAGTGCTTTGACCGCGATCCCTTCGATTGCCTAAAAATGAGCCTCGATTACCTCAAATCCATAGGATACGAGGCGTAATCTCTGCTGTTATTCTTAAAATTTTGATTTGTGGGGCTCTCCGTGGCGAGTCTTTTCGAAAGTTTTGCTCGAGCTTTTTCAAAAGCGACCGCCGATCCAACGCGCGGAGCGTTGGTCGCCCTCCGCAGAGGGCGAAACTCCTTATCGTTCGAAAGCGCCACGAGGGGGTGAATGTCAAGCCGAGGGCTTGACAGAGGGGGAACACACAAGTGGGGGTTCCCCCTCTCAACAAAGACTTTTTAAATCGCAATTCAACTAAAATTCCAATCAAAGCGAAAGGAATCACAAATATGAAAGCAACATTCATCGGTAAATGGATCTGTACTCCCGAATTTTCGAAGTATATTCCGAGAAACGTATATCACAAGGAGCATTCCCCCGCTCTTTACAAGGAAAGCCCCGACGACCCCAAGAATCTTCACGTGCTTTTCAACCGAAAATTCACGGTGAAAAAGGTTGAAGGACGCTACGTCCTCCGCATTTCCGCCGACGATTACGGAAAATATTACTTGAACGGCGCATTCATCGGTCAAGGTCCCACACCGGGTTATATAGAGTCCTATCATTACAATGAATTCGACGTGACCGACTATCTTCGCGACGGAGAAAACGAATTCACCGCTCACGTCTACTATCAAGGGCTCAACAACCGCGTCTGGATCAGCGGCGACCTCCGTATGGGTCTTATCGCCGACCTTTACGATCCCACAGGTGAGGCCATTCTTTCCACAGACGAAAGCTGGGAATACGTTAAAATTGAAAATTATCTCCCCGCCTCCTTTTACGGCGAGAGAGTACAATATACCGAGCATTACGACTCCAGAATTCCCCTTGGTGAGTTCAAAAAAGCGGCTCTGAAGGCTCACGATGACATCGAATTCGCCGACGCGCCCACAAGGCCCCTTCAGGTCTACGTGAAAAAGCCCGTTAAGACCGAAAAGCTCCCTTCGGGTGCGATCTTTTACGACTTCGGCACCGAGATCACCGCAACTCTGCGCATAAAAGCCAAGGGACACAGCGGTGACCGGATTCGCATCCTCTGCGGCGAAGAAATAGACGACAACGAATACAAGGTACGCTATATGATGCGTGCAAACTGTCACTACGACGAAAAATGGATACTCGACGACGGCGAAAGCACGCTGGAACAGTATGATTACAAGGCATTTCGCTACGTTACCCTCGTTTCCGAGTCCGAGAGTGCGGAGATAGAAGATCTCGTCGCTGTAGTGCGACATATGACCTTCGACGACAATGCCTGCACCATCGAAGCCGACAGCAAGGTGCTTGAGCAGGTATTCAATCTCTGCAAAACCGGAGTAAAATACGGCTCTCAGGAGGTCTTTGTCGATTGCCCCTCAAGAGAAAAGGGGCAGTACGCGGGAGATATGACCGTCACCTCGGGTGCTCACCTATGGCTGACGGGCGACGTCTATATGCTTGAAAAGGGCATCCTTGATCACGCACGGTCAACCAAGATCTGCAAGGGTCTTATGGCGGTGCTTTCGGGTGCGCTTATGCAAGAAATAGCCGACTATTCCCTGCAATTTCCGCTTCTGCTCCTCCGCCATTATCAGTTTACGGGCAACAAAGAGTTTTTGGCATCCATGCTCCCCGTTGCCGAGGGAATGCTGGAGCATTTCGGAGAGTATGCCCGCGAGGACGGCTTGCTTGACGGAGTCAAGGACAAGTGGAATCTTGTGGATTGGCCGCGAAACCTCCGCGACAACTACGATTTCCCGCTCACCAAGCCTATCGGAGACGGCGCCCACAACGTGCTGAACGCATTTTACGTCGGTAGCGTGCTGAACGTGGAGGAGATCAAGGATATTCTCGGCATCCCTCACGCTAACAAGGGCGCAAAGCTCGCCGATGCCTTCAACAAGGCATTCTTCCGCAAGGATCTTGGCGTTTACGTTGACTGCGAGGGCAGCGATCACGCCTCTCTCCACTCGAATATGTTAGCCCCCTTCTACGGCTTCGTGCCCGCGGGATATGAGGAGAGCGTTGCCGAGCATCTTATGAATAAGGGGATGGTCTGCGGCGTTTATATGTCCTATTTTCTGATGCGCGGCCTTTGCAGGCTTGGCAAGCACGAATACGTTTACGACCTCATCACAAGCGAGGACGAAAACTCCTGGTACAATATGATCCGAGACGGCGCTACCGCCTGTATCGAGGCTTGGGGCAAGGACAAGAAGGACAACACAAGCTTCTGTCATCCATGGGCTTGCGCTCCCATCACCGTTCTTATTGAGGACCTGCTTGGTGTTTCTTATGACGGCACGGTAGGCGAGCATCATATCCCCAAAAAGGCGGGCAGAATCAAGATGAAGATACCCACAAGGATCGGCACCATCAATATTAACGTATAAAGAAAGGAAAACCATGAAAACTTCTATCGAAGAACAGCGTGCGCGAATAGAAAACCTTTGCAGCGCCGAGCGCGACGTTCGCAAATACTTCCGCCGCACAAGAATTCGCGATTATCTGCCGGGACAAGCCGTATATAATCTTGGCGAATATCCCTGCAAGGTCTCCTTTCCGCCCACCGATTACGACCGCGAAATGATCGCGGATATGGCAAAGAACGGCGTTGAGCTTATCCAGATTCACGAGGATTGGAACGACTCCATCAGACTTCACGGCGCAGACAAATACACCTGCTACGACCCCAAGGGTCTCGAAGAATTCATAGAGCTCTGCCATAGCGTGGGCATTAAGATCATTCCCTATATATCATCGGGCTATTTTCACCGCTTCGACCCCGAATTTAAAGAGAAATTCCATCACGGCGGCAGAATAGTCGAGTGCGGAACCCACTTCAGCTATATGCGAAACAGCGCGGGAAGCGCCGAGTGGCGTAATTTCGTTCTTCCCCGTACTATCGCCGTCCTTGACAGATACGATTTTGACGGTATCTACAACGATTGCGGAACCGATAGCCGCTATACTCCCGGCAAGCTTATTGAAAAGGAGAACGGCTTCAGATACGACCCCGAAATAGAGGATCTGCTGGGGCTCATATACCACGAGGTCAAAAAGCGCGGCGGCATCTACAAGATACATTGCGACGGTAACAATCCCGCTCCCTGCATCGACAAGGTCTACGACTATATCTGGATCGGTGAGGGAATGCAAAGTGAGGACGTAGGCATCGGAAAAGACTATCCCCATTTCGTTGTTCCCTGCCCCGACAAGCTTCGAATAGACGTTACAGATCCCGACAGACATTTCGCTTCTGTCATCCCCTTCCTCCAATTCCCCTTGCTCACGGCAAGAGGCAGACCCATGACGGGAGAACGCAACAGCGCGCCCGTTCCGAGATACGGAATACAGGAGGGCATCTGGAGCGAGTACGCCTATTGGGCGAGGATCGCAGAGCATTACAAGACCCACCCCGACGGTCCCTATTCCTACAGCCATTGGTCGGCAGTACCCGACGACGTGGAGGAATATCCCCGCTGGTGCAGATATCTGGCGCTCTATAAGCCCATGGTAGAGGAAAACAGCCTCGTTTATATGGAAATTCGCGATTGCGCCGACATTCTCTCCCAAATCCCCGACAAGGTATATATTTCAATGTTCGTAAACGAAAAGAAATATCTGACCGTTTCCAATCTGACCGCGAGCGAATACAAGATAGTGCTGTCAGAGCCTTGGATGAACCGCGAGAACGGAGAGATCAAAAATGAATTCACCGTGCCGAAGGATAGGATCATGTTCCTCATAAAGCCTTAAAATATGCAATTATTCTCCTGAATCTTATAAAAAAGCGGCAAAATTGCGCTTCCTTGGGATTTTTTACTAATAAAGCGGTGAAAATTCCATTTACAAATATGTCTTCGGTATGATATAATCATAATACCCCCATCGGGCAGATCCCGCTATTATCAACTAAAAAAGGAGAACCCTATGAAGAAAAAGGCACTTTCTCTGATTTCATTCATTCTCGTATGTATCATGCTTGCAGGCGCCCTGTCCGCTTGCACAGGCGTGCCGAAGGAAGACTCCGACAGCCTGACTCCGAGCGCGACCGAAACGGAAACAGACAAGGATACGAATACGGAGGTCGGCTCACAGTCAACAGGCGAGACCTCTGCTATCGAAACCGAAACCGAGGAGGATACTACGCCAAAGCTTGATTGCGATAATGCCGAGCTGATCGAGTACGCCGAAAGGATCGCAAATTCGGTCACCGTCTCTTATTCGGATTCCAACAAAACCAAGCTTATTCTTGATAACGCCAATATGTCCCTGGAATACGCGCTCCAAGGAGAGGAGGATCAGCTGATCACGGCTCTGAAAAACGCAAAGGGCGATACCTATCTTGAAAACAGCATGGACGTTTTTGTAAGAATGAAGAGCGGGGACACCTTCTATTCCTCAAAAACCTCCACGCCTACCTCTGTAAACCTATACAGATTGGGCTATTATTACTACGACGTACGTCTCGAGAATCAGGATTTTGCTCCTGCTCCCGAGATCATTTCGGAAAAAGAAATATCTCTGAAAATAACCAATTACAAGCATCTGACAAAGCCCAAGGTCAAGGATAATGAGTTTATGACTATGATCAAGGGCGGCAACGATCCGTATTTTGTATTTTCGGGAATCTCTCATTCCGCAGATCAATACACCTACCTGCAATTAACCATGAAGGTAGAATCCACCAAGACCGAACGGATCGATATTTATTACAAATCCGAGGGCGAAAGCAGCTTCAGCGATCTGAAGATGTTCCCATTCCCGATTATCACCGACGGTGAATATCACACCTACAACATCTGCCTTTCCAATGCCCCCGGCTACACAGGCACGATCACAGGCATACGTATCGACTTTATGGGTGAGGAAGGCACGCAGTACACGATCCAAAGCCCCAAGCTTCTGGAAGCGAAGGTTGAGAACGTCCCCAAGCTGAAGCTGGGTAGATTCTTTCAGGTCTATTCCGACAAGCTTCACCATTACGCACAGTTCTGCGCTACCGATACCGTCACAGATATCGACGCAGTCGGTGTTCTTACCGAAATTTCCGCCGAAACCGTGGATAAGCTGATCATCAAGGACGCAAACGGTCTCCACGATTCTCTTGACAAGGTCGACTTCGACAGTGCGGAATACGTGGGCTTTGACATCAAGGACACGGGAATCTTCGGCTATATCGTCCCCACGGGCGCATACGGCGGAAGGCTTGAGGTCACTCTTTCAGACGGAGTCTATTCCATCATTCAAACGCTGACTCCCGCAAACAATACCATCATCCCCTCCAAGACCGGCACGAATAATGCCAACGACTTTTACATCAGCCAGCGGATCTATACCGATCCAACTCACGATTTCACAAAATTTCTCAATGAAGCAGAGGCCGAAAGACATCCGCTTACAGCCGAAAACATCAAGGTCCACACCGATGGCTCCACAAACGCCTCCTTTGCAGGATACGACGCACTCCGAGGTAAATACGTTTTCAACCTGAGCGGCACAAACTTCGGAACGGCATATTACAAGAGCCCCAACAAGCAATACAAGGTAAGCTTTACCGTTACGGGAGATACGCTTGACAGAAAGATGTATTTTTCCTCCTACACCACCTCGGGCGGTCTTGAATGCGCCGTCCTGCTTGACGGACAAAAAATGCTTCTCCCCATACCCGTAGAGGTATGTAAAAACTTCGTGGGAGACGGAGAGAGCAATCTATACAATCTCGACGAGCCCTCTTACGGTGAAGCCTACTTCCCCATGGTACTGAAGGCTGGCGAGGAAAAGAGCTACACCGTGGTCAATCTGTACCAGAATTGGGGACAGTACCCATTGAAGCAGATCTCCTCCATTCAGTATTTCTACCCCTATTATCATCTCTCCACGGGTGTTACGGAAAGTAACTGTATCGTCCCCTTTGCGGATATCGGCCCCGGTCTGCCCGACCACCGAGCAATGTCCGCTCCCCTGTGGAAGGATCAGCCTCAGCACACC
Organism: Clostridia bacterium; assembly: GCA_017462125.1. Next base: position 48,947 of record JAFTRQ010000133.1, on the reverse strand, counting down.
CTGGGAGGACATCATTACTTCCTGCAATACACCGATGCGGACGGAATCTATTCCGCTACGCAAAATGTTGGTAACAGCATAAGCTCTCACGGTCCTACGTATGCCGAGGTCGATATGCAGTATCTTTCCGACGACGGCAGGATCAAGGTCACGTACACCCATATGGAGATGCCGCAGACCGACGAGAACCGAACCTATTACATTATGGAGTATGAGGTGCTGGAGGATATCAGCTTTGCCGATTTCAAAAAGGACTTCAGCTTCTACTCCGTCAGACAAACAGGCACGGGATCAACCTACAAAAAGGTTGGCTACCTTAACGAAAGCAACCAATCCGTTGTGGTTGACGCAATGGCAGCAGGACAGGAGGCATCCTACGTTCTCGGTGATCAGTGCCCCTACTTCGACTTCTTCTACGTTCCCGATTACACCAACGCAAACGGCTACGTAAACCTTTCCTTCCTGATCTACAATCATTCGATCGTCATCGGCGGCAAGGAAAGCGATGCAGCCTTCATCGTCACAAACAAAAACGAGAGGCTTTATCTCTCGCTCAATCTTGACAGCGTCACCTTGAAAAAGGGTGACAAGATCACGATCAACGCGATCCTGATGCCTTGGGGCTCTCAGGAATCGGTGTATGACGGCTCAAACGGAAAGGCACCCGATCAAAACGTGCGAGACGTCAGAGAAAACACCCTTCTCGACCCCTTGAAGGCTACTCCCATCAGCAATTGCACCGTGATGGACAGCGTATATCTTCCCAAGATTCGCACCACCAACGGTAAGAGTGCGGAATTTACCCTTTCGGGCGGTGAAAACAACGTGGTTACAAGGATCTACGGCTTCGACCTGCTGACAGTTCCCGTGATCGAGGAAAAGGTCAACGGCGAGTGGGTCACTTGCGTTCTGAACTCCAACACCCCCGATTCGCTTGCAAATACCAACGATTACGACGGCTATATGGTTCATTACGACGGCGATGGCACCTTCTCCTACTCCTTCGTAACAACTCTCACGGGAGATCAGACAAGGACCTTCCGTATTACAGCCTCCGAGCCCTTTGCGGGATGGCCCGAAAAGGATCCTGCCGAAGAAGAGAATGCTCCCCTGAACGTCTATTGCTCTCCTTCCAAGCTGCAGATCAGATTGGAGGGTGCTAAGGGTGTGGGAGGCCTTACAATGCTTGAAGAGGACGGAGTCAGCTTCCTGCGCGTATTCGGCAACGCCAAGGACACCGAAGGACATTCCACCGTATATACTGCCGATGCGAAGACCGAGTCGGGACAGTACGTGGTGATCAAATACCGCATCCCCACTACGAACACCGAGGCTGCAGGCTGCTTTGAGATATTCACAAGCACCGAGAACACGAGAGCTACGGACGGTGATCAGATCTACTGCTACGACTTAAAAAACGACGGCATCTGGCACGTTATCGTAATCGACGTCTCAAAGGAAAATCACCCCACCTTCAAAACCGACAGCGACGGCAAATATTACGCAAGCTATCTCAGATTCGACTTCTTCAGCGGAATCAGAAGCAAATCCTCTTACGTCGATATCGCATACGTGGGTATGTGCGCAAGCTTTGAGGATATCCTGACGCAAAACAGCGATATGAACACCGTAACCGTGGTCACAGGAGGAAGCACACGCACCTACTTTGACGTAAAGACCGGTGAGGAGGTTGCGGAAAGCGGCGACGGCAAGCAGCCCTTGTCGCAGTATATCGATCCCGAATCGGGCTATTCGGAATCAAAGGTAAAATATGCCGCGTGCATCGATATGATCAACGGCTGGGGCATCGGTGATGAGCAAAGGCTCACCAACGTAGGAGCAAGCTCGCTGAAGGCTCCCGACGTCCTCGACTACGGCGTATCCACGGTCAACGGTCATCAGCTGATCTTCACAGGCTGGGCTGTTGCAGACGGAGGTATTGCAAAATACGTTTGGTCTGCCGACGGAGGCAAAACCTGGAATGATGCCATTTACACAAAGGGTGGAACCGACGTAATGAACGGCTTGACGGATCATCTTTCATCGGCATCAAGCCGCTTGGACGGTTATACGTTTGCAGACCTTGAGGCATCCGCCAAAAACTGCAGCTTCCAAGGCACGGTGGGCGGCGGCGCATCGGTCAACGGATTGTATGCCGATCTTTCAGCCTATGCAGGCGAGACCGTTGAGGTCACCTTCGCCGCGATTCCCGCATCAGACACCGACACACTCTGCATCATCCTACACGTCACGAACGTGCAGGTTGCAGCCGCAGAATGATCCGTTCGGATTTCATTGATTATAAAGGGGCTGTCTCATAGCTAAAAACGCTATGAGACAGCCCCTTTGGGTGCTTTGTTAAAGGTATATTATGAACCGTTTTTGATTCTGACGTGTAAATATCCCGAAACGGACTCTATCCGAAGCAAGCCGTCAGTTATGCTGTATCGGTGTGCCGATGCGTCGAGCCTTTCTCCGTTGATCTCAACGTCAGACAGCCTTGCGCCGTCAAGAGGCAACTGAGCCTCCGCTCTCGTGTTCCAAGGGACCTTAATGTCAAAATGAAGCTCTCCGTCAGTCTTGTACCAATTGCAAACTGCCACACCGTTTCGGAATCGGCGCTTGCACCGGACGCTCTTCAGCTTTTTCGGCACGTGAGGCGCAATCAGTACGGTGCCCTGCCCCTCCTCGGTGTCCACACGGATGCCTCCGAGCACCTTCAAAAACCAAACACCGAAGCCGCCCGACATGGGATGGTTATGAGAGGTCATAAAGCCAAAGGATTTTTCCCATCTTTCCCACAGAGACGTCGCTCCGTTTTCAAGCATATAACCAAAGCTTGGGTAACTTTTCACGCGCAGCATTTCAAGCGCAAGATCGGTGCTTCCGATCTTTGTCAGCGTTTCGAACAGAAAGCGCGTCGTGTGACTTCCCGTGGAAATGTGGTAACCGTCCTTTTCCACAACGTAGGTTCTCAGCTTTTGCGCCACCGCGGACTCGTATTCCTCGGGAACGATGCCAAGATACAGAGGCAGGATGGTGTTGCCCTGACATTCGGGAACGTAAGCCCCCTTCTCTCTGTCAAAATACTTTGCGTTGATGGCCTGCTTTACACGCTCCGCGCTCTCTCGGAAAGCCTTTGCCTGCTCTGATCGTCCCAACAGAATAGCCATTCGCTGACACATTACGCACTCAAGATAATAGAAGCAGCTTGTAGCCAACTGATTCTTTATATCTCTTGCAAACGCGCTTTGCTTGTCCTCCAGAATACTGTCCTTCATAGGAGGACACCATTCTCCAACGTAAAATTCATCGATCAAGCCGTCATCAGTCAGCTTACTGCGCTGAAACTCCATATACCAAAGGATCGAATCCCAATGCTCCTCCACCGTCCTGCGATCTCCGTAATAGAGGTACAGAGCGTAAGGCAGAGCCACGAACACGGAAGCGTTCCAACGGGCAGGAGAAAGGCCGTAATAATAAGGGCAAGTGTCGGGCACGGCACCCGTGCCGATCTTCTGCTGAGTATCGCGCATATCCCGCAACCACTTTTCAAAAAAGAGCTGCGAATCAAAATTCATCACGTTCTGCTCAAGTCGCATCATAGCATCGTTCAGCCAAGCCAACCGCTCGTCTCTTTGCGGGCAATCGGTGGGAAGTGAATGGAGATTGTTGATCTCGGTATTGATCAGCATACGGTAAATATCGTTGAGCATCGGATCGTCACAGGAAAAGAAGCCGATGCGCTCCACCGCGCTGTTGAGCCGCACGCCTTCGATCTCAAGGATCTTCACTCTGCCGATGAGCTTGACCTCGACAAAGCGAAAGCCGTGATAGGTGAAGCGCGGCATATAGACCTCTCCTTCACTCTCGCCGGAAAGAATATAGGTGTCGCAGGCTTGCGCATACCGCAAATTTTCCCCGTTGACCGTGCCGTCTTCTCTTGCAACCTCCGTATGACGAAACTGTACCGAGCTGCCCTTCACACCCATCACGCGAATACGGACAACGCCCGCAAAATTGATGCCCACATCTACTGTATAAGTTGAGGAGTCGGTAGATGCAACGTGTATCGGACGGATAACCTCGGTCTCCTTGATGGGAGGCATGATCTGTGCGGAAAGGCGCGCCCCGATCTGTGTAACTTGGGGCTTCAACCAGCCGTCAACCTCCAAAAGCTCGCCTCCCTCGGAGAGCGCAAGCTCCTTTGCGCGACAGGCATCGTACACCTCGCCGTCGAACAGATTCTGCGACAGGATCTCGCTATAATTCACTCGGCAGCTGTTTTCATCGGGAACGAAGGTAAACACTTCGCCGTCCTCATATTCGACCCGAAGATTCAAAAGGAAGCAAGGCTCGTGATACCAAGGGAGCGGAGGCTTGCGGGAGGCCTCAAAATACTTGTGATTATGCCCCATCCAACCGTCTCCCAACAAAATGCGGAGCTTGTTTTCGCCAGCTTCAAGCTTGTCGGTCACGTCAAGCGTGCGATACAGCACTCGTTCGGTGTAATCCGTCCAAGCGGGATCAAGCAGGCTGTCGTCGGTCTTTTGACCGTTGATATAAAGCTCTCCATACCCCAACCCGCAAAAATACGCACGGGCTTTCTTGACCTTTTTTTCAATACGCAGGCGAGAAACAAACACGGGAGAGCGACGCTGCTCAAAGGCGGGATGACACAAAAATTCGCCCTGCCAAGCCTCTCTTGAAAGAATGCCCATTTCAAAACGTCCCTCACCCGTATAAAGAGAGTTGTCCGTCAAGACACCGCTGACCGTGAATCGGTATTCCCGAAAGCTGTGGAGCAAACCTCCGTCATAGCTTACCGCAACGTTTTCTTCGCTCTCCACCTCACCGCTGTCCCAAACGCATATCTCACCGTCAAATACGCGAATATGATAATTCTTTTGAGGTGCAAGCTCACGTTCTGAATCGGGATGCCACGAAAAGCGCGGACGGAGATTATCGATCCCTATGGGATCCTTTAAGGTCTCGCAAAAAACAAGCAGCTTATTATCTGTCAAATTCTTCATATCAATAGCATTCTACCTCAACAAAGGCGATCGTCTTGCGGTCGTACGTAAAGGTAACGTAAAGCGTTTTACCGTCCACAATGATCGAGGGATAGGAGTATTCTCCCCTGCGGTCCTCAAGCGTTGCGACCTTTGTGAAGGTCAGGCCGTTATCGTCGGAGAACGCAAGCGTCAGCGGTGTACGGTTTCCGCCCCAACCTGCCGATACGGGATTGCTGACAAGTGCCACCGTGCCGTCCTCCATTCTGACAAGATCAAGGCCGCTGTTGTTGTTGGGTACAGTGGAAATGTAGGAGGTGCACCAGGTTTTTCCGAAATCGCAGGAATCGGTTCTGTAGGCGTATCCCCGTGTCGTGCGCATCAGTGCGTGGACGTGACCCGCGGGCTCTTCCCACAGAGTGGGTTGGATCATAAAAAGCTTCTGCTTCGTATAAGGCTCCTCGGGCTTTTCGATCTTCACGGCGCTCCAACTCTCTCCGTCGTCCTCGGAAATATCCATAAAAGCATACCAATCGCCTTCCTCATTGGAGGCGGGAGCTACGATTGTTCCGTTGGAAAGCCTGATGGGCTTATTTTTCACAGGCCCTCTTCCGCCAACGTCTCCGGGAACCAATTCCCTGATATCTCCAAAGCTTCTGCCTCCGTCGGCTGACTTGGCAATAAAGGTCTGCCAATTGCTGATTTCCTCTCCAACCTTGTAATACAGACAAAGCTCATCGCGTCCGTTCACAAACAAAACGGGATTCCAATGCGCCACGTCCATGCCGTCGTCAATCATATAAGGCGGCATCCATTCGCCATCGTGTCGCAAGGATACCCAAATGCGCACGTCGCGGTTATGCTCACGCGTACCGCCAAACCATGCGGCAACAAGGTCTCCGTTTTTCAGCTTGACAATTGTGGATGCATGTACCGAGGCTACTCGGGCATTCAGCTCATCAAATATAAACTCTTTTGTAATTCTTTTGATTCTCATATTCTTCCAACCCTTCTCCGTGTCAATTTATTTCGAAAAATCCGCCACGACTCCGCCGTTCAGCAGATCCGCCAAGGCTTCTTTCACAAAAGCCTCGTCCGCTCCACACTCTTCGTATGCCATGATCAAAACCTGCTTCTCCGCATTAGTCGCATATTGACGGATGGCCTTCGCAACCTCGCTGTTATAGCTTCCGTAAACATAATCCTTGATCAAAACAATATCACTGCCGTCAACGGCCGCCTTCCAATCCACAACGATCTTTGGCATCGCCCAGCAGAACATCTGATGGAGCGAGGTATTCATCACCACGTCCATTGAATCGTCGATCATCGCCGAACGCATCTGGAATCCAAAGGTCTTTCCCGCATCATGGGTCATTTTGAAAGCCTCGGTCATAAAATCCATAAAGAACTCTCCGCGCAGGCAGGCGATGCGATAAGCGGTCTCCTTGGAAACACCCTCTTCTTCTCTGGGATCCGTGCCGTACTTTTCGATATAAGCCTCCATCATCGGCTCATTAAATCCGTAATACGCATAATCTGCGATCATCGACGAATGTGCCTGCAAACGGATCTCGATGCCGTCATATCCAAGATTCAAAAGGTTCTGCACCTCACTGAGCCAATATTCTCTGACCTCGGGATATGCTTCGCAAAGCAATCCCTTTGCATATTTGAAATTGCCGCGCGCGATTCCGAAAAGATAGGAATTGATGTACGCGCTGTCGTTGTTCACGCCGATGCCGTCAAGGTCAAATTCAAAGCCCCACGCGGCAAAATACTTGAGCGCATCCTTCTCCGTTCCGCGGATGATATCCTCCGCGCCCCAAATATATCCCTCGGGACGGCTTGTCATGCCCGCCTTGTATCTCACCGAGGTCCCTACGGTAGAGGGCAAGCACTCGCCCTTGGTATTATAAATATTGATCATAGACTGCGGGATAATATAACGATCTGTCTTATCCTCCATCGTCAGCGCCATATACTGATACTCCGCCCCGATCTCAATCCCCTCAATGCTCGCAACAAGGCATTTCACGTCTTTATTGAAAAGAGGCCAACCGTTTTCATTATAATAAGGCCTCTTTTCGACAGCAAAGCTTACGGTATATTCCCCGCTGTATTCCTCATAATCAAGATTGTTCTTGCTGACGTACAGCTTGATATCGGATTTGTTCAGATCGTTGACGGCAACCTGCCGCAATCCGCCCGTCCAAACCTTGAAGCTGAAGTCGCTCACAATAAACGCCGCCTCAATCTTCGTGACCGTATCGTTGACAATGGCATCCTCCGCCGCATTTTCCTTTCGGCTCAACCGCATCTCGGGATGGGAGGATATAAAGGCATCGTAGCCCGTCCAATAGCCGCCTACCGTTCCCTCATAATACAGCGAATTTGACAGATCCGCGTCGGCTCCCTTTGAAACACCGCCGCCCTCATAAGGCTTATAAACGGCAATTACCTCAAGGCCGTATTTATGACAGGCATACAAAAATTCAAAGTTCAGGTTCCCCGAAAGGATCAGCGATTCTGCAATATGATATTTGGTGTCACCCGGATCATTCCATTGATTGGATGCCGAGGAAGCCGCGGGAATACCGCCCCTTGTGGTAACCACGTAAACGCGGTCAAATCCGTCCTCCGCAAAGGTCTTCGCCACGTAATCAAAGCGATCGCGGTCGTAAACAAGATTCAGAATGTTGCCGTTCACGTCAAAGGACGGCGCGATTGCAAGACCGCTGTCGGTCAGAGAGACCGTTGTATATTTCATTCCGTCATCATCCTCCCCAACAGGCGGCTTTTCCTCGCTTATGCTTTCGGTTTCAGATCCCCACCTGTTGGGATCGTAAGCATGCGCATAATACTCCTCTTTTGAGATCGCGTAAAGCTCGGAGATCGAAAAATCGTAATCTCCGTTATACGTACGGTTTCCCGCGCTGTCACATCCGTTGCCGCCGATGAAAACTGCATTTGTAAACAATCCGTTGTACCGTCACGGGCAAGCTTTTCCTCAAGCAATGCCGTGCGCTCTGCATTATTGGACCAAAGGCAACCCCGTGTGGGCATTGTACCCGCGGAATATTTCTCATCATCAGCCAACACAACTCCGGGAACGTACCGCTGGGCATCATTTACACTTGTAAATGGGATCGCTATGAAAACTTCCTTCCCCGCGGGAATCTCGACCGTCGGCATCACGTTTGAAAGCACGTATTTCCCGCTCGTATATTCATACGAGGTTTTGTAATTCAGCCTTTCCCCCGTCTGCGCATCGTAAACCATAGGGATCAGCACGTAGGCGCACAGATTGCCTCCCGTGGTACGGAAATATACCATCGTACCGATAGACAAGGTCCGGGACGAGCGATTGGTCAGCTTATACGTCAGATATGCCGTTTCACCGATATCGATCCTGCCGCCCTCGTTGTAAAGCACCTGCATCCGCGTTTGATTGGTCAGATCGGCAAAGGAGCCCTTGTGCTCTACCGCAGATTGCAAAAGGTTCGTATGCTCCTCGCTTGGCAGCATAAAATCAAATCTGTCTGCCATCAACAGCTCTGCAAGCTTTGCTTCATCTATCTGCTCGGTATCCGTCGCATACACAAAATACACGCTTGAAAGCAACACGGCAAAAGCCATCAAGCACGCCACCGCGCAAATACCTATTTTTCTCATCACCTTCACCGCGCCTCACTCACAAGGCTCCCCTTCCTCGAGGATTCGTCTTTACGTAAACGTAGATTTTATACCTTTATTATATCGGTTTTTATATTGCTGTTCAATATCGTTTTAAGAAAATAATATGTCAATATCGGAAATCGCATATCAAAATTCACAAAGCAAATTTGCAGAAAAAAGCATAGATTTACGCAAAAGCACTTGTAATAATCAACTGTTTATGATACACTTATATAAAACCCGCCGTTCGGAGGATACACTATGCAAAATGAGAAACGCTATCTGCAAAAGCAGCCTTCCTATTACGAATACGCAATGCAGCAGGCAAACGTACTTGATATCCTGAATCAGAACACTCTGCCCGAGGACTTTCATCTGCAGATCTTTTGGTGCCGTTATATCCATTATTCAAGTCAGTTAAAGATCAGACCCAACAGCCGCTTGCATTCCCATTCCTTTTTTGAGCTGCATTGCATCCTGAACGGCTCCCTGCAATATCACGAGGAGGAGCAGGAGCCGACAGACGTCTCTGCAGGCAACTATATATTGATCGCTCCCAAGCAAAACCATTATCTGAAGGCACTGACTCCCGATGCCGAAACCTTTGCCGTTACCTTTGAGCCTGTCTGCCGTGACACGGCGCAAGGCCGCCGCTTGAACGCCCGCTTCGACTCCATCACCACGCTAAAAGCTGCTTTGCCCAGCGATATATTCCCTTTGATCGAGCAGATCATGCAGGAATTTCACGACGGAAAATCCTTTTGCACGCAAAACGTCAAGCTACTCCTAAACATACTGACGATCAACCTCATTCGTTCGGTTTTTGAAGAATATCCGGATGAGAGAAAGCAAAGCGCAGATAAGTCGGCAACTCTTAAGGATGCGCGCCTGATCGATCTTGAAAAGTATATAGCGGACAATCCATCCCGTGTGTTCTCGGTGGCAGAGCTTGCCGAGCATCTGAATATCAGCTCGAGACAGTTAAATAACATCATCGGCAACGATCTTTCAATATCCGCCAAGGAATTTATCGATATACGCAAGGCAAAGCAAGCGCGCAGACTTCTGCTCGAAACCGATTTTAAGCTTCAGCAGATCAGCGAGATGCTTGGTTTTTCTGACCACAACAACTTCAACCGATTCTTCAAACGGCTCGAGGGGATGTCTCCGGGTAGGTTTCGCGAAGCCAAGAAAAATTATTTTGAAAGCAGTAAAAGCGCGGTCACCAAGTGACCGCGCAGACTGTCGAAAAAGCTGTTATACCGCAAGAAGGATACGAAAAAAGCGAGAGCAATTTATAAGATTACGATGTATTATGAATCCCAAGGCACTCATCGAGAGCACCTTGGGATTTCTTGCTTTTTTATATGTATCCGCCGAAAAATGCGCCTGCTGCCGCTGAGCAAAGCGCCGCCAACGCGTATCCCAATATCGTCTGTACGCGTTTCATCGGCGTCGCCTCCAAAAACGACACCTTCGCCTCGATCTTGTCGATCTGCTCCGACATACCAAGCTGCTTGGTGGCAAGCACCTCAAGGGCGGTCGCCATTTTGTTCAGCGCCTCAAAATGCCCCGAAAGCTCATCGATCCGATGAGAATTGGACTTGGAGCGCTGTGTATTTTCCGCAAGGGTTTTTACGATCTCCTCACTGGTCAATCTCCTTCACCTCCTCTTCCTTCGGTATCTCCCTCTCCGTCTCCTCATATGTGTACTTGCAAGGGATCACGTCCGTGGCGGATCGGTACAAAATGCCCGTCTCCACCTGACGAATGTATTTGTTGCTGTCGCTTACGTGCCTGATCAGCGTCCTCTCGCCAACCGTCACGTATTCAGATTTTACTGCCATAATGATTACCTCCCAAATTAAACCGCTACGATCAGATGCGAATATTCTGACCAGTTGGTCGCCGCGCACCACTCGTCGTAAAGTGCCGCAGGTACAAGATACTGCGTTCCCGTACCCGTGGACAGATAGTTGTACAGTGTATCGGGAACGATGACCACCTCGGTGCAATCGGTAAAGTCGTAGGTCGCAACCGCCGCATTGTTGGCAAACATAAAGCTTGAAATTTCTCCGTTACCGATGAAGTGTACGTGTGCGAGATTCGAGCAAGTCCAAAACGCAAACGAGCCGTCATTTGCGCCGCCTGCATAGCAGTTCTCTACCCTCACAAGCTGCTTACAGCCTTTGAATGCATAACTGCCGAGCGTAACGAGAGTGCTCGGAAATACCAATTCTACCACTGTCGCGTCACTCTCAAAGGCTCTTGCCGCAACCTTGCTTACTGCCGCCTCTCCGTTCGTTCCGTCATCGTACGTACCGGGGATCACAAGAATGCTGTCGGAGCAAGTACCCCTGCCGTTGACGGTATAAGACGCCGTCGCGCTGTCGTATGTGATGTCAAGACCCTCACTCGGCGTAAGCGCAGGAATCTCTCCCACCGCCTCGATCCTTCCTTCAAAGTCCTTCCATACATCCGTCCTGATCCACTCTCGGTAAAGCGTACCGGGAACGTAGATCACAGCCTCATCGTTGATTCCCTCAAACGCTGTCGCGTCAAGCGTGGGAACAGCCGTGGTTGCCGAGAAATCGTAGCTGAGGCAAGCCGAGCACCCTGCAAAGGCGTAAGCGCCAATGCTCGTCACACCGCCCTGCGCCGCTATCCTCGTCAAGCTCGCGCAATTGTAGAACGCATACGCGCCGATCGCCTCCACACCGCTCGGTATCTCGATCTCGGTAATATTGCGCTCGATCAGCGACTTGAGATAGTTCTCTGACCCGCCGGAAGAGCCTGACGAGAAGTAACCGTTATAAAAAGCATATGCCATTGTTCATTCTCCTTCCTATCCATCAAGTCGATCCCCTGACGATAAAATAAACAAGCCCGATATCCCCCGTCGGGATCGAATTCACGCTGAAGACGACCTGCGTGCCTGCCGTGATCGGATTCACAAACAATCCGCATTGCCCTGCCAACTCGCGGTCCTGTACCGTTGCAGGATTGAAGCTGATCATATCGCCTGTTCCAAGCCCATCTACCGTAAGAGTCGCGGTCAGATCCGAGGAGAAATCACTCGTCTTAAGCGTCAGACTGCCACCCTTTCCGTAATTGCCACCTACGATCTCATCATAGATTTTTGCTCTCTCGCTTTCCGCAAGTGCTCTTTCGTTTTCAGCGGTGATTCTCGCGCTTTCATTTTCCTCTCTGAGCCTTTCAGCCTCGATCCTCTCACTCTCCGTCTCCTCGATCAGCGCAATATCTGCCATCAAAGCCGTCAGAAGTGAATAGTTGTCGTCGGTTGCAATCTCCTCACCGTCATAAAGCGTTTCCAATACGTCAATAGTGAAATCGTCGCTTGTAAGCTTTTTTCCCTCCGTGTCGATCAGCGAAATCGAGCAACGAGTCTCGCCTGATGCGCTGAGCATCCAGAGCGACAAGGTGACCTCAACCTCTCCGCCATCCGTGACCTCTGCGCTGAATGCAGAGCTCTGACCGTCGGAGCGCAACACATTCAAAATCGCCTGCGTTCCGCTTGGAATCGGATACGGTGCGCCACCTGCCGTCAGCGCGATCAGTATCTTACGGCTCAACGCATCATTCTGACGGGCAAAGATCAAACGCGTATTGCCGCGACGAAGCAGATCGACCGTTATACTTTTTGTAATTTCTTTCATTGAAAATTCCTTTCCTTCATTGTTTTGCCGCCCGCCCGAGATCCCCTTCGGGCGACACGTCCCCTTCGCTTACGTGACAGATCCCCAAGTCACTTCTGCAAACCCTACGCTCGGCGGCGCCGAAGTTAAGTTTCCTTAACTTCTACAGTATTATACACCATTAATTGCGTTTTGTAAAGTCCACAGAACACAAGTTCTGCTATTTGCACAAATTTGACAGATCTGTTTTGGCAAATATGTCAAAAGCACCGTGAAAAGAGACAATTTTCAGTTCACGCTGACCGAGATATAAAATCCGCTAGGGTTGCTTGATTTTTCACGCATATTATGTTATACTGATAAAAACAAGTATTCATTGATATGATTCTTTGCAACGTAATTAAGAATAACAGAAAAGCAACGTGACTTCGTGCCGAAAAATCCGATCTCGCAGCTTTTTTTCCGTGCACAAAACGACAAAATATGCTAAAATGGTACTGCTGATCAAACAGCAAGAAAGGACGGTAAATCACTATGGCACAGATTGAAAATATGCAGATACAGGCAGAAGGCAAGGAAAATGTACATTTTTTAGTTGCTGCAGCGACATTGGGAATGCTTGATATGATTGAGAAAGAGATCATTTCCAGCAGCGATGCAGCCATGGCTTTCAACCTGCCGATAATGATAAGAATCGAAGAAAACACTTTGATGCATGAGATCTGTTCTTTGGTAGACGAATTGGACACGTATCCGCCGATGCGGCGCCAAGGAGAAATAGAAAAGATACGGAAGCTTTGTTTTGAATTGGCGGCCGATTACAGCCGCATAGAAAACGTGAGAAAAGATCAAACGATTTCATTTGAAATACAGCATAGCGATTTAGGAATTTAACAGGAGAATTATACATGATTATCAAAAGCGAAACAATAGACGAGATCTGCAAGCACATGTCGGAAATATTGATATCGTTTGGATTTCAGGAAATCACGGTCAATGACAGAAAAAATTATGAGTGTGACGGACAGTTCTATCGATTGACCCCCATGTATAAAAACAGAACGATTCTTTTAGAAGCGGCAGAAAGCCTTGCTTTAGCGCAGGTTAACGCATATGAGGACGCGGGGTGGTACGATCTCTCGGGAACGCCTCCTATATCGGACGAAGAAAAGCACAAGCTGCTTGAAAAATTTCGCGGAGATATCGTTTTATATTTCATAGCCGATAATTTTGACAAATATTTACGATCCAATTCATTCAAAAAAGCCATCCGCGAGGGTTTGGTAAGCTATAGCAGTCATGAAATGGAAGTTAAGACATATTTTGACGAGAATACAGCGATTTGGAAAATTTGGATACAAAAGCAGAATGAGCTGTACGAGCGCGCTTTTTCACCTATAGAGCCAAATAAAACCGTATATGAGATAAAGAGTTTTGTAAAGCAGTATTTATGCACAGATCGTTAGATCAATTCAATCTGTTGCAGATCAGCTAATGAAAGGATTCATATGAAACAAAAGGTGGCAGAAAACATCAAAAGACTTCGAATTGAAAGAAAAATAACCCAAAGTGAGCTTGCCGCTCTGCTCTCGGTCTCGCCGCAGGCGGTCAGCCGTTGGGAAAACGGGCTTGCTTACCCCGACATTGAGATCTTTCCCAAGCTTGCCGACTATTTCGGAGTCACCGTTGACGAGATGATGGGCAGAACTGTCCCGATTATCGCGCGGTTGTCCGAAAGGATTACACAGCTGACGTATGAATATTATAGAAACGGTGGGAATGACGCTTCAATTCTGCCCGAGCTTTGCGACCTGCTTGAAAAGGCGACCGAGATTGCTCCCTTGCAATACAGCCAAAGCTATTTCAAATTTGCCAAGTTTTTACAAAAGCATACCTCGAATGACCACCACATAAACCATGCAAGAGCGGTAGCACATTCGGTATTGGGCGACACAAACTCGATTTATCTGACAACACTGCTTAGGGATATCATACTGCACGAGGATGAGGATAAGTTGGAGCAATGGAAAAAGCACATTACGGACAGCAAAAGCTTTTCAACCTGGCAAATACCGAAAGAAAAAGCCTATGAACTGCGCAAAAAATTTATTGATGCGTTTGTGGATACATCCCACGACCTGTATGTCAGATATATTCGGGATCTGCGCGCGGACGATATTATGCAGGCAGAGGGATTGATAGTGTCCCATTTGTGGAGCTGTCTGAAAAAAAGCAATGCCGAAATCGTTGATTTTTATGATGCTATGTGCTATCTCAATCAGCGACAAAACGAAAAGGTGTTTGTGATGTGGGACATCCGTCCGGAAAAAGTTATTTATCCGCAATCGTGGTCAGCGTATCGTACTTATACGCCGCCGTGTGAAATTCTTTTTAAATCAGACGAGATAATTTCTATAGAGCCTAAAGAGCTTTGCGAGGTTTTATTGCACGATCATCATATGGTGGAAGATCAGATCGTAGATATGAGCCGATATTTTCTTAGAGAAGATGTATATGTGTTTGATGAAACATGTACATGGTATATTGCACTGACCCATGAAGAGCATAATAATAAACGTCTTTGTTTATCCAATATACAGGAACTGAACACTTGGGTTTTGTAACCGCAGATTATAATAACTCATTTATCATATATTATAGTACGCGTAAATGACACCTTTCGGCAAAATTTATCGATAACCATTGATCCCGCCGCAATCGGCGGAAAGGAGCGCAAAATGTTAAACGCCAAGTATATCGAAGAGATCAGATACAAGCACACCCTCCCCGAGGGCTCTTATCTTTGCGCACTCCCCATCGTCAAGTATCTGCAAAAAAATCCGAGCATCCCCCTCTCTGCCCCTGTCACATTTTTGGTAGGCGAAAACGGCACGGGAAAATCCACTCTGCTGGAAGCCGTCGCGGTGGCTCACGGCTTTAACCCCGAGGGCGGCACCCGCAATTTCAATTTTTCCACCGAGAACACTCACTCCGAGCTTTACAAGCACATCGTGCTTTCCAAAAAGGCATTTCCAAAGGACGGCTTTTTCCTCCGCGCCGAAAGTCTTTACAACGTTGCCACCAATATTGATGAGATGGATAGGCAGCCCGGGTTTACACCAAAGATCGTAGAAAGCTACGGCGGTGTTTCCCTTCACAACCAATCCCACGGCGAAAGCTTTTTAGCCATCGTGCAAAACCGTTTTGGCGGGAACGGGCTATACATCCTCGACGAGCCCGAGGCGGCACTCTCTCCTATGAAGCTGATGTCGCTGATGGCAATGATCGTTGAGCTCGTCAAAAAAGATTCGCAGTTTATCATTGCCACCCATTCCCCAATCCTAATGACACTTCCCCACTCCGAGATCCTTATGCTTTCGGAGGACGGGATCAATAAAGTCAATTATCGGGAAACCGAGCA
Organism: Clostridia bacterium; assembly: GCA_017462125.1. The sequence continues at coordinate 33,180 of JAFTRQ010000133.1, read as the reverse complement.
CTATCAGATCACAAAACAGTTTTTGGAAAATCCCGAAAGGATGCTGAAATACCTTTTGAATTAACAATTCCAACCGAATTATCATCAAAAATCGGGAGAAATCAAGATGAAATATCAAAAAATTTTAACGAAAGCCGATGCCCAAGCGTTTTTGGAACGGTACGGCGGATTTCACGACGCTCTGATCGTGGGGATCGATTTCAAAGCAAGCGTAAAATCGGAAAACCAAGGAGATCATATCTGGTTTTCCGGAAATCCCGATCTGATCATCAGACTTCTTGCACACGGTATGTATCCCTCACCTCCCGTGGTAGAGCTTGTCTTCCGCGGCGTATGGGACCTCAATCTCAAGCTTGCGGGGCAACCCACCTTTGAGCTTTACGGTGCAATCATCGAGCCCTTTCCCGACCATATTATTTTTGCGGACTGTCATACCACCGATCGGGAGATCATGAAAAACAGCCGGTATGTTTACGCGGAAGAGCTTCTGTGGCGAGAGCTCGGGCTATCCGATCATCTCTGAATTTTTGGCGGCAATGCATAAAAAATGGTTCAGCTGACAAACTCGGTTATAAAGCAACAGTTTCACACTTCAATGGAGGAAAACGGATGAAATTAAGAATCGCAGAAACGATAAAAAGACTGCGCACGGAGAATGGACTGACTCAAAATGAGCTTGCCTCTCTGCTTTCGGTCACGCCGCAATCGGTCAGCCGTTGGGAGAGCGGACAGGTCTATCCCGACATCGAAACACTGGCGCGGATCGCGCAATTTTTCAACGTCAGCTTCGATGAGCTGATGGGCGGCGCGGGATACAGTCACAAGCAGATGGAGACTACCTACAATATGCTGAATCAAAAGGCATCTGAGGACCCCACTATGGAAAACGAGATTCAGGCTTTGGATGCCTGCGAGGCATTGGCGCGAGAAAATGCATTTTCAAGACGAATTTTTTACACATCCCTCTACTTCTGTCGAATTATGGCACTAAAAAACAAGTATAAGCATTGGGACGTGTCAGAAGAACGAAAGGCATCTGCGAGAGAGCTTATGCGCAAGCGAATGAACGAGAGTTACGAAGCCAGAGTAAGCTTACTCCCCACCATTGCGTTACATGAGGATGAAGACAAGTTATTTCTTTGGGATAACGAAAGATGGGCAATGGACCGTAATTTAAACATATGGGATATGCAACTTCTTGAAAGATATTATCAGCGCGGCGAGTTTGAAAAACGAGAGGAACTGAAGCAACGCATCCTGTCAGATAACGTTTTGCTCAATATCAATCTACTCTCTCATTACGAAAACAAGACTGTGGAGGAACAGTCGGCCGAGAAATGCTCCTTTCCCAAATGGTTTCGTCACAAAGAGCCTCACTTTTACAAGACCGCCCTTGATACCATCAACGTCTATTCAAGTCGCTTTGACGATATTTTTGCCATACAGCGAGTGATGACCGAATTCAGATACGCTATGTCGCTGATCGAGCACGGTCGGCTCGACGAAGGGCTTGATGAGCTTGATATTGTCAAAGAGCATCTTGATTGGCTTTGGAATCTTCCCGACGGCACCGAGCTTTTCGGCTCCACTCCCGTCCTTGATAAGCTGCGCAAAGCGATTACCAAAGACGACGTTTTCGTCGGTTTAGTAGCCAATATCGCGCGCTACGACAGAAATCCGATCTACGACAGCGTTCGTGCAAATCCCCGTTTTGCGGAATTTTTCAAGCACGTTTCCGAGCTTCTTCCCGATACGCGATCCTTTATTATGACCGAGAATGATAACTCCTTTGATCCCGCGGAATGGCAGACCGTCGACGAAAAAGCAAAAATGCTTGCGGGCGATCTTTCAGGCGAGAGCTCCGTGGTGGCGCTTCAATCGGCAAAAGGAAATATTTATTCGATCACCTTCCCCGATCTCAATTCGGCATCGGATGCGGAGGGAGCGATCAAGCTTTTCGTCGAAATGGAAAAGAACTCTGACACCAAGATCGCACGGATGATCTGTTTTTTACCAAAGCTCTCACTTGATATGCCTTCATACGCCTTCCGCGATAAGCTCTGCCGATTGAACCCTGCCAATCTTGACACAAAAATGCTGCTTATGGGATTGAATTCTCTGATCGTCAAGACGGTGGGAGCGTGTATGCCTCCGAAATACGGAGAGCGTTTGAATAATGGCACGGTGTAATAAGCAGAGCAAAAAGTCAAATTTTGTCCATAAAAGCAGGTCGTTTTGACTTGCTTTTTTGGTTTTTGTGTGCTATTCTAAAATCAGCAAGAGAATTGGAGGTATCTATATGATCTATCACGTTTCGATACACGGCTGCGACAAAAACAGCGGTAGCGAATCAGCACCGCTGAGGACAATCAACCGCGCGGCGGCATTGGCGCACCCCGGTGACACGGTCATCGTCCACGAGGGCGAATACCGCGAATGGGTCGACCCGAGATTCGGAGGATCATCCCCCAAAGAGCGTATTACCTATCTTGCCGCACCGAATGAAAAGGTCGTGATCAAGGGCTCCGAAGAGATCAAGGGGTGGGTATATGAACGCGACGGCGTATGGACGGTTACGCTCCCCAATTCTTTTTTCGGTGATTACAATCCCTATACCGACGTTTTGTTCGGAGATTGGTATCTGGGCAGAGGACGGGATCATCATACAGGTGAAGTTTATTTAAACGGAAAGTCCTTATATGAGGTTTCCGACGACGACGGGCTTTACGACCCAAAGCCTTTACCAAGAGCCATCGATGCAAAGGGCTCCACCTACGTTTGGCGTTGCTTTGTTGACGGTGAGCGCACCACCATCAAGGCTAATTTTCACGGCTATGACCCCAACCGCGAGCTCGTTGAGATCAACGTTCGAAGGGCTTGCTTTTTCCCCAAGGTCACAGGAATCGACTATATCACCGTCTGCGGATTCAGAATGTGCCACGCGGCAACGCAGTGGGCTCCCCCTACCGCTCATCAAGAGGGGCTGATTGGTCCGAATTGGAGCCGTGGGTGGATCATTGAAAACAATATTATCAGCGACTCCAAATGCGTTGGTATAAGTCTTGGAAAATTTGATGATAAGACTATTCCGACAAGCGATGCAGGAGGAGAAAAGCATTCTCATTATTATCAGATTGAGTCTGTATTTTCCGCACTGAAAAAGGGCTGGAGCCGAGAGACGGTTGGCTCCCACATCGTCCGCGGAAACACTATATACAACTGCGAGCAGGCAGGCATTGCAGGGCATATGGGATGCGCCTTCAGCCAAATTTATGACAATCACATCTACAACGCGTTTTACAAGCGTCAGTTCGACGGTGCCGAGATCGCGGGCATCAAGCTTCACGCCGCCATCGACGTGATCGTCAAGCATAACTGCATCCACAATTGCAAATACGGCATTTGGTTGGATTGGCAGGATCAGGGTGCGAGAATCACGCAAAACCTGCTTTATAACAATCCGCGAGACCTCTTGATCGAGGTGTCTCACGGGCCTTGCCTTGTGGACAACAATCTATTTCTGTCAATGGAGCAATACAGTCTGGAGCTGTTGGCGCAAGGAACCGCTTTCGTTCACAACGTTTTTGCGTCCCGCACGGTGGTAAATCCCGTGCTTGACCGCTCTACACCCTATCATTTCCCACATTCAACCGACATTTTCGGCTATTCCGAGGTCTTCGCGGGAGACGACAGGTATTATAATAATGTTTTCCTGTCTCCACACGGACACGTGATCGAGGATGACGGCAAGAAGGGCAATCACGGTCTGCTTGCCTATGGAGACTATCCTTCGGATTACGAGGAATATAGAGCGCGCATTTCCGAGGGAGATGAGTGGCTTGCCCAAAGAAGCACGAAAAGACCGATATTCAGCGCCGGCAACCTTTATTTGGGCGGTGCGGGAACACCAAAAGCAGAGATCGGAAGCGTCACGTGCGAAAGCTATGATCCGAGGCTCTCTTTGGAACCCGACGGTGACGGACTATATCTGCATTTCACGGTTTCCGAGGAAATGCTCAAAGTGAAAACAAACACCGTAACCACAAAAGAGCTGGGAATGCCCCGCGTATGTCCCTTCCCCTACGAAAATCCCGACGGCACCGATATTACAGTCAACGTCGATTACTTTGGCAATCAAAGAGACGACGACCGCCCCAATGTAGGCGCAATTGAAGCGATCAAGCTCGGTGAAAACAGGATCCGCGTTTGGTGATGACGTCGCTACACTCACAATTATTATCCAACACAGGAGGATCAACAATGTTTACCTATTCCAGATTTGAACACCAATACGACATTGATATTTTCAAGATGGAGCCCTCATTGTCGGAGGACTATCGCGTTTTCGCACGTGGCGAGGAGATCCCCGCATATACCTGCCGCATCTCCCAATTTCCCTTCAACACCTGGTGGCCGGGTCATCAGCGAGCTTTGTCTCAATCCGAGATCTGCTCCTTTATCAATCTTGTCGGAGACGAGGAGGTTACTCTTGAAATAAAAGCAAGCAAGCCCCACAGTCGCGTGATGCTGAAGCCTTACAGTAAGGGCATTGTTGCTACCGAGGAAAACGGTGTGATCTCCGTCAATCTCAAGGAAAACGGACATTACGTTCTTGAGCTTGACGACTACCATCATCTGCTTTACATTTTCTATTCCAAGCCCATTACCTGCGAGGATCCCGCAAGCGTAACCTATTACTTTGGTCCGGGTATCCATTATCCGAGACAGATCGATCTGAAATCCGGAGACCGCGTTTACGTCGACAAGGACGCGCTTGTATACGGTTGTTTTCTTGCGCACGGAGCCGAGGACGTGGAAATCTTCGGAAACGGTATTCTTGACGACAGCGGTGAGGAGCGTATCTGCAAGCATTGCTACGAGGACTATACCGTAGGAAATATGAAATTTTACGATTGCAGGAATCTGCGCATCCGTGGCATCGGTATGACCAATTCCGCCATCTGGTGTCTCAACCTTTTCCATTGCTTCGACGTTTTCATTGACGGCATCAAAATATTCGGTCAATGGCGCTACAACACCGACGGAATCGACATCTGCAACTGTCAAAATATAAAAATCCAAAATTCCTTTGTTCATTCCTTTGACGACGCCATTACTATTAAGGGCATTTTACGCTATCAGGACACGTCAAACAAAAATATTCACATTGAAGGCTGCACGCTTTGGTGCGATTGGGGCAAGACCTGCGAGATCGGCATAGAAACAGCTTGCCTTGAATATGATAATATCTCCTTCGTGGATTGCGATATTTTACGTGCGGGCAACACCGCTTGCGACATTGCAAATGGCTATACCGCTTATATCCACAATATCCTTTTTGAGAATCTCCGCGTGGAATACAATGCATTTGACACCTGCGAGGAGCTTCAAAGATCGGACGACGCGGTCTACACCCGTGTAAACGACGTTGCGATTCCCTGCTTGATCATCATTCACAACAACAAATTCAATGGATGCGAGACAGAGTTTGAAACCTTTGCAGGCTCTGCGGTGGGAGAAAGATCGGCTTGGGTAACAGACGTGACCTGCAAGAACGTTACGGTCTTTTACGATGACGGTATGCCGCTGACAAAAGGAAAGCCAATCATTCATATTACCCTTTGCAACAGCCGCGAGGGGGCAAGATTCGAAAATATCACCATTGAAAATATCATATGCAACGGCAAGCAGCTTTCCGAGGACGATATCGTTTGGGGAAAGAGCGGACAAAACGAGTATAAATTTCAATAACGTTTAATGAAAAGGAGATTTGCTATGATCTATCACGTTTCGATACACGGCTGCGACAAAAACAGCGGTGCTGAATCAGCGCCGCTGAGGACAATCAACCGCGCGGCAGCATTGGCGCACCCCGGTGACACGGTCATCGTCCACGAGGGCGAATACCGCGAATGGGTCGACCCCATAAGAGGCGGTCTTCACGAAAACCTGCGCATCACCTACTGCGCCGCAGAGGGTGAACACGTTGTAATCAAGGGCTCGGAGATCGTCACCGATTGGGAAAAGGTAAATGGCACGGTCTGGAAAAAGGCCCTGCCCAACTCAATGTTCGGCGATTGGAATCCTTATACAGAAAGAATCTTTGGCGATTGGTTTGAAAATCCCCGTGATTATCACGTCCACACAGGCGAAGTCTACATAAACGGAAAAAGCTGCTACGAGGCAAGCTCGCTCCAAGATGTTTACGAGGCGATGCCCTACCAATGGCATTGGCAGGCATTTGAGGGCTTTATTCCCAAGGAGCCCATCCTCGACGTGGAGCAAACAAAGTACCGTTGGTTCGCCGAGGTTGATGATGAGACCACTACCCTTTTCGTCAACTTTCAAAATTTCAACCCCAACGAGAATCTCATTGAGATCAACGTCCGCAAGTGCGTTTTCTATCCCAAAAATACAGGCAGAAGCTACGTAACCGTGCGCGGCTTTGAGATGTGCCACGCCGCCTGCCCCTACACTCCCCCAACTGCAGATCAGCCCGCACTTATCGGTCCCAACTGGGCAAAGGGATGGATCATTGAAGATAACGACCTCCACGACGCGAGATGCAGCTGTATCAGCATCGGCAAGGAGGCAAGCACGGGAGATATGGATTGCACCAAATACAACCGCAAGCACTCCCACTATTATCAGACCGAGGCGGTATTCCGCGCGCTGAAGGCGGGGTGGAGCAAGGAGACCGTCGGCTCACATATTATCCGCAACAACAAAATTCACGATTGCGGACAGAACGGCGTCGTCGGTCACCTCGGTTGCGTTTTCTCTCAAATCGAGCATAACGAGATATATAACATCGCGGTCAAGCACGAGTTTTTTGCCCACGAGATCGGTGGCATCAAGCTCCACGCGGCGATTGACGTGGTGATCGAGAACAATAACATCCACCACTGCACTCTTGGCACTTGGCTCGATTGGGAAGCCCAAGGAACACGCATCACAAAGAACGTCTACCACCACAACTATCGGGATTTCTTCATCGAGGTCACCCACGGCCCCGCGCTTGTTGATAATAATCTGTTTATGGATGATTATTCGATTATGTATATGGCGCAAGGAACGGCGTTCGTTCACAATCTTATTATGGGAGATGTACGAAATCTGCCGGTTTTAGATAGACAGATGCCCTATCATTTTCCACATTCAACGGATGTCCTTGGAATAACGAAAGTTTTCGGCGGTGATGACAGATATTACAACAATCTGTTTTTGGGCGCTTGCAAAGAAAAACTCCGCCACGCAACAAGAGAGGATATTCCTTTGATTTACGACACAATTCAGGAGGTCACGAAGAACTATTCTGCTCCCGAAGAATATTACGAGGGAATGAAGCAATGGTCTTTCAAATATGATCCCAAGCAGGCGGTATGGTTTGGCGGCAACGCCTACGCGGGCGATGCAAAGCCCTTCCGCGCCGAGGTCGAGCCCATCGAAACCGACGGAATGAGCGCGTCGGTGGATAAGGTTGGAGACGAATGGGTGCTGACGCTTTCTGTACCCGAAAGCGTTGCAAATGCCAACTGCGAAGCAGTCACAACTACGGGATTGGGCGCGCCCGCCTTCTCCGAGGAGAGGTACGAAAACCCCGACGGCAGCGACGTGGACTTCACCCTTGACCTTCTTGGTAACCGCCGTAACGGCAATACTATTCCCGGTCCTATCGCAAAGCTCAAAGCAGGCGAGCAGAAGATCACCGTTTGGAAAGCGTAACTTCACATTATGGCTGCAAAGAACCATTTTCCATTGGTTATACCCGGTAATCATAAGCAAAGCACCTCAAAACATCCTCAAAATATGTCATAATTTGATCTACGAAAACACTTGACAAAACCTGCGAAAAGTAGTACAATAATACGGTAAACGCAGGTGTAGTTCAGTGGTAGAACTCCAGCTTCCCAAGCTGGTCATGCGGGTTCGATTCCCGTCATCTGCTCCAACACCAAAAGGGGATGCTCCGCATCCCCTTTTGGTGTTGGCACAGATAATGGGCTTATGAGGCTCCGCCACCTGAACGCTTGCGTTCAGTGTTATGGTTCGATTCCCGTTGCACCCTTTTTGGTTTGGAGCAGATTATGGGCTTATGAGGCTCCGCCACCTGAACGCTTGCGTTCAGTGTTATGGTTCAGATTCTTACGTTCCCCACCTGCGGTGGCTCACTGACCGAGTTTTTCTTGCAAAATGGATTTGCAAGAAAAACTTCGCAAAAAAATTCAAGGCTCGATGCCTTGAATTTTTTTTAAAAACAACTCAAACGAATCCGCCACCAAATCCGCAACGCGGATTTGTGTTAAGGTTCTTGTTTCGCAAGCGAAACGATTCTTACGTTTCCCGCCTACAGAAGCTCGCTTATTTAGCTTTCAATTTTGCTGGCGAACCTTTAAATTACCAAGGCTCATTGCCTTGGCATTTAATAAAAGGAACTATCTCTTCAACCATTTCTTCAAATACAGCCCCGTATAAGAGCCGTCAACCTGCGCGACCTCCTCGGGGGTGCCTTCCGCGACGATCGTTCCGCCGCCGTCACCGCCCTCGGGGCCGAGGTCGATAATATGGTCTGCAGACTTGATCACGTCAAGATTATGCTCAATGACCAGCACGGTATTTCCGCCGTCGCAGAGCTTCTGAAGCACCTCAAGCAGCTTTGCCACGTCTGCGGTGTGCAGACCCGTGGTAGGCTCGTCGAGGATATAGATCGTCTTGCCCGTACTGCGCTTGGACAGCTCGGTGGCAAGCTTGACTCTCTGCGCCTCACCGCCCGAAAGAGTGGTGGACGACTGACCGATCTTGATATAGCCCAACCCCACGTCGTAAAGGGTCTGGAGCTTTCTTTTTATCTTGGGCAGACCGTCGAAGAAGGTGAGTCCCTCCTCAACCGTCATATCAAGGACGTCGAAGATGTTTTTGCCCTTATATTTGACCTCAAGAGTATCTGCGTTATATCTCCTTCCCTTACAAACGTCGCACTTAACGTAGACGTCGGGCAAAAAGTGCATCTCGATGCATTTCACACCGTCGCCCTCGCAGGCCTCGCATCTGCCACCCTTGGTGTTAAAGGAGAATCTGCCCGCCGTAAAGCCCTTTGCCTTCGCATCCTTGGTGGATGCGAAAAGATCGCGGATGTCGGTGAAAAGTCCTGTGTAAGTCGCAGGATTCGATCTCGGCGTGCGCCCGATGGGGCTCTGGTCGATGCAGATGACCTTGTCAAGATTCTCGATACCCTCGATGCCGTCACACTTGCCGGGATAAGCGATAGCGCGGTTAAGATCGTGCGCCAGCTTGGGATAAAGTATGCCGTTGACAAGGGATGATTTACCCGAGCCCGAAACACCGCTGACGCAAACGAATTTTCCGAGAGGGATCGTCACGTCGATGTGCTTCAGATTGTGCTCCGCCGCGCCCTTGACGGTGATATGCTTGCCGTTGCCCGCTCTTCTCTCGGCAGGAACGGCAATTCTCTTTCGGCCCGAAAGATATGCACCCGTAATGGAATCTGCGTTTTCCTTGACCTCCTCGGGGGTGCCTGCCGCCACAACGTGGCCGCCGTGAATACCCGCTCCGGGGCCGATGTCGATGATATAGTCCGACTCCTCCATGGTCTCCTCGTCGTGCTCGACAACAATAACCGTATTGCCGAGGTCGCGGAGCTTTTTGAGAGTCGCGATCAGCTTGGAATTGTCTCTCTGATGGAGACCGATGCTGGGCTCGTCCAGGATATAAAGCACACCGACGAGAGACGAGCCGATCTGCGTTGCAAGTCTGATTCTCTGCGCCTCACCGCCCGAAAGCGTACCCGCCTTTCTCGACATTGTGAGATAGTCAAGTCCAACGCTGACAAGGAATCCAAGTCGCGCGCGGATCTCCTTGAGTATCTCGCGGGCAATCGCCTCCTCGGTCTCGGTCAGCTCAAGGGAGTTGACGAAATCGAGGGCATTCTGAATCGAAAGCGAGCAAAGCTCGTGGATATTGAGGCCGCCAACCGTCACCGCCAGCGACATAGGATTCAATCTCTGCCCCTGACAGTGCTGACAAGGCGCTTCCTCTACGAATTGCTCGTAATACTCGGCGCTCATACCGTACTGCATCCTCTGCTCTATCATCGTAACGAGGCCCTCAAACTTCGCGTTTCTTCTGTGCGCCTCGCCGCCAAAATAGCGGACTACGTCATAGGTCTCGTTGCCCGTACCGTGAAGCAAAACGTCGTAAGCCTCTTTTGAAAATTTTTCGATAGGCATATCGAGAGTAAAGCCGTGCTTTTCACCCACCGCGGCGAAAAGCGGTCCGTTCCAGCTCTCCTCCTCAAGGGTCTTGAAGCCGTTTACGTTGATTCCGCCCTCCGAAAGAGACAGCTTCTTATCGGGGATAAGTCTGTCCACCGCAATTCTTCTCGTCTCGCCGAGACCCGAGCAATGAGGACACGCGCCCTGAGGGTTGTTGAAGGAGAACATTCTCGGCTCAAATTCACCCACGGAAATGCCGTGCTCCTCGCAGGCGTAGGACTGACTGAAGGTCAAGACCTCTCCGTCGGTCTCCTCACCGTCGCGGGGTACGGGAACGATAATAAGATGTCCGTCTGCAAGATTCAATGCGTTCTCCACCGAGTCGGCAAGACGCGCCCTGATGCCGTCACGCATCACAAGACGGTCGACAACGATCTCGATCGAATGCTTTTTGTTCTTGTCGAGTTTGATCTCCTCGCTCAGGTCGTACAGGTTGCCGTCAACTCGCACGCGGACGTAGCCGCTCTTCTTGGCGCTCTCAAAGACCTTTTCGTGCATACCCTTCTGGGCTCTGACCACGGGGGCGACCACCAAAAATCTTGTACCCTCGGGCAATTTCTGTATTCTTTCAATGATCTGATCTACGGTCTGCTGTCTGATCTCCTTGCCGCAGATCGGACAGTGCGGTATGCCTATTCTTGCGTAAAGCAGACGCAGATAGTCGTAAATTTCGGTGACCGTTCCCACGGTTGAGCGGGGGTTTTTTGACGTTGTTTTCTGGTCGATCGAGATCGACGGCGAAAGACCGTCGATGCTGTCCACGTCGGGCTTATCAAGCTGACCGAGAAACATTCTCGCGTAGCTTGAAAGCGACTCAACAAATCGCCTGTGTCCCTCGGCGTAGACCGTATCGAACGCCAAAGACGACTTTCCGCTGCCCGAAAGGCCCGAGAGCACAACAAGCTTGTCCCTCGGTATCGTGACGTCAATATTCTTCAGATTGTGGACGCGCGCGCCCTTGATAATTACGTTTTTTTCCATTATGCTTTAAATATACCTTTGTAGGGCGGGGATTTACTCCCGCGGTTTTATTGTTTCAAAATCGGTCGTAACGGCGGGAGCAAGCCCCCGCCCTACTATTTATCCTTCTCTCAGCTTTTTGATCTCATCCCTGAGATACGCCGCTTTTTCGAACTCAAGCTGTCTTGCGGCACTCTTCATCTCGCTTGTCAGCTTTTCTATCATCTTTTCTCTCTCGGCGCTTGACATCTTCTTGGGCTTCTTGGACTTTGCTTCTGTTCCCCTGTCGGAATTCTTGCCGCTGATGTCAATAACGTCGCGGACACCCTTGATAACCGTCCTTGGCACGATGCCGTTGGCCTTATTGTAATCGTCCTGAATACGGCGGCGGCGGTTGGTCTCGAAAATTGCCCGCTCCATAGAGCCCGTTATCAAATCGGCATACATAATAACCTTGCCGTCTGCATTTCTCGCCGCACGGCCGATGGTCTGAATAAGAGAACGCTCAGCGCGCAAAAATCCCTCCTTGTCGGCGTCAAGTATCGCCACAAGTGAGACCTCGGGAATATCAAGGCCTTCACGGAGCAGGTTGATACCCACAAGCACGTCGAAAACACCGAGACGCAGGTCGCGGATGATCTCCATTCGCTCCATAGTATCCACGTTGAAGTGAATATAGCGCACCTTTATGCCGTTGTCGGCAAGATAGTCGGTCAGATCCTCCGCCATCTTCTTGGTCAGCGTGGTGACCAGCACCCTCTCACCCTTCTCGGCGCGGATGCGAATTTCGCCCATCAGGTCGTCGATCTGACCCTCGATGGGACGAACCTCAACCTCGGGGTCAAGAAGTCCCGTGGGACGGATGATCTGCTCTACGGTCTGCTCACTATGCTCTCCTTCGTAATCTCCGGGGGTCGCGCTGACAAATACCGCCTGATTGATCCTCTCTTCAAACTCCTCGAAGAACAGCGGGCGGTTATCGTAAGCCGAGGGCAGACGGAAGCCGTAATCGATAAGATTCTTCTTTCTCGCTGTGTCGCCTCCGCTCATACCTCTTACCTGCGGCAGAGTGACGTGTGACTCGTCCACAAACAGCAAAAAATCCTTCGGCATATAGTCAAGAAGCGTAAACGGAGTCGATCCTGCAGGTCTGCCCGACAAGACGCGAGAATAGTTCTCCACACCCGAGCAAAATCCCACCTCGCGGAGCATCTCCATATCGTATTTGACTCGTTCGGTGATTCTTTGCGCCTCGATCAGCTTGCCCTGCTCCTCAAACCACTTCGCCCGCGCTATCATTTCGGAGTATATCTCACCGATTGCCTTCTCCCTCTTTTCGTCGGAAACGGCGTAATGCGTTGCGGGGTATATGGGATAGTAGGACAGATTACGGAGCATCTCACCCGTGACGATATTGATCTCGGAGATGCGATCGATCTCCTCGTCGAAGAATTCAACGCGGATCGCCCTCTCGTTCATACTTGCGGGGATGATCTCAACGGTATCGCCGCGGACACGGAAGGAGTCACGGACAAGATTGAGGTCGTTTCTCGTATAGCTGATGGAAATCAGCCTTCTGATAAGCTCCTCGCGGGACATATACATACCCGGGCGGAGCGAGATCAGCAGATCCTTGTATTCCTCGGGCTCGCCGAGGGAGTAGATACAGGACACGCTGGCAACGATGATCACGTCTCTCCGCTCAAAAAGCGAGCTTGTGGCACTGTGGCGGAGACGGTCGATCTCGTCGTTGACAAGGGCGTCCTTTTCTATATACATATCCTTCCCGGGGATATACGCCTCGGGTTGGTAATAATCGTAGTAAGAAACGAAATATTCCACTGCGTTGTCGGGGAAAAACTCGCGAAACTCGGTGCAGAGCTGTGCGGCGAGGGTCTTATTGTGTGCCAGAACAAGAGTCGGACGGTTGACCTGCTCGATGATATTCGCCATAGTAAAGGTCTTACCCGAGCCTGTAACACCGAGAAGGGTCTGCATTTTCTTGCCTTCCTTGATTCCCTGCACCAAGCCTGCGATGGCTTCGGGTTGGTCTCCCGTGGGCTTGTATTCACTTTTCAGCTTAAATTTGTCCATAGATCGCTTCCATCCCTTTGCCAAAATAAAACTTTCGTTCTTTTTCCGTACCCTTAATTATATCACCATTATTTTTAAAAGTAAAGGCATTTTTATCAGATTTTCGTTTTTGTTTACAATTCGTTCTATTTATATTTTGAACGAAAAAAGGGCGATATGAAATCGCCCTTAATTTTCATATTGATTTTATTCAGCCTGTGTCTCTTCAGCGCTTGCTTCAATGGGAGCAGCCTCATCAGCCTTCTTGGAAGCCTTGATGTAAGAGATAAGGGAAAGCACGAAGAGGAGAACGGAAAGACCGATCACTACCCAACCTGCAACGAGAAGAATGATCTCAAACGCGTCGTTTGCAGCGTTCATAAGTGCGGGAAGGAAAGCGAGAAGGAGCACGCCGATCAGGATCTTGACCCATTCCTTCTTGATCTGATCCTTCCAACCATTCTTGCCTGCGAGAATGATGCGAACGATGGGGAACGCGATCAGATATACCGCAACGATAACGGTAACAACGGTTCCCTGCATGAAGATCATCATACATCCGAGAACGATACCGAGAATCGAGAAGATCAGGTCGATGATACCCGATGCCTTGGTGATATTGAGAATACCGTTAACCAAGGAAGGAATGTTACTGATGATGGTGATGATACCGATGATGATCAGACCCCACTTGAGAAGGTCGGTGAAGTCAAGGATTCCCGCAAGCACAACCAAAAGTGTACCGAGGATAACGCCGATGATGAGCGAGATAATAATACTCGCCAGAACGTTTTTCTTGTTGGACATAATAAGTTCCTTTCAAATTGTATGTATTTTTGCGGGTTTCCAAAGATCCCCACGATAATATAATATTACAACCAAAATATTAAGTGAATATTAACTTTTTATCCTTATTGGATTTTTTCTCCCTTTTTCAGCCACTCGATCACCCGATCCGACACCACACCCTGCAAAGAATCGTATTGACCGTCGCACAACAGCTGACGCACGAGGGTGGAGCTGACGGCACCATATCTTTCATCTGCGGGCAGGAGCAGGGTTTCCGCGCGCTCGTTGTGCTCTCTGTTCCACTTTGCATGGATCATTTCATAGGCAAAATCCGCTTCAGACCGCACACCCTTGACGATCGCCGTAACGTTCAGCTCATCGCAAAGATCGATCAACATACCACAGCGCGCGATCGCCTTCACGTTTGCAATATGCGCCACGGAAAGTCTTACCATCTCAAGGCGCTGTTCCATATCAAACATATAGCTTTTCGAAGACAAGCCTTCGGCATATTTCGCCGAGTCATTGACCATAACGGCAACGTAGACCGTATCAAACATCTTGGCAGCTCTCTCGATAATGTTAACGTGACCCAAGGTTATCGGGTCGAAGCTTCCCGGAATAAGGGCTATTCTCATAGTTTGACTCTCCTTATTATTCATCCAAAGGTTTCAGTATCGTGATATGCGCTACACCGTATTTAGCCGCTTTGATGACATCAAAGCGCTCCCCTAGAGCGGGGTCGGACTCGAAAATATCGCTTTCCTCGCTCTCACAAACGATTATTGAGGTAGGCTTGAGCATATCGCCATCAAGAAGTGCTTTGAGCGTGGGGGCGACGGCACGCAGGGCATACGGCGGGTCAATAAAGACCACGTCGTACTTCTTTTTGCCGCGCGTTACACGAATAAAATCATTCACGTCGGAGTTAAACAGGCGGCAATGCTCTGAAAGTTTGGTTTTCTCAATGTTTTTAGCTATCACCGCGGCCGCATCCTTGCTTTTATCGATAAAAGTTGCCATCGCCGCGCCGCGCGACACCGCTTCCAGCCCCATCTGACCCGAGCCCGCAAAGAGATCAAGCACCTCTCTGCCCTCGATATCAAACTGTATCATCGAGAAGACTGCTTCCTTCGCCCTCTCGCTTGTGGGACGGGTGTTTTCACCCTCAAGAGTATTTAATTTTACACCTCGGGCTTTGCCCGTGATTATTCGCATCATAATTTTGTTCCTTTTTCATTTTTTGATTTGTCGGGGGAAAGATGCGTGCCTCCGGTTAGCATTGCGCTTATGCACAAGCTGGCAAGCTTTTTGAAAAAAGCTTGGCAAAAGCTTTCAAAAATGGCTACTTAATAACCATTTTTGAAAGTTTTTGGGATTCTTAAACCTTTTTTCAAAAAGGTTTAAGCGGAGTGCGGGGGCATCGCATCTCCCCGCTAAACCCAAATTTATCGATTACTGAAAATACTCAAATATTCTTTGAGCGTCTGTTTTACTGATACCTTTAACAGTGGCGATTTCCTCCACCGTGGCGGTCTTGATCCTTCCGATTCCTCCAAACGCCTTCAGCAATATCTTCGCCTTGGCATCTCCGATGCCATCTATCTTTGTCAAAGAAGATTTCGTAAGCGTCTTTCGCTTGGCGGTATCCATTTTTGAGACCGTGAAGCGGTGGACCTCTTCCTGTATCTTATATATGAAGACAAAGAGCGCGTTTTCCTTGGCAATACTGATCTCCTCGGTATCGGTACAGAGCGCTCGGGTCTTGTGATAGTCATCCTTAACCATACCGAAAACGGGAATGTCAAGCTCCATCTCACCGAGCAACTGTCTCACCGTTGAAACGTGCCCCTTACCGCCATCCAGCAAAATCAGATCGGGCAACTGGGAAAATGATCCGCTCTCGTCATCCAAGTGATTCAGTCTCCGATAAAGCGCCTCTCTCATACTCTGATAATCGTCTGTGCCATCTGTAACAGTCGAGATCTTAAAGCTTCGGTAATCGCTCTTTTTGAACTTTGTTCCCTCGGTAACGATCATACCGGCTGTAATGTGCTCGTGACCAAGGTTTGATATATCGTACGCCTCGATCCGCTCGGGATAGGTTTCCAGAGAAAGCAATTGAGCAAGGCGAAGCAATATCTTCTCGTCCTTCTCCGCCTCGTTTCGGTAATTCTTCGCCCTTTCCGCCGCATTGTCGCGCACCATCTCGCATAAGGTTCTGTTATCTCCCCTCTCGGGTGTACGAACTACAACCCTTCTTCCCGCGCGGTCGGAAAGATACGCGGAAAGCGTTTGGAGCTCCTCTTCCTCAAGCTCAAAGGACAGCAAAATACTCTTCGGTATATATTCTCTTATCTGATAAAGCTCACAGATAAACGCCGCAATATTCTGCTCGTCCACGATACGGTCTGCACCGTATACGAATTCCTGCTTGTCGCTGACGGCGCCGTCGCGAATGAAAAACACCGAAATACAAGAACACAGATCGTCGTTATACAATCCGATCACGTCGTGCTCCGTATCCGAAGGCGCTACAACCTTTTGCTTCTGACCCAATCGATCAAGAGCGGCGATGGTATCGCGGCACTTTGCCGCAAGCTCATATCTCTCGTTTTCTGCGTGAGCATACATTTGCTCGGTTAATTCCCTCTTGACCGACGCCGTATTGCCGCGCAGAATATCCGACGCGTGCTTGATCCTTTCAAGGTACTCGTCAGCGTCAACGTTGCCTGTACAAACGCCACAGCATTTGCCCATCTGATAATACAGACAAGGCCTCTCCTTGCCGATGTCCTTGGGAAATTTTCTCGTACAGGTTGGCAACGCAAGAATACCCGACAGGGTGTTGATCACCGAAAAAACCGTAGAAGTTCCCGAATACGGGCCGAAATATTTACCGCTCTCTCCCCTCGTCCTCGTCATAACGAGACGGGGATACAGCTCGTCTGTGATCTTGATATAGGGGTACGATTTCGCATCCTTCAGACGAATATTATATTTCGGTGAATACTGCTTTATAAGCGTATTCTCAAGCGACAAGGCTTCGATCTCCGTATCGCACACGTAATAGTCAAAATCCTTGACCGCCCTGACCATTCCCGCGGTCTTTGCGTTTTTCTCACTGTTTTGGAAATACTGCGACACACGGTTTTTCAGCTTGCGCGATTTACCGACGTAGATCACGTTTCCCGCCGCGTTTTTCATAATGTAAACACCGGGGCGCAAAGGCAGAGTGTTCGCCTTCTCGAGCAATATCTTCAATTCATTTTCATTGATCGGCATAAAGCACTCTCCTTTCAGACACGTTACGGTTTAAAGCTTTGTAAAAAAAGAGCGGGACAGTCTCAAGCTTTAAGATACTGTCTCCGCACTTTTTGCACGCTTCGGTTATTATTCGTTAAATCCCGAATTGATAAGGGATACAAGACCGTCGATCGCAGCCTCTTCGTCCTGACCGTCAGCGATGAGAGTTACAGTCATGCCCTTCGCAATACCGAGAGAGAGAACGCCCAGCAAGCTCTTGGCATTGACCTTGCGATCGTCCTTTTCGATCAATATTGTGCTCTTATAACAATTCGCCTTCTGAATAAAGAACGTAGCAGGTCTTGCGTGGAGACCGCTTGCATTTGTGATCACAACTTCACGAGTTTTCATTTGTTCTACTCCTATTTATATGTAAGGTTTATATACAAATCTCCAAATGCTGACGGCAATAAAACCGATACAGCTTCGGCTATCAATAGTATAACAAAAAACAATGCCAAAATCAAGAGTAAAAATTATATATTTTTTCTACATATTCACACTTTATTTTTGGCAATATACACAACAAATACAAAATTCAATCACAAAACGAACTTATTTACTCGATGATTTCAATATTTACGACCTTAATTGTAAACACAGCATCGTCGGTATAGACCTCGATCACGCTGCCAACCGTGAAGTTGGTTTCTCCAATGAAATAATAGCTTCCGTTCTTGACCTTTACCGTTTCGGAATTCAAGCCTATCTGTCCACCGATACGGACATATTTATAGGTTTGCTCGGGAAGTGCCGAGGGCTGATAGAGAGAGTTGTCGTATTCTCCAACGCCCGCCTCGGTCTCCGATTCCTCCTGCGCTTCCGTACCGATCTGGTCTCCCGCAAAGGTGGGGATATCATCAATGATCTCATAGATCGCGCCGTTTTCGCTGTCCTCTCCTGCATAAAGGTAACCCAACAGCTTTCCGTCAGCCGCGAAATACACGGCGTCTCCGCTTTCAAGATAGCGCAGCAAGCTGTCATATTCCCGATCGCACTCAAAGCTCATAACGTAGTATGCGTCGTTAACGCTTGCCTTATCCTTGTCAATGCCCATATATATCCTGTAGACAAAGCTTGCCACAAGACAAAGCAAAAGTAAAAGTATGACAACGTCAAAAACGTTAACGCGTCTTTTTTCCTTACGTTCGTTTGCCATATCAGTTACCTCCTCCTACAGCATTTCGCGCAGTAGCCTTGGCATTCGCGGGCACTAGCTCAACGATCGTGCCGCTGATCTCAACGTTACCCGAGCGCAGGGTATATTCACTTCCAACGGCGATCTTACAATCGTTAACGGTATATCCTTCACCGCTCTTATATTTCACGTTGGCTTCTACCACAACGACCAGCATCATCTCGCCGGCTTCGTTCTGAAGATCGTACAGCTCTGCCGAAACCACGTCACCGAAATACAAGGTATTATCCGCAGTATCCAGATAAAGCTCCTTGTTTCGCAGGGTACGGTAGTTGATCTCCCCTGCCTCCTCCGATACACAGATGAAGGTATACTCAACGTCAACGCCCTCATAATCATCAGCATAATATCTGAAAAGATAATACGCACCCACAAATATGCCGATTACCACAACCAACAGCAATATGCCGGTGATAATATCCACAATAACAGGCAGCCGTCCCGCTTTTTTCTTTGCCTTAGTAGCTCCTCCGATGCTATCACCGATCTTCACACCAACGCTCTCGGTGATAGGATTCTGCGCGGGAGCACCAAAGGATTTCTCCGAATCCGCCTGACGCAGATCGCTCTGATTGCCATCGCGCCCATAATTTTTGAATTCTGCCATAATCAATTCCTCCCGGAATAACGTTAAAATCTCAACTCAATATCGGTGTTGTCATCGTCCCTTGCATAATCGGCAAGCTTTCGATCCTCTGCCTCCCTGGCTTCTCTGATGTATGCCGCCAAAAGGCCCACACAGGTCCAGAACAGATATAGCATTCTGACGTCGTCCCAAATGCAGTTAACACTACCGAAGATCATCGCTGTAAATACGCTACAGAAAAGAGCCAACACCTCGGGGCGCATCGTTCGCTCTCGCGAGCAGGACAGCTGTCCCAAGGAGTTTCTGGCAATCAGCAAAGCCAGAACAACAAATACCGCCATGCCGCCAACACCGGACCAACAAATGATTTGGAGCCAAAGCGAGGCAGGATTATCCGCACCCGCAGATACAGCATCCGCATAAGCGGGATAGACCGCTTCAAACGCGTGCTTTCCTGCTCCGATTCCCATCAGATTGCCGTCCTTCAGCATTTCAACGGTGTGCTCGATCACGCTCAGATGGGCAGAGGAATCCGCAAAGCCGAGGGGCAGGAGGCCCTTGAACAGCTCTCCGATCTCAGGTAAGTCGTAACGCGTTGCCGCGTAAGGATAGAGCATCGCAAGGATCGCAACGGGAAGCGCCAAAAAGATCAATGCTGTCATCGTTTTATGACTGTAGATCAGCCAGAACAGGAAAAACTCGATCACGATGGCAACGACGGTCTCATACGTTCCGTAAATAAAAGCCGCAAACACGATGACTGCCAAAAAGGCCAATGCCGACGCAAATCCCGTTGCGCTTTTCCGCTTTGCCATATATGCAAAGATCAACG
The DNA here is from genome assembly GCA_017462125.1 of Clostridia bacterium. Next base: position 13,144 of record JAFTRQ010000133.1, on the reverse strand, counting down.
GGGTCATCAACACCGCAAATACGCCGAACACCGACGCATCATCGGCAATATAAATGATATTGTTTTCAAAAATCGGTCGTACGCTTTCACGCATCGAATAGATCACGCCATCCGCGATACCGTTATAAAACAGATTCCAAAGACCTGCCAGACAAAGCGAGATAAAGGATACCGTCAGAATCCTCATACACGCCGCAAGACGCTTTTCCGTCTCCATCAGGCTGTAGGTCAAAAAGAAGCCGCCAACGATCACAATGATCGTGAGAACAGACTCCTGCAGGGTCTCTGCTCCTCCGACGGCAAAAATACTTGACGCCAGAATAAAAGCACAAAACAGAAATACAAGGATGCATTCCGCAGAAAAAATAACGGTTCTGCGATGTCTGATAAGCTTGCCGACGTACGATGCCATCGTTCCGAGGATCAGCACGGCAAGGATCAGCTCAGGCTCATTGGTAAACTGTAAAAACGGAGCAACTGCAACCGTGATCACAACTCCCGCCTCCGGATGTGACGAGATCAAAGAGATCATTACGACCACACCGAAAAGGATCGGTATATACAATACGTGTACGAAATAGGTGAAAATTCCGAAAAGAATAGCCAAAAACGCAGACAAAAGCATATACTCATTGCCGCCGATCTGCTTTCGTGTATTCAGCTTTTCAACAGGTAAACCGAGGAAGGAAAGCAGAATTTTTCGCATGATCACGCTCTCGGCTAAGACAGATACGGCAGAGCGGGAGGTCATCAGCATCGGCACGGCGCATACGATCAGGATTCCCGCAAAGAGTAGCGCAGAGGCTCCGTGCTCGTTTTTGCCGTTCAATACGTACGAAAGATAGTACATAACTATCGACACAAGCCCGTATACAATCGAGAATATACCGTACACGTTAAGGCTTAATGCAGCCAAAAAGGATCTGAACGCGCCGGCTGCACGCATTGTTGTGCTTTGCTCCAAAAACGTTCCAATATATTGAATACTGCTGTCCTTGACCAAGGATCTTGCATTTTTTTCAAAAGCGTGTGCCGTTCTGCTCTCGCGGTAATACGAATCGTCTGTCAGCACTTTCCGACTGGTCTCACCGCCCTTCAGGAATGAATAGATAAACGCAGTAAATGCATCCACAGCGTTGATAAAGAAGGACCCCGAGCGTCGGCGCTCTTCCTTTTTCTTTCTTGCCACAGCCAAAACCTCCCTTCGGTCATTTTTTACATCCTCGACCGTCTTACTCGTTTTCTTCGGTCAGCAGATCGGGGCGCTGTTTTCTCGTCAGCTCCTCCGCAGTTTTCTCGCGCCACTTATCAATATTGGCATGATGCCCCGAGATCAGCACATCGGGCACCTTGACCCCATGGAACTCATAGGGCCTTGTATATTGGGGATATTCAAGCATTCCCGAGCAAATGCTCTCTTTTTCATAGCATTCGGGATCGGACAGCACTCCCGGCAACAGGCGCGAGACCGCATCCACAAGAATGGTTGCGGGGATCTCGCCACCCGTGAGCACAAAATCACCGATCGACACTTCTTCATCCACGATCTCGTCAATGATACGGCGGTCAACGCCCTCATAGTGACCGCAAAGAATGATCACGTTGTCGTACGTTGCAAGCTCCTCGGCCTTCTTCTGATTCAGCACCTTGCCTGCCGGCGACATATAGATCACGCGGCGCTTCTCGGGTACAAAGCCCGACTCCTCCTGCGCTTTCAGAATAGCCGTATAGCAGTTGTAGATCGGTGGTGCCATCATCAGCATTCCCTTTCCGCCGCCGTACGGGGTGTCGTCCACTCTGCGGTGCTTATCCTCCGAATAATCGCGGATATTATAGGTATTGATCTCTACGGCTCCGCTTTTTTGCGCGCGCCCGATTATGCTCTCTCCCAAAACCGTATTCACGAGGTCGGGAAACAGCGTCATTATATCAAATCTCATATTGAATCCTTCTTGATCTGAAATCACTCGTCGGACAAAAGTCCGGGAATCGTTTCCACGAAAACGCCGTTGTCAAGATCCACTTTTTTCACAAACTCCTCTACAACGGGCATCATTCTCTCACCCGACGGAGTCGTGATCACGTAGATATCCGACGCGCCGCGATTAATAACGTCCTTGATCTTGCCGTAAACCGTGCCGTTCAGATTGTCAATCACAGGCAAGCCGATCAGATCGGCGATGAAAAAATCGCCCTCCTCAAGCTCAAAGTCCTCTCTTGCCGCATACAGCATAGTTCCCTTCATTGCCGCCGCCTTGTCCATATCGTCAACACCGTCAAGACTCGCCAGAACAAACTGCTTGAAAACCGATGCGTGCAAAACCTCGATCTCTCTGTATCTGCCGTTTTCCTGCACGAATACGCGCTCAAGGCTTGCCAAAACCTCGGGGCTGTCGCAAAGAGATTCCAGCTTCACGTCTCCGCGCACACCGTGCGTATTGATGATCACGGCACATTCAAGGTACTTTTTCTTTTCCATAATATATACGTCTCCGGATACTTAAAAATAGTAATACATCTTAAGTATAACACATATTACTAAAAAATGCAAGTGTTATGACAAATTTTTTGAGCACAGGGAAAAATGAGTGCATTTTCGGTTTTCTTTTGGGCAAAAATCTTCAAAAGAAAAAAATTTACAAATAAGCGGTTGACTTTATAAGCAATTACAAGTACAATGAATAAGATGTTGAAATTTCTATTATCAGAGAAAGGAAACGAAATTATGCTCAATACACTTCTTCTCACAGCAACCGACGGTGGTAACGGCGGTTCTATGTGGGTTACCGTTGGCTTGATGGTCGTTCTCTTCGTTGTTTTCTATTTCTTCGGCATTCGCCCTCAGAAAAAGCAGGAGAAGGAAATGTCGGCAATGAGAAACAACCTTCAGGTTGGAGATGAGATCACCACCATCGGTGGCATCATTGGCAAGGTCGTCAGCATTAAAGAAGAGACCTGCGTGATCGAAACCAGCCGCGACGGCACTAAGATCCGCATTCTCAAGAGCGCGGTCAGCCGTGTTGACGTTAAGGCCGAGGATACAGTCGACTGACAAAATGAATAAAAACGCCTCCATACGCATATATTTTAGCGAATATATGATATCGGAGGCGTTTTTTATGGCAAAAAATCAAAGAAGCATCGTTCCTGCGCACTCTGCCTCGCTTGTCGCAAGGAGTCGGGAAAAAGAGGATGCTTCTCTTCTTTCAACGGTTATGAGCAGTGCTTTGACAGGGACGCTCACCGCGCTTGCTTTAGGTGCGATCCTGCTGTTTATCATGACCGCCGTTGCGTACGCGAATACCGACCCCGCAATTCTTCTCTCTCCGCTCTCCCTCGCGGCTCTCCTCCCCTCTATGTTCGCAGGCGGCTTCGTCTGCGCGAAGAAGGTGAAGGAAGCGCCTCTGCTCTGTGGGATCGTATGCGGAGGGATGATCACGGTCATCTCGATTTTGTTGTCGGTCATTCTGCGCGGTCTGCCCTCATCGGGGTATGAATTTTGGCAAACCGCCCTTCTGCACGCGATTGCAATTCTCTTTACGGTATTGGGCGCCTTTGCCGGCAATATCCAAAGAAGGCAAAAGCCCGGGAAAAGACGGTTTGGGTAAACAAAAAGGGCGATGTCGCCCTTTTTTGTTATTTGTGCTTTTTCTTGGATTTGATAATACCATTTAAAATAACACAAGTAGTAATGTACACCACCCCTACACCGATGAAAATCCAGCCAAGAACAAAATGGATTCCCTCTGTGAACAAAAGCGAAATTCCAAAACCCAGCATCGCAAAAAACAGAATTGCAATCACCAAGGCGACTACCGACAGCGCCTTTTGCAATTTTGGGGTGAATTTTTCTTCTGGAATAAAAAATATGAATACTCTCCCAAATACATCTACGAATATTTCTGCAAGAATCGCCAAAATCAGTTCTATGATATCTGCCATATTATTTTTCTTTTACCGCCTTATAAAAGTCCAAGGAATCAAAGCCGCGCCCCAAATGGTTGAGAATATACGACTCGGTTGCTCGCGAGAGCACGCGAAGATCCTCGGGGTCCTTCAGCTCAAAGGAAAAAGCCTTACCGGGTGGTGAGCATATAATAAACCGCAAAGCCGCAAGCGCCGCAGGCGACAGTCCGCACAGCACGCTTGCCTCGGGTATGTCGTCAAACTCCTTTGAGATCACCCGCGGGCGCGCATTGTGCTTTGAAAGGCAATCACTGCAGATCAACCGTCCGCCCATCACGTCGAGATACGTCATTTCCGACTCCTGCGCACCACAGTAGGTACAGCCCGACAGCTCGGGCAAATATCCCGACATAGCCGCTGCACGAAGCTCAAACACCGACTTGATCGCGGCAATATCCTTCTCTCCCTTGCAGATCAGATGAAGCGAGTTCAAAAGCAGCTTCAGAAGCGCTTCACAGCCAACGTCCTCATCGGTCAATTCATTTGCAAGATCACAAAGATAGGTTGCGACTGCGATTTTTTCAATATCAATGGATAATTCGTAAAAGGGTCGAATGATCAAGCCGCCGCGCATCACATACGCAGAGTTTTTCTCATATATTTCAAAATTTGCGTACGTAAACAGCTGCGAAACGGGGGTCAGCTTGCTGTTAGGCGAACGTCCGCCCTTGACAAACACACCGATACGCCCGCGATCGGGGGTGATGATATTGACAAGCTTATCGCTGACGCCCACGTCTGTAACGCGGGTGATCAGACCGTCGGTTGCGAATGCCATAAAATACTCCTTTCTGCTCCGCAGATGCGTCGCGTGATATCTTCCTCCCTCGGCAACGCTTGCGCGATAATATTTGCCGCGTGATATTCGCGCAATGCGCCAATTTCGGAAGGCTTTTGAAAAGGATGGGGGTGTGGGGGAAGGAGAAAGCTTTTCTCAAAAAGCTTCTCCTTCCCCCATAGCTCAATATTTACTCCTCGGTAAATCCGAAATCGGTGATACCGCGCTGTGAGTCACGCCAATTTTCCTTGACCTTGACCCAAAGATTGAGATAGACCTTTGTGCCGAAAACGGCCTCAAGATCCGCGCGCGCATAAGAGCCGACTCTCTTCAGCTCCTCGCCGTTTTTACCTACAATAATTCCCTTATGGGAGGATTTTTCGCAGAAGATCTCTGCACGTATGCTGATCAGACTTCCTTCGTCCTTGAATTCTTCAATTGCAACCGCAATTCCGTGGGGAATCTCCTTATTCAGGGTACGAAGCAGCTTTTCGCGGATGATCTCCGCCGCAACCTGACGCTCGGATTGGTCGGTGACCATATCCTCGGGGAAGAAGAACTCGGATTCGCCAAGGAAGGGCTTACATTCGTCAAGCACCTCGCTGACACCCTTGCCGTTTTTGGCGCAGATCGGCACCACGGCATTGAACTCGTGAAGCGCCGCATAGGACGCGATCGTCTCCGCGATCTGCTCGCGGCGATAAAGGTCGATCTTGTTCAACACAAGAACACCCGGTGTTTCGGTGCGCTTCAGATAATTTATCACGTTCTTTTCAATATCGCTGATGGGCTTACCCGTGTCGACAACGAGAATGACCGCATCCGCATCCTGCATAGAGGAATTGGCGGTCTTGACCATAAAGGAGCCCAGCGTATTGCGAGGCTTGAAGATACCGGGGGTATCGAGAAAAACGAACTGATCGTCTCCCACGGTATGAATTCCGATGATACGGTTTCTCGTGGTCTGGGGCTTGGAGGAAACGATTGCCACCTTCTCGCCCAAAATACTGTTGAGTAATGTGGATTTGCCCACGTTCGGGCGACCCACGATTGCAATAAAGCCTGTTTTTTTCATTTAAATCGTCTATCCTTGTCTTAAATTGGTTTATGTTTTATGAGCCTGTGTGCTCGGAGAGGAATACGGTCATATCATCCTTGCGGATATCCTCCACGAAATCTCCGCTTTGGTAGTCGATCAAGCGAACGTACTCCGGCTTTTCGGGAAGCGCTGTATCGACCTTGCGGAAGAGGACAACGCTCGTTCCGGGGATCACGTATTCATATATGGAACCAACCTCCGTGCCGCCGACACGAAGGACCACGTCCGTTCCCGTAATGGAGTATTCCCGAATGTGCGTCATAACTCCATCCTTTTCAAAGCTGTAATCAACGTAGCTGAGATTTGCAAGGCTGTCCCAGGTGAGATCGTCTCCCATTTCGGCAAGCTTCTCGAGCCCCTCGAGCGACAGCTCTATCCTGTTCTCCACTTCCTTACCGTATATTTCTTCTCTGCCCTTATCGACCAGACGGTCGACGCCCCAAGGACCGATCACGGTCAGAATCAGGACTGCGCAAATGATAAACGTGATCAGCTTAACGTGATTTCCGAAAAAGCTCTCCCTATGGTAACCGTCACCCTTGACCTGTATCTCCTCCTCGGGCAGCTTCTTGTAGTCGGCATCCGTATTGATACGGCCTGCCTCCTCTTCGCGTCTGTGCTCCGCCAAGGATTGCTGTCTCTTAGCCTTCGCCTCCAACAGCTTTTCCCTCTGCTCGGCTTCCTTCTGTGCTCTTTGCTCCGCTTCAAGCGCTCTTCTTTCGCTGGGTTTCAATCATTTCACCTCACAGTTTCATTAATAATCATTATGCAACGTATGCTTTTTGGCGACAGAGTGCCGATCATTTCACCTCAAGACCCATGATCTTCATAATCTCGCTCTGCTTCGCGCGCATTTCTCTGTCTTCCTCGTCACTTCTCTCGTGATCGTAGCCGAGAAGATGAAGCATAGAGTGAACACAAAGGAATGCCACCTCGCGGTTAAAGCTGTGACCGTACTCCTCTGCCTGCTCCTCCGCTTTCTCAAGAGAGATCACAATATCACCCAGATTGTGAATGATTTCATCAATGGGCGGCTCCTCGGTCTCGCCTTCAAAGTCAAAGAGCGGGAAGGAAAGCACGTCGGTGGGCTTGTCCACCTCTCTGAATTTTTTGTTCAGCTCGTGGATGCCCTCATTATCGGTGAAGGTTACGGAGACCTCGCAATGATTCTGAAAGTCCTCGAAATCAAGAGTGGTCTCCACCGCCTCGCGAACGAGCATCTTCAGCTTGTACGTCAGCTGTATTTTTTCCTGTGCGTTTTCAAAATAGATCTTAAGTCCCATCTTTCTGTTCATTTGTCAGTTCCTTGAGGCGCGGTAATGCTTACCGTCCCCTTCCTTTCTGTCTGCATTTTTCTTGTTGTCGTTCTGTGCGTGCTTTTCTCTGCGCTCCGCATCGTATTTTTCATATGCAAGAATGATCTTTTGTACCAGCTTGTGTCTCACCACGTCGCGCTCCGTAAAGGAGTGGATGGCGATATCCTCGATTCCCGCAAGGATCTTGACAGCCTCGGCAAGACCGCTCTTTTGCCCGTAAGGCAGGTCTGTCTGCGTCAGGTCTCCCGTAACCACCGCCTTGGAGTTGAATCCGAGACGGGTCAGGAACATCTTCATCTGCTCGGGGGTACAGTTCTGCGCTTCGTCAAGGATGATAAAGGAATCGTCAAGAGTACGGCCTCTCATGTACGCAAGAGGCGCTACCTCAATAACACCCTTTTCAACCTGTCTCTGATAGTTCTCCGCACCCATCATCTCGTACAGCGAGTCGTACAGCGGGCGGAGATAGGGATCGATCTTACTTTGCAGGTCACCCGGCAAAAATCCAAGCTTCTCGCCGGCTTCAATGGCGGGTCTTGTCAGAATGATCCTCGACACCTGCTTGTCGCGAAGTGCCTTCACCGCCATCGCTACCGCAAGGAAGGTCTTACCCGTTCCCGCAGGACCGATACCAAGGACGATGGTATTCTTTTTGATATGATTGACGTACTGCTTCTGCCCCACGGTCTTTGCCTTGATGGGCTTGCCCTTCATAGTGACGCAGATCGTATCGTCACCAAGCTCCTCCAATTCACCCGAGTTGCCGGACGATACCATATCGCAGACGTAGATCACGCTCTGATCGTTGATGTTTTCGTTATATTTCGCCATCTTGACCAGATACGCCACAGCCTTTGCCGCCTGCGCCACAAGCTCCTCGGGCTCCCCTGAGACCACGATCACGTCTTCTCCGCTGTCGGCAATACGGTTATGAATGGCAACACCGAATTTTTTCTCGATCAGCTTGACGTTTGCATCACAGCTACCAAATACCGAGGCCAAAACGTCGGCGGATTCAACCTTAATGATTTTACTGCTCATAAATTCCTTTCCCGAGAGAAAAGTCCTCGCGCTAATCTCCCACAATACTCATATCGACCTCAAACTCCGAGACGGCAGCGATATCCTCAATACACACCACCACGCAATAAAGCGAAAAGGAATCCTCTCCAACCCTCGGGGTTACGGTCTTTCTGATGATCACACGGTCCTCTGCCATTTCGCCCAACCGACGGGAAAGCTCAAAATAAGCGAGCTCCTCCGCTTCAGCAGCACTTCGTGTCATTTTCACCTGCTCATACGCAAGATATCTGACCGTTCTGATCTCGATCGGAGTCTGCAATCCTCCCGGAAGGCTACAGTTCTCCACTATATCTATTTTATCATAAAGTACCCCTTCTTTTCCACTATTTTTTGAAATATTAATTGAAAAGTCAAAAAAATTTAAATATTTGTCATAATATTCCTCTTCAAGATAGCGTATTCCCTCATATTCATAGGGAATCTCGATAAAAAATTCACTCGCCGTGCGGGCAAGCACCTTACCTGAGGCACGGGTATAGCGAAAGCCCACCTGCTCGCTGTCGTAAAGTCCGCTGACGAGAAGGTCTCCTTTTTCCACGTACGTTCCCGAGCCAACCATCACGCGCCCCTGAAAGATCCGAACCTCCTCCACAACACCCGCCTTGCTTGCTATAAGATTGGCAGGCTTTTTCACGGCTTCATCGTCAGCGGTCTTCTCTCCGTCGATCTCACGGATCTGCACCTCCGCAACGGTACCGATAATATTGACCGATATCCAGGATATCTGCTCGGAATCCATCAGGATCCTGTTCTCCAATCGGTCGGTATTCACCGAAGGTATATAGGAGCCTACGCCAAAGCCATACTCGTAAAGGAGCGCTCTTACCTCCGAGGAAGTGATTCTTTCATTTCCCGTCACCCGCACGTCCCAAACAAGTCTGCTTGATAAAAAGATCATTGCCACCGCTATGAGTGCCCCGACAGCAATTCCGTATCGGTGCCTGTATCGCTCCAAAAGGGCGGGAAGCCCGCGCCGCTTCACCACCGCAAAGTCGATGCCCCGCAAGGCCGCCTCGTGCTTCAGCCTTCTGAATGCGCCCGAGCGAAAGGTAAGTCGAACTCCCTCCTCCACCGTGACGAAATCCGTGTACGGAATACAATAATACATACAAAGATTCAAAAGAGCAGCCACCATGCCGTAGGTCGCCTGAACCGTAACACTCCCCACCAACAGATACGTCAGATTCATTGCACGCCACCGCCTTCCTCACCGTCGAAATTCACTCCGCTTATGTATCCGTCCACCGTTACCGTACCGTCGTGGTAGGTAGAGCAGATCAGCCTTCTGCCCGTAATGCTGACCGTAAAGCCCTTGGCGGCCATAACCATCTGCTCGGGCGAATATTTCAGTATCCTGCGGCATCCCTGCATAAACAAAGTGTTTCTCCCTCTCAGCTCGATGCGGAATTCTCCTGCCAGCATATCTGAGGGAAGCTCCGTTTTAACTGCAAGAAGCTCTAAAATTCCCCGCTTCTCCGATTCTTTTTTATTCACTTCTCTGCTCATAATGTGACCTCGGACAAAATATATTTTTACTGAACGTTAATCCTCAGATTGGAGAATCAAGCCTTGCAATCCTGCCAAACACATCAAAAAAAGCCTTATGGAATGCTCTTCTTCGGCGCGATCGCGTCAATGGCGTTTCTTCTGTTTCTTCTCCGCTCGGACATTGCAATAGAGTATATGAAAAAAGGGCTGAAACTATGCGCGTACACCGTGATCCCCTCCCTGTTTCCCTTTATGGTGATCTCGGAACTGATCATATCAAGCGGAGTTGGACAGAAGCTCGGGCGAGTGCTTGCCCGTCCTATCGGGTGGCTGTTCGGAGTCAGCGAAAGCGGCGCTTGCGCGTTCGTTCTCGGTGCGATCTGCGGATTTCCTATCGGTGCGCGTACGCTTTGTACCATGCAGGACAGAGGCTTGATCTCGCAAAAAGAGCTTGAACGCGTGCTGACCTTTTGCAACAATCCCGGATCGGCGTTCGTGATCAGCGCAGTGGGGGTGGCACTGTTCGGAAGTCGCGAGCTGGGTGTGATGCTCTACACTTGTGTCTTACTTTCAGCCGTGACCGTCGGAGTTGCAGGACGTCTGTTCTTCAAAAAGGATGTCGGCACCGAAAAAGCGGCGAGACGCGTCAATCCACAGCCCTCCCACACGGGAGTCTACCTGTTTACGTCAGCGATACAAGGCTCGGCTTCATCCATGCTGACCGTCTGCTCCTACGTGGCATTCTTTTCCTCCTTCGTAGGCTGCCTTGGGGCGATCCTTTCAAGCTGCAGGCTGTCGGACGCCGCCCTATCTTCGATCTTTGGCTTTTTTGAGCTGTCAAGCGGTGTCGGTGTTGCGGCAAACGTCTCCTCGCCTACCGCGGCGATCCTGCTTTGCTCCGCCTTTCTCGGATGGTCCGGCCTTTCTGTTCACGCTCAGATCATCACCATATGTGCGGGAAGGGGGATTTCCTTTAAGCCGTATTTTATTGCCAAGGCGGCGCAGGGTCTGATCTGTGCCGTGCTGATGGGAATATTTCTGAAGCTTTTTCCAATATCCGAAAAGGCATTTGCGCAAATGCAGCAGACAGCCCTGCACAGCGCGCCCTATACTAACGCTGCCTTCGTCTGTATTGTTTTCTTTGCGGCAACGATCCTTCCGCTCATTTTTTGCACGCCCCTCAGAGCGCTGAAAAATATTTCAAAAAAACAAAAATATTTTTCAAAAAGGGGTTGACAAATCGAATTTTGTTTGATATAATATACAAGTCGTCGAGATAAGATGACTTTGCTGGTATGGCTCAGTCGGTAGAGCACGTCATTGGTAATGACGAGGTCATCAGTTCGATTCTGATTACCAGCTCCAATTCCCGAGTGCAATCGCGCTCGGGAATTTTGTTTTAATTCAAAATATTAATCATCTATAAAAGCCGATGGAGATACAAAATGAAAAATAAGACTACTCGAATTTTTTCAATCATATTCTGCGTGCTTTTCTGTTGCAGCTTTATTTCATGCAATTCCGCAATGGTGGCCGTTCCCGAAACTCTGACAAGAATGAGGTCCGAGGGAAAGATCACGTTTCAAGTTATGGATACCGCGCAGTGTGAAAGCTTTGTCTCACAGATCGAGGATGAGATGCAGGAAACGTTAAAAGGAACCGTTGTAACGGGCTATTTCGTACAAATCAAGGGCTCTGCAGAGGAGACCTGCATCATATTGGAATTTCAAAAAAGATCGGATGCAACGCTCACGTGCGAAGCGTTTGCCGCGTATTCCAACGCTGTGGATCCCAACGTACAGTATTATATATATAACGATAAGGTCGTGATCGGCGGAAGCAAGGACCTGACCAATTCGATTATAGTTGAGCTAGTAAAGGCCTTAAAGTAACCGTTTCGCAGGTCGCCGTTTATTGTACGCATCAAAAATTACGCAAAAACAGTTGACAAAAGAAAAAATCTGTGATAAAATATAACGTAATATGAAACGCTGTGACTAAGAGGAGTAAGTCCTGTTCCCTTTCAGAGAGCGTGCGGTGGGTGTGAGCACGTAAGGGTAAAGACCGAAGGTAGCTTATGAGCGGTGCGGGTGAAGGAGCTTTCTGCGTAGTCCGCGACGGTGGCGACGTTAGAGCCTTTAAGAGGTGTTTGTTTTGGCAGACACAAATTGGGTGGTACCGCGTATTTATACGTCCCGATGCAAAAGCATCGGGACTTTTATTTTTGAAAAAACAAGAATTATATATGAAAGGAAAAGAAGCATGAATTCCTACAATGAACTTCCAAAGACGTATAGCCCTCAGGAATTTGAGGACAGAATCTACGCAGAATGGTGTGAAAAGGGATATTTCACGCCCGACAAGAACAACACAAATCCCTCCTTCTCCATAGTGATCCCCCCTCCCAATGTCACGGGTCAGCTCCATATGGGTCACGCCCTTGACGAGACCCTTCAGGACATTCTCGTTCGTTACAAGAGAATGCAGGGCTTCAACACACTTTGGGTTCCCGGCACCGACCACGCAGGTATCGCAACACAGATCAAGGTTGAGGAAAGACTCCGCGTTGACGAAGGACTTTCACGCTACGACCTCGGCCGCGAAAAGTTCCTCGAGAGAGTTTGGGGCTGGAAGGACACATACGAGGCTCGCATTACCGGTCAGCTCAAGAAGCTTGGCGCGTCCTGCGACTGGTCAAGACAGAGATTTACAATGGACGAGGGCTGCTCCAAGGCAGTTCGCGAGGTTTTCGTAAACCTTTACGACAAGGGCCTTATCTACCGCGGCTACCGTATCATCAACTGGTGTCCCCGTTGCCTGACCGCGCTCTCCGACGCGGAGGTCGAGTACAAGGATCAGCCCGGCAACTTCTGGCACATCAAGTATCCCATTATCGGTGAAGACGGCTACGTTGAGGTAGCAACCACCCGTCCCGAGACTATGTTCGGTGATACCGCCATCGCGGTCAACCCCGAGGACGAGAACACCAAGCACCTCATTGGCAAGAAGGTTCTTCTTCCCATCGTTAACAGAGAAATACCCGTCATCGCCGACGATTACGTTGAGATCGGCTTCGGTACGGGTTGCGTAAAGATCACCCCCGCTCACGACCCCAACGACTTCCTTGTAGGTCAGAGACACAACCTCGAGCAGATCAAGGTTATGAACGACGATGCTACTATGAACGCATACGCGGGCAAGTACGAGGGTATGGACAGATATGCCTGCCGTAAGGCACTTGTTGCTGATCTTGAGGCTGAGGGTTATCTTGTAAAGGTTGAGCCCCACGACCACAACGTTGGCGTTTGCTACCGTTGCGGCACCACAGTTGAGCCTCTTACAAGCGACCAGTGGTTCGTAAAGATGAAGCCTCTCGCAGAGCCTGCTATCAAGGCTGTTGAGAGCGGCGAGATC
>JAFTRQ010000132.1 GCA_017462125.1 Clostridia bacterium | reverse complement strand
TTCCTTGATAGCATCGAGGAAGAAACAGAAATCAGCGTACACGCCGAAGCATATCTCTACGGCGAAGGTGAAACGTACAAAGCCTCCATTGAGGAAGTTGCCTACTTCCATCTTCGAATATAACGTGGGTGAGATCAGCATTATGGCAGGTGAAGACTTCGACGGAAGGATTCCCAAGGAAAACACCTTCGAAGCTCAAGAGATGGCGGCAGACATTATGGGATTCAAGCTCGAATTCGATATTGAATCGGCATCGGGATACGTTCTGCAGTTAAACAGTAACCTGTACGAATACTGCGAAGGTGTTCACGTTTCGCAGTCGTTCCAATGCGACCAGTCCCTTGGGCATCCCGTTGTCCTTTGCTATGACTTTGACAACAGCAAGGTGTGGCTGGAAATGTATCCCCTGCTTGATGAAGATGACGATATGTATGAAGATATCAAGAACAGCATTCAGGCATGGGGCATCCATCCCTGTGAATCTTGGGATGAATTCAACAGCTACGTTCAATGTCTCGGAGATGATGCCATGGAAGCCGCCTACTACGATGAAGGGGGGATGACGATGTGTTGACCTTCCTTATCGGTCTGATGGTTGGTGGCATCGTTGGAGTATTCACGATGTGCCTCTTTCAGATCAACAGAAAATAAGAAAACAGTAATAAGGTCGTTTTGCAAGAGAAAAGCAAAACGGCCTTTTCTTTTTGCAATACGATAGAGAAGGGAAGAAGGTTCTGAAATACGACGGTTACCGATACAAGTTTAGCCCATACGCATTGGTGTGGAATATGGACAGCTATTTTGTGATCGGTTGCTATGAGCGTAAAGATAATCCCAAGATCATCAAATTCAGAATCGATAAGATATGTTCGATTCAAATCCTTGATGAAGACAGAATCCCTTGTCCGGACGATTTTGATTTGTCGGCCTTCTGCGATTCTATGTTCTTAATGTATGGAGATGAGAAAACAGACGTTACGTTGAGCTGTGAGTATTCCGTTATGAATAAGGTCATAGATCGGTTTGGAGAAGATATTACAATCACACCCGGAGAGGATGACGATCATTTCCAAATTACAGAACAAGTGATGGCATGCTCAACATTCTACTCATGGATATTTAACTATGGTGGTAAGATCAAGATTGTAGCTCCTGAGAAAGTCAAGCGAGAGTTTGATGAATTGCTACATAAATTTGATTGAGATCATACAAAATTAGTGCAATATTTGTCGAGGTCGTAACCAAAAGTGCGACCTCGTTTTTTGATTCCTTCTTCAAGAAAACACAAAAACACGAAAACGCTTTGTTTTAGCTCACGAAGCCGGTCATATCATAATGGACTTGCTGTGTAATATCCCTGTGCAAGCAGCCTAATTTGATCTCGATATACTCGTGCGCATTTGTGATCGGTGCTCTGCTTCTCGGAGCAATCAAGCTGAAGCCTCGGGCGCGCTTTTGGATTATGAGCCTTGGTTTTTCGCTTTCTGTTCCTTGCTTTATAGCTGTTTATTTTTCAAATCAATTCCTTCCTATGTGTATTTTCGCATTTCTGGCAGGCCTTTTGAATTGCGCGGGAAATACGGTGTTCAATGCATCCTTAATGTTAGCTTTACCCGAAGAAAACCGAAGCGCTATCCTAGGCTTTATCAGCTCTGCTTCGGTCGGCGGTACTGCGCTGTCGGCTGTGCTTTACGGTATGCTTGGAGAGGTGTTTCCTCTGTATATCATTTTCGCGGCAGGCAACGCGCTCTCTCTTGCTCCGATGATCTATCTTTGCTTTCATCCTCAAACTAAGCGATTTGTTTTGGAGCACAGCGAGTGAGATTTTTGCGGTATAACAGCTTTTTCGACAATTTGAAACGACGTGCATCGCACGTCGTTTTGCTTTTTAACGGGAGCTTGAATCCGTGGGCGATATCCGCTATTGCTTATGAACGCTTGACACCGCGCCGATTTTGTGCTATACTGAATTCAGAAAGGCGGTGTGAAATGCCGATTTTGAGGCTGCACACCAAGAATTACGGAGGTCGAATATGTCACTGAAGGACGGAATGGCGGCGATCAATCTGGAGATGCCGGACAGAGTGCCTAGAACAGAATATTCAGCTGAGGTTCATTGGGATCTGATCAACGCGGTTGTGGGGACTCGGGTGTCTCATAATTCGTCTGCTGAGGAACGGCGCGCGGCGAGTCAAGCGTTTTTTAAAGCGTGGAATTATGATTTTGAATGGTGCACAACGGTTCCCGAGGAGGAGCTTGGCGATTTCCGCACCCGTATGGGACACGCAGGCTATATGGCAGGACACGTGGATTTTGACAGCCACGTCAGCAGTTATTTTAAGTCTGTGGACGACGTCCTGAGCTTCGACCCGCTAAACTCATTGCCCAATGACTACACGCACAGCGGGCTTGTTGAGCGGTTTAATCAGGCTTATAAGGCTAATTGCGGCTACTGCCCCGATGCCGTCAATACGGTAGGAACCTATATTTCGGCGGTTTCCGGATTTATCGGTCTTTTTGGTTGGGAGTTCTTTCTGGAAGCGCTGGGTGAAGATAGCGATCAGATGGGAAGGATCATGGAGCGCTATTCGCAATGGATGCAAAAGTATTACAACGCTATGGCGGAGTGTGACGCTCCCGTTATTCTGATCCACGATGACATCGTGTGGACGGAGGGACCTTTTGTTTCTCCTGCTTGGTACAGAGAGTACGTTTTCCCGTGCTTCAAAAGATACGTGGATCCCTTGAAGCAGGCGGGGAAGAAGGTGCTGTATTGCTCCGACGGTAATTTTACTACGTTCATTGACGATATTGCAGCTTGCAATTTTGACGGCTTTATTTTGGAGCCGAGTACCGATATGGCATATATCGCGGAGAAATACGGAAAAACACACTCCTTTATAGGAAACGCTGACACAAGAATCCTGTTGCACGGCACAAGGGAGGATATTGAAAACGAGGTCAAGCGCTGTATGGATATCGGAAAGAAATGCCCCGGATTTATAATGGCGGTAGGAAATCATATTCCGCCGAACACACCTGTGGATAACGCGCTTTGGTATAATGAGTGCTACGAAAAATTGAGTAAGCGATGATTTACTGCGGAGAGCTTTGAAATGAAGAATATAAAACATATGGAAAAATGGATTTGGTTGCCTTGTGAGAAGTATCCCGAGCATCAGACTACACCGTCATACAGCTGTGACGGAAGCGGCAAGGTCACCGTCGCGGAGTTCAAAAGGGAATACCGATATGAAAAAAGAGTGGTCTCCGCCGCGCTTCGCTTCAGCGGAGATACCACCTTTGAGCTTTATTGTAACGGAGGGCTTGTTGCAACAGGTCCTGCATCGGTGGGCGGTGATTTCATCGGAAACGAGAGCGCGCGTGAGAATTACTATGCCTTTGAAAAGGAGATCTGCCCCGATACAGAAACGCTTTCGTTTTATGCACGCGTGGAGCTGACACCGATCCGCATCTGCGACTTTTCCAAAGGGCACGGCGGTTTTATGCTGTTCGGTATTCTGACCTTTGAGGACGGCACGCGGGATATTATTACTACGGATAACAGCTGGCTTGTCCGCAGAAACGGTGCTTTCACCTCTCCTTGGGATTTTGACGGGCAAATCGAGCCCGATGAATATGTTTGCGCCGAGGTGATCCCGAATATCTGGCACACCCAAAACGCGCCGATCCCGCCACGGATAGAAGAGGAGCTGTATCCCGAGGGACATACGGTGACGTTGGCGCCTCATGAGAGTCGCGAGGCCCTGATGGAGCTTGACATGATCTACGCGGGGTACCTTCGCATCCGCGCCGAGTGTGAGGGAGCGCTTTCGGTGACGGTCAGCTTTTGCGAAACGGATGACAGACGAAATCCCGTCAGGGTACGTATGATACGGAGCGGGGAATACAGAGCCACCACCATTGACAGTGCCGGAAGCCTTTTCGTCGAGTTGAAGAACGATTCCGACAGCGAAGCGCGGGTGACGGTTACCTTTATTGCTACCTGCTATCCCGTGGACGTGGATGCGGTGACCGAGACCGATGACGCCGAACTCGATCGGGTGCTTTCGGTTTGTAAGCATACCCTCAAATATTGCCGTCAAACCCATCACTTAGACAGCCCCAAGCACTGCGAGCCACTTGCCTGTACGGGTGACTACTATATCGAGAGCTTGATGACGGTCTTTTCCTTTGGCGATATGCGGCTTGCTGAGTTTGACGTGTTGCGAACCGCAGAGCTGCTTGTGCGGGAGGACGGCAGGATGTTCCACACCACCTACAGCCTGATCTGGGCTCGGATGCTGTACGACGTTTATATGCTGACGGGCAATGATGCGTTGTTAGAGGATTGCGAAGAGGCGCTGATGCTTCTTTTGCGCCGTTTTGCGACTTACGTTGGCGAGAATGGGCTGATCGAAAATCCTCCCGACTATATGTTCGTGGATTGGATCTACATCGACGGCTTTTCCATGCATCATCCGCCCAAGGCATTGGGGCAGACCTGTCTGAATATGTTTTATTTCGGCGCGCTGGATGCGGCGGTGAAGATATACTCGGCACTCGGCAGAGACAGTATGTCGCGGGATTGCGGGGAGCGCAGAGAGGCGTTGCGCCACGCGATCCAAACACACTTGTTTGATGAGGAGCGGGGAATCTACTTTGAAGGCCTTAATACGCCCGAGCGCAAGGAGTGCATTGGCTGGTCGTTGCCGGAGAACACCGAAAAGCGGTATTATCTGAAGCACTCCAATATTCTGGCGGCATATTTCGGCGTATGTGACGATCGCCTTGGCAGAGCCTTGGTGCACAAGATTATGACAGATGAGATCGAGGGTGATTTTCAACCCTATTTTGCCCACTATCTTTTTGAGGCGATCTTCCGTCTCGGACTTTGCGAGGAATATACGATCAAGCTGTGTGAGCGCTGGAAGGCACCCATCGCGGAATGCTCCAAGGGACTTGTGGAGGGCTTTGTCACTCCCGAGCCGACCTATAGCTTTGATCACAGCCACGCTTGGGGCGGCACGCCACTCTATTCGCTTCCCAAGGCTCTGCTTGGCCTTGAGATCCTTGAGCCCGGTATGAAACGGATCGCTCTCTCTCCCTCTCTGCTTGGCATGAAGCGGGCAAGGGTAGAGCTTCCCACCCCCTACGGTATGCTGACCCTTGAAATGCGAGAAGGGGAGAAGCCTCTGCTTTGCTGTCCCAATGAGATCAGGGTCGGTTCCGACTCCTGAAAACGCTTTGGTAGGATAAAAACAAAAAGAGGTTGATATTTTTTGTGAAAATGGTCATTGTGCACAAAAAATGATAAAAATACAAAAAGCGTGTGAATATTCATGCGCTTTTTGTGTTATTTTTGAAAAAATATTTCAAAAAACCCTTGACATCGGGCGCAAAAATTATTATACTATTAATATCTTTTTTATTTTTGGAGGTATTCAATCATGAAACTCATGAAGGCTATGGCACTTGTACTTGCAATGGTACTTTGCCTCGGCATTTTTGCAGCATGCGATAACGGTTCCGCAAATTATGCTGAAAACAATACAGAGATCGTAATCGGTATGTCCGGTCCTCTCACCGGCGGTGCCGCAATGTACGGTATCGCAGTTAAGAACTCTGCTCAGATGGCAATTGACGAGATCAATGCAGCAGGCGGTCTTAACGGTATGATGTTCAAGCTCGTTGCTACCGACGATATGCACGACGCTACCAAGGTGGCTACAAACTATTCCTCTATGCTTGAGGGCGGTATGCAGGTATCTCTCGGTACCGTTACCACAGCTCCCGGTCTTGAGTGGAAGAACCTTTCCAAGGACGATAACGTATTCTTCCTCACACCCTCTGCTTCCGGTGACGCAATTCCCGAGTTCGACAACGGCTATCAGATGTGCTTCGCAGACGGTAACCAGGGTAAGGTTGCAGCTGAGTTTGTAAACGCAAACTTCAAGGGTCAGACCATCGGTGCATTCTACAAGGCTGACGAGGCTTATTCCAAGGGTATTTACGACCAGTTTATGGCTAACCTTGACTCTTCCGTAACTGTTGTCGCTACAAGCTTTACAGATGCAAACGCAACTGACTTCGGTGCACAGATCGACACACTCAAGGATTGCGAATTCATCTTCATGCCCACATACTATACTCCCGCTTCCATCTTTATGAAGCAGGCAAAGGATATCATTGCTCCTGACGCGGTTTACTACGGCTGCGACGGCTTCGACGGTATCGATAACATCGAGGGCTTCGATATTAACGAGATCCCTCAGGCAGTTACTATGCTTTCTCACTTTAACTCCAAGGCAACAGAGGGTAAGGCTGCTGAATATATCGCTAAGTATACCGAGAAGTTCCCCGGTGAGCCTCTCAACCAGTTTGGCGCATCCGCATACGACTGCGTATACGCGATCTACAACGCAATGAAGGCTGCTATCGAGGCAGGCGAGGATATCCCCGTTAACATCAGCGCATCCGACCTTTGCGAGATCTTGAAGGCACAGTTCAACGGCGGCTTCACCTATACAAACGGTGCAACCGGTGACTCCATCAAGTGGGAAAAGAGCGGTTACGTTAACAAGGCTGCTATTCAGTACGTAATTAAGGCAGCTAACTGATTTAATCGATATTAATTAAGAAAATCCATCCAACGGAATAACTGCATATATCTGCCCTCGGGGAGGTATATGCAGTTATACCTGTTTTTTGATAAAGCGTGTTTTTTTCGTTTTATTGAGAAAAATAAAGCAATAAGGCGAAAAAATCTCGCTTTATCCAGTCATTTTAAAGTAAGGAATTGTTATGGAACTTATTTTATCAACTCTGATCAACGGCCTGAGCCTTGGCGGTATCTACGCGATGATCGCGTTGGGCTATACCATGGTTTACGGTATCGCCAAGATGCTGAACTTTGCGCATGGCGACATCATTATGGTCGGCGGTTACGTCATATACGTTTTTATGGCAACCAACAATCCGCTCCTTGCCATCGGTATGGCAGTGATCGGATGCGTTCTGCTTGGCGTTTCCATCGAAAAGATCGCATATAAGCCTCTTCGTGGCGCGTCTCCTCTCGCGGTGCTGATCACAGCGATCGGTGTCAGCTATCTGCTTCAGAGCTTGGCACAGATTGTTTTCGGCTCTGCCAACAAGATGGTCACCGTGTACGATTTCGGCTCGGTGGAGATCCTTGGTGTACCTATGCAGGTCTCTGCGTTGGTTACCCTCGGGGTTACCGTGGTGATCATGATCGCACTTACCCTGTTTATCAAATATACCCGTCTCGGTCGCGCGATGATCGCGGTCTCCGAGGACCGCGGTGCGGCACAGCTGATGGGCATTAACGTCAACGGTATCATTACCGTGACCTTTGCGATCGGCTCTGCGCTTGCGGCTCTTGCCGGTCTGTTCTATCTTCTGAAGGCACCCAGCATATCCTCAACGCTTGGCGCAATGCCCGGTATCAAAGCGTTTACGGCAGCGGTTATCGGCGGTATCGGATCGATCCCCGGCGCGATGCTTGGCGGCATCCTGCTTGGCATGGTTGAGTGCATCTCCTATAAGATCACAGCCATTGCGCCCTATACCGATGCGATCGAGTTCTCGATCCTGATCATTATTCTTTTGGTCAGACCCACGGGCTTCCTTGGTAAGAAGAGGAGGGAAAAGGTATGAATTTCAAGAAGGTCAAGATCAATCATTATATCAACTATTTCGTGATCGGAGTGCTGACTTTAGTGCTCGGTATCATGACCTTAACAGGCTATCGTTTCGACAGCTCCTTGCTCTACCTTTTGGAGAAGGTTGCTATCAGCATCATCCTTGCGGTTTCACTTTCTTTGGTGGTAGGCTTCCTTGGTGAGCTCTCCCTCGGTCACGCAGGCTTTATGTGCGTGGGCGCGTATCTCAGCGGTAAGGTGGCGGCGCTCCTTGAGGAATCTCTCGGAAACGGTTTATTGACGTTCTTTATTGCTTTGCTGGTTGGCGGCGGTGTGGCGGCACTCTGCGGAGTGATCATCGGTATTCCCGCGCTTCGTCTGCGCGGCGACTACCTTGCGATCGTAACGCTTGCCTTCGGTGAGATCGTTAAGTCTCTGTTCCAGAATACGTCAAGCGAGACCTTCGGCGGTGCTATCGGTCTGAGCACCCCCCGTTACGATAAGAAGTATCTCTTTATCATTGCGTTCATTCTTGTGCTGATCACCCTCGCCGTGGTGCAGAATTTCATCCGCTCCAAGCACGGCAGAGCAGTGACCTCCATCCGTGATAACGAGATCGCGGCAAGAGCAACGGGTATCAACGTTACAAAATATAAGCTGTTGGCATTTACAATGTCGGCAGCGTTTGCAGGTATCGCAGGTGTGCTCTACAGCTACAGCAACTATACCGTGCAGAGCGCGAAGTTCGGCTACAACTATTCCATCGAGATCCTTGTTATGGTCGTGCTTGGAGGTATGGGAAGCATCAACGGCTCGATCATCGCGGCAGCATTGATCACCTTCCTTAACACCAAGCTTGCAACGATCCTGACAGGTGACCTTGCGGTGCTTCAGAATCTGATCTATGCAGTCATTCTGATCCTGATCGTGATCTATAATAACGCTCCCGCATTTAAGAGCGTGCGTGATCGATTCAATCTGAAGGCAATATACAACCGACTTGTGCGTCGCAAGCATGACCCTGCCCACGTTAAGGACGACGAGGCAAAATGGGACGTTGTGCCTACCAAGATCGAAATGAACGAGGTCCTTTCCATCGACCTGACACCTCAGGACAAGCAGGATCTTTCGGGAGAAGGAGGGGATAAGTAATGGCAGAATATATTCTGGAAACCAAGGAGCTCGGTATCTCCTTCGGCGGATTGAAGGCGGCACAGAACGTCAATATCAAGATCCAAAAGAATCATATCTACGGTCTGATCGGCCCCAACGGCGCGGGTAAGACTACCATCTTCAACCTTCTCACCGGTGTTTACAAGCCTACTACGGGTACGTTCTATCTGGACGGCGAAAACCTTACGGGCCTTTCACAGGAAAAGATCAACCATAAGGGAATCGCGCGTACCTTCCAAAATATCCGCCTGTTTAACAATATGACGGTTGTTCGTAACGTTATGGTCGGTCTTCACGACCGTCCTGAGTTCAAGTGCGGCGTTTTAACCTCAATGCTTCGTCTGCCCCGTCATTTCAAAACGGAGAAGGCAATGAGAGAAAAGGCGAAGGAGCTTCTTCGGATCTTTGATCTGGAGGAGGAGAGAAATAACCTCGCCTGCAATCTGCCCTACGGTCAGCAGAGAAAGCTCGAGATCGCAAGAGCGCTTGCAACAAATCCTAAGCTTTTGCTTCTTGACGAGCCTGCGGCAGGTATGAATCCCCACGAGACCGAGGATCTGGTCAAGACGATCAAGTTTATCAGAGATAATTTTGATATGACGATCCTGCTCATCGAGCATGATATGAAGTTCGTCGCAGGACTTTGCGATGAGATCACCGTGCTGAATTTCGGTACCGTTCTTGCGGAGGGTGATACCAAGACCGCGCTGAACGATCCCGAGGTTATCAAGGCGTACATTGGAGGGTAATGCAGAATGGCAATGTTAGAAGTTCATGATCTCGAGGTATATTACGGTGTGATCTGTGCCCTTAAGGGCATCAGCTTCGAGGTAAACGAGGGCGAGATCGTTACCCTCATCGGTGCAAACGGCGCCGGTAAGACCACCACTATGCAAAGCGTGGTCGGTCTGATTCCCGCAAGAGCGGGAAAGGTGACCTTTAACGGTCACGATATCACAAAAACACCCTGCCACAAGATCGTGCATATGGGTATGACGCAGGTTCCCGAGGGAAGGCGCATCTTCCAGGAGCTGACGGTTTACGAGAATTTGCTGATGGGTGCATACTCCATCAAGGATAAATCAAGCTTCAAAGAGGATCTTGACGCGATCTACACACGTTTCCCCCGCTTGGCGGAGAGAAAAAATCAGATCGCGGGAACGCTTTCGGGCGGTGAGCAGCAGATGCTTGCTATGGGACGCGCTATAATGAGCCACCCCAAGCTTCTGATGCTTGACGAGCCCTCTATGGGTCTGTCTCCTTTGCTTGTCGATCAGGTGTTTGAGATCATCAAGGATATCAATCGTGACGGTACAACCATCCTTTTGGTCGAGCAGAACGCAGGTAAATCGCTGGCGATCTCGGACAGAGCGTACGTGCTTGAAAACGGTCAGATCGTGCTTACGGGTACGGGCAAGGAGCTGTCGGAGAGCGAAATGGTGCGCAAAGCGTATCTCGGCGGCTGATTATAAAATGCAACGGAAAAGAGAGCGGGTGCTCTCTTTTCTGTTAAAATGCAGGTTGGAGCTTCGGTAAACCGATCGATTATTTTTGTGCCGCAGAGCGGTGGAATGGAGAATGTGATGGCTTGGGAGAAGGAGACGAAGAGTGTTTTGACCCGCGAAGGGATCAAAAAGGATATTTTGGGCGAGCTTCGCGCAATGATGGCCTCAATAGTGGCTTTCGTCGGTGTAATGGTCCTTTTTTGGTTGATCATTACCTTTATCGCCTGTCGCGGAATTGTGGGGAGGTTGATCTCCACGGGTGTGTTCGCCCTGTTGGTCGGGGTGATAATGGCTTCTTACGTCCGAACCTATCTTTCAGCGGCAAGGGGCAAGATTTGCGTTGTGGAGGACGAGCTTTTGTACACAGCGGAGGAAACGGTGCATCGGGGAAGACATTTGGTGCTTGAGCGAGTGATGTACTTTGCCGAGCACGGAAGATACGTGGTCAGCGAGGTGGACGGAAGTGCCTTTGATTATTCCAATCAGGGTGACAAATTCTATCTTGTGATCTATGACTTCAAAAAATCAAAAAAGAACAAGAGCGCCTCTCCCATTCGCGTTTATAATACCCGCTTGTATGAGTGGAGAGAATAACGTAACGGCAGTATATATCGTGAGCCTCACGGTCGGAATCGTGAGGCTCGCTTTTTATTATTGACAAACAAGGCTTTTTATGATATACTGAAAACAAGGATTTTTTGTGATGAAGTCACGGAAATTTATTGAAAAAGAAGGTATAATAAAAACACCAAAAAGAAACGGAGGAAACCAAAATGGGATTCTTAAAGGATAAAACGGCAATTATCACGGGAGCCGGATACGCAAAGCTGTCCGACGGACGCTGTGGCTCCATCGGTTACGGCATCGCGACCGCATACGCAAAGGAGGGCGCAAACCTCGTTATCACGGGCAGAAACGTAGAAAAGCTTGAAAAGGCAAAGGAAGAGCTGGAGCGCCTTTACGGCATCAAGGTTCTTGCAATGGCGGCTGACATTGCGGCAGGACAGGACAACGAGGCGGTTGCAAAGCGCGTGGTGGATGCGGCGATCAAGGAATTTGGCAGGATCGACGTGCTGATCAACAACGCACAGGCATCGGCATCGGGTGTAACGATACAGGATCACACCACCGAGCAATTTGACCTTGCCATCTATTCGGGACTTTACGCAACCTTCAACTATATGAAGGCCTGCTATCCTTATCTGAAGGAGATGAAGGGAAGCATCATCAATTTTGCGTCGGGCGCGGGTATTTCGGGTAACTTCGGTCAATGCTCCTACGCGGCGGCAAAGGAGGGCATCAGAGGCCTTTCGAGAGTTGCGGCAACCGAATGGGCGAAGGACGGCATCAATACAAACGTGGTTTGTCCCTTGGCTTGGACTGCACAGCTTGAAAACTTTGAAAAGAATTATCCCGAAGCGTTCAAGGCAAATGTCAAAATGCCCCCTGCAGGACATTTCGGTGACGCGGAGCTGGAGATCGGTCGCGTTTGCGTTCAGCTTGCAAGCCCCGATTTCAAGTATATGAACGGCGAAACCTTGACACTTCAAGGCGGCTCGGGTCTGAGACCTTGATGTATACGGTTAATCAATATTACATTTTTTGGAGGTAATTATGGCATTTATGAGAAATCAAGTAACGCGCGGATATTCACCG
This sequence comes from Clostridia bacterium, assembly GCA_017462125.1. The sequence continues at coordinate 93,497 of JAFTRQ010000132.1, read as the reverse complement.
CGTGAGTTGCTGAATCAACAGTACGTCGCATCGAGAAACAATCTTTTGCTGGTCATAGTTTTTACGGTGATCAACTGTGTGCTCGCCTTGACGGGACAGGACACCTATTTTCTGTTTTCTGCGTTCATTCCGTATTTTGTAATACTGTCGGGTATGACATATTCCGGTAAGATGCCCGAGGACTTTTATCTTGAGACCTTTGGAGAGTCTTCTGAGAATTGGACCTTGTTCAACGACGGATTTTTTGCCTTGATGATCGCGATCGGTGTGATCGGCATCGCACTGTATTTCCTTGCATGGCTTCTTTCCAAAAACCACAAGGTGGGTTGGATGATCTTTGCTTTGATCTTCTTCAGCGCGGATACATTGGCAACCTTCCTGCTTGCGGGAATTGATTTGAGTATGATCGTAAACTATATCTTCCACGCTTGGGTTATCTTTGAGCTTGCAAGAGGAATTTACGTGCACTATAAGTGGAAGAATATGAGTAGCGTTCCCGATGCGGATTCGATCGATCCCACGTTTTTGAACGAGGAAGGCACCGAGGATGCAGGAGAGGGTGAGCTTCCCCCTGACAGCACACCTTTGCGCAGCATGGACAGAGACGCAAAGAGCCGCACTCTTGCAGAAGCAGAGTTTGAGGGTCACAGGATCCTTTATCGCAAAGCGAACAAGGTCAACGAGCTGATCGTGGACGGTATGGTCTACGACGAATACGTGGCAAAGCTTGAGATGCAGCATCAGCTTTACGCGCAGATCGGCGGTCACGATATCTGCGCAGGCTACAATGGCTCGAAGAGCTATATTCTTGCCGACGGAAACGAGATCGCTTCCAAGATCCGTTGGTATTGAGCTGTGTGTTTGTAAAAACGTTTTCACGAGAATCATTTGACTTTTTGGAGAAAACAGAGTATGAAACAAGACACGTTTTTGGCAGATCACGAAAATTATCGCACAGGACGGTTTCAGGTATCTATTGCTTTGCTGTGTTTAGCGATTTTTGTTATGTCAATGTTTATCGTCTTTTATATGCTGATGATAGGCGTTGAATCTAATCCCGAAAATGATCAGATCCCGGGCATGTCAACCTTTGCTGTTATCGCCGCGGGCGCAGCTGTGATGTTTTGCGGTTTCATTGCTTCCTGTATCGCATCTGTTTGTACACTGATCGGTCTCTGTCTTGGTTTTTCATCGATCAAGTATTTGCCGACAAAAGGAATGGTGGTTTGGGCAAAAGTTGTTTCTGTTGTAAATTTTATTTTGTTGATCATGTCGTCTATTGGCTTGATCTATTTTGCAAAATTGTTCGTATAAGTAAGATGATATTAAAGCATCCCGACAGATTTTCTGTCGGGATGCTTTAAGTATATTTAATGGTATCAGCACATTCTCATCAACCTGAGATAGAATTCAGAGGCGCGGCAGAGACAATCCACGCGGATGCGCTCGTTGTGTCCGTGGATGGTGGCGCGCTCCTCGCTTGTCAGATCCATTGCGGAGAAGCGGTAAACGCGGTCAGAGATCCTGCCCCAATGACGGCTGTCGGAGCATTGCACCATCAGATAAGGAGAGACGATGGTGCCCTTCCAGGTAGAGGAAACGGCAAGCGCGACCTTGTCGAATGCCTCGCAATCAGCCACCGAGATGCGGCTGGGATTCATACCGTGGATTGCGGTGATCTCAACGTTTTCGTCATCCGCCACCTTTTTGAGGTAAGCAAGCGCGCTGTCAACGGTATCGTGGGGATTGAGTCTGATATTGGAGACCATCGTTGCCTCGGGAGGGATCACGTTGGGAGCTGCGCTTCCGCTCATCTGCGTGAACGCTACGGTGGTGCGCATCAGCGCGTTCAGCTCGCCGCCGCTCTTTTTACAGATCATATCAAGAACGGGAGAGAAGCACCAAAGGTTGGCGAAGATCATACGGTACAGGAAATTGGAGTGGCGCCCTAACGTGTCGAACATCTTCGCCACGGGCTCGCTCATATGAGAGGGGAAGGGATTCTTTTCGATCTTCACACAAGCGGAGGACAAGGTTCCCACGGGGGTGTGAGGCTTGGGGGCAGAGGCGTGACCGCCTGCGCTTTTTGCGCGGTAGCAAACGTCTACCATGCCCTTTTCGGCAATACCGATCATACCACAGGGAGCCTTGACACCGGGGAATACGTTCTCAACCACGGCGCCGCCCTCGTCAAGCACCAGCGCAGGGGTGATCTTGTTTTCTTCAAAGTAATCCACGATGTTTTCAGCGCCTCTGCCATTGACCTCTTCGCCGCCCGAAAAGGCGAAATAGAGGTCGTTTTCGGGAACAAAGCCCTCTGCTATCAGCGTGTCGGCGGCATACAGGATCGAGCCGAAGGTGACCTTGGTATCAAGCGTACCGCGTCCCCAGATCACACCGTCCTCAAGAATGGCTTCAAAGGGGGGCTTGTTCCAACCGTCCTCGTTAACGGGCACTACGTCATAATGTGCCATCATAACAGAGGGGTTGCTATCCTGCTTTCCCTTCATGCGGTAGAGCAGAGCGCGGTCGGGCAGGCGGGTCAGGGTGCAGGTCTTATAAACGTTGGGATAGAGCGTGGGGAGCAGAGAAATCAGCTTTTCAAACTCCGCGTCATCCTCCAAAGCGCTGTCGTGATAAGACACGGTCTTACAGCGTACAAGCTCCTGCAGATTGCTTGTGACACGGTCGCGGTCGACAGGCTCTTCCGCTTCAAGGGGAGCAGGCTGTGCCGCAGGCTTGAAGCGCAGAGTGCGAATAATGATGATTGCCAGAAGCGCCAAAATCAGCGCTCCGACAGCGGCAAGACAGTAAAGAAATATTTGCATATTACAGCCATCCCTTCTTATACATAAAGCGCGCAACGCCAACGGTGAAGAGCACGCCCACAGGTACCATAATGCCGACTGTTCCGGCATTCAATGCGGGGACAAATATAAAGAGAATCAGCATCAGTATGATCGGTGCGATCGAAAGCTTGGCATTCTTGGAAATGAAGACCACAGCGAGACCGCCGAAGAGTGCGGGGAGGATCATATCGAATGCGGGCTCAAGGATGGGGGATTCAAGAATGGGGGTCAGAGGCACGATGAGGATAACTCCGAGGATGATGATCACCGTGGTGACGATGCTGGAGACCGCGATAGCGATGGTGGAAATAACCTCGCCCTCCTCGCTGGATGCCTTGACCTCTGCGCGCTCCATAGCGTCGATGGCGCAGGGAAGCTTCAGATTGGAGATATTGCCCGTAACGAAGGAGAGATAGGTGCCACCTGCGCCAAGCATGGGAACGTAGGTGAAGATCTCGACAATACCAACAGCCCAATACATAGGCGCGGTAGCGAGGATTCCCTTAAGCAGGACGGAGGTGTTGGGGAGCGCGTTGTAGATCAGGGAAAGAGAAAGCGGGAATGCAAAGAGCACGATGGCTACGATGATACCCCATATCCGTCCGCTTGCGTGGACACTTTCCATATATGTACGTTCTGTATATTTCATCATCTTAACCTCCAAGTACCATAGTGAAGGGGATTGCCGAAGCCATACCGATGATCAGGCTCATAGGCAGGGCATAGTCGTTGAGCCAACGAGCCTTGGTCTTCATAGCGATCAGCCCGCAGATTGCCATAACCACGGCAGAGACTGCCATAACGCAGACGGGAATGAAGCCCGAGGGGTCACCCTTGAAGATCAGCCCTACGTCACAGAAAACGTATCCGAGAAATGCCGAGATCATACCGAGAAACATTGCATTGTTGAAGATCTCGCCCCATTTTTTATCCTTCATACCCATTTTCATCATGCCCGATTGGATCTTTTTGGTGACGAAGGGAACGAAAACAAGTCCTGCCGCGATGCCCACGGTCATGACCCAAGCCACGGTTATGTAGATAGACGGATCTGTGATAGTAGTAGCGGCGCTCATGCCTGCGGCTTCAAGTGCGTTACCTGCGGCAACGGTTTCATAGGTGATCGAGCCGATGACCGAGAGGCGAAGCCAGGGGAGCGGGATACCAAGGCTCTTTGACAGCGCCACCACGCCCACAAGAATCGCGATGGCGGGGGCGATGGTAAAGACTGCCGCTGAAGAAATGGTTTTTTTGACGGTTGAGGATTTGATGCCGAGTTGCTTTGCTCGCTTGACAGCACGTACTAAGAAGAATACCGATTGTGCAAGCACAAGAGCGATGATCGCGCCGACGATAACGAACAGAATCGGACTGTTAACGTTGAATTCCATACGAAATCTCCTTTTTTGTATTTGATATTATTATAATATATTGCGCAGGATTTTTCAAGGGATTTGGAAAAAAAGAGAGAAATATTGATGAATTTGTTAAATTGCAATTTATAGGGGAGACGCGATACGAGGCTCTGCCCCTGCACCCCGCTTAAACCTTTTTGGAAAAAAGGTTTAAGAATCCCAAAAACTTTCAAAATGGTTATTTTAAGTAGCCATTTTATCCTTTTGAACCACGAATTTTGAAAAAATTCGTGGTTCAATTTGCTACATTGGAAATAAAAAAACGTCCGACCTCATTTGAGGTCGGACAAAGAGTTGTTCGAATATTAAAGCAATCACAGCTTTGAAAAACCAAAGCTATTGACCAGTGCGTCGATCCTTTCGCCTCTTTTACACATAGGACATTCGTGGGACGCATAGCTTGCATAGCCCTGCAGGTCCTTGGGGTCAAATACCGAGTAAACGGGGATGCCTGCGCACTCGTCAACGGTTGCGAAGATCGAGCATACGCCCGCAACCTTACCGCCGTAATACTTGATTGCCTCGATTGCCGCCTGTGCGGTGTAGCCCGTGGTAACGGATGCGGCAAGCACAAGCACGTTTTTGTTCGCGATCATAGGAGTGATATTATCGCGGAAGATCAGCTGGCTTCCCGTGGTGTGCTCGGGTGTGACCACGTAGATAGTTTGATGCGCGTTGAGATTCATATAGTTACCGCGGGTCAGCTCCTCCGCCAGACAGGTGCCGATGACCTGCGTACCGTCAAGGCAGAGAATCGTGTCCACGATGGTTGTGTTGTTATAGTAAGAAACCAACTCCTTCGCGACGGCCTGCGCCTCGGAGAGACGGGTCTTCTGCGTTGTCACGTCAATATAATAATTGATATGGCTATGGCTTGTGGCGAAGTGGCCTTGGGAAACACGGAGAAAAAGATTTTCCTTCTTGGTTTTGATCTTGTAGCTGTTTGTGGTTGGCATTGTTGTCTCCATTCCAAAAGGGACGAAAAAGCCCCTTTTTTTTAATTGTATCACAGTTTTCCGTCATTGTCAAGAAAAAATTGGCAGATTTATCGACATTCAATGCTTGACGAAGGGTTCTTTTGTCGAATTTTACGGTTTGTTCTTGACTTGACAGGGAAAGCGTGCTATACTGATACCGTATAAATCGATAAATAAGGACGATGTGAAAAATGAATATTGAAAATATTATTGGAATCATAAAGGAAACCGACGCAATCTTTTTTGACGACCTTTTGCGCTCGGACGTGCGGGTCAAGGGTGACAGCGATTTCGTTACCCGTGCCGACCTTGAGGTCTCGGAGCACGTCAAGCGCAGGCTGAAGGAGGAATTTCCTGCCGTGGGCTTTATCTCCGAGGAGGATTATGACAGCCTTGACTTTGACGCGGAAAAGGAGTATTGGATCCTTGATCCCATCGACGGCACAACGAATTTTATGCACGCTTTGCCCTTTAATTGCCTGTCACTTGCTCTGTGGTCTCACGGAGAGAGCGTGCTTGGAGTGATCTATTCACCTTATACAGGGGAGCTTTTTACGGCGGAGAAGGGAAAGGGCGCTTTTCTTAACGGGCACCCGATCCGTGTTTCTGAGCACGCGAAGCTTTCGGATTGTGTAGGACTCTTGGAATTCAATGCCTATTACAAAAACGAGGTCGATATGGCGCTTGATCACGCAAGAAGGATATATCTTGCGTGTCAGGATATCCGCACCTTTGGGTCAGCCGCGCTTGAATTTGCCTACGTTGCCTGCGGTCGTGCCGACGTTTATCTCGGTAGGTATCTGAAGCCTTGGGATTTCGCGGCAGGGCTTTGTATCGTCCGCGAGGCGGGCGGTGTAGTTACGGGGCTTGGCAAGGAGCTTGACGTGACCTGCCTGAAGCAACACGTGGTCTGCACCAACGGCGCGGCACACGAGGCTTTTTGTCGGATTTTGATGCAATAGAAAGTGGGTATTGCTCGCTCCGAAGCATATTCCAAACAAAACGTACCGAATGTTGTACTTGACAATCATTGGCATTTATTGTATAATTATTATGTTAAAAACCTTTGGGCAAAACGATTTTGTCGGTTTTGTACAAAGATAACCGATCCTTTTTGAAAGGCGAACAGCGTGAAAGTTACTTTTCACTTATAAGTAATTCTACCGCAAGGCGGTGTAGTGAGCTTTACTGCTTGCCTGTGGCATAATTCACGCACAAGTTTCGCCTTTCGGCAAAATTCATCGATTAATAATGTACCGCCGCAAAGCGGCGGGGTGGAGATTGAAATGACAGCAATAACCAACTGCACGCTGATCATGCGTGACCATTTTATACCCGATGCCACTCTGCTGATCGACAACGGGAGGATCGTCGATTTTGGTGAGACAAGAGCTTTGAAGACGCCCGAGGGCTGTGAGATCATTGATGCTGAGGGACTTTACGTGGGCCCCGGATTCGTTGATATCCACACGCATTCCGACGGCTACGTCTTTTTCCAGGATGAGCCCGAGAGAGCGAGTATGCACCATCTTGCGCACGGAACCACCACCCTTCTGCCCGCCCTTTACTTCAGTATGGATACTGCAGGCTACGTCAAGGCGATCGCAGACCTCAAGGAGGCAATGAAGAAGCCCGAATGCAAAAACATCGCGGGATTCTATATGGAGGGGCCTTATCTCAATCCGAAATTCGGCTGTGATAAGGAATCCAACCCTTGGCAGGGTGCTGTCAATAAGGAGAAATATCAGCCGATTATCGACGCGGCTTACGATCTTGCGCGGGTCTGGGCGTTAGCTCCCGAGCGAGAGAATATTCTTGATTTTGTCCTTGACGTCAAAGCGAAAAATCCCGCCGCCGTCTTTTCTGTGGCGCACAGTGAGGCAGAACCCTATCAGATCGAAGCGCTGATGCCTTACGGTCTGAAGATCGGTACGCACCACCTTAACGCAACCGGAACTCTGCAGAAATATCCCGAGTGCAGAACTCCTTGCGTGGACGAAACGGTCTATTTCAATCATGAGATCTACGCCGAGCTGATCTGTGACAGCCGCGGCATTCACGTTGATCCCTATCTGCTCCGCTTGACCAGAAGGATCAAGGGAGACGACAGGATCATCTTAATCTCCGACGCATATGCTTGTGACGGTCCTGTCCCCGAGGGCTACGACGGCGTAGACGACATCAATTTCGATCACACGGGCGAGATCGCGGGCTCGAAGATGACGTTGGATATCTCCTGCAGAAATATGATCAAGCACACGGGCGCGTCACTTGTTGACGTGTTCAAGTTTGCATCCTACAATCCCGCGCAAGCGGTAGGATTTTTCGACCGCGGCGAGATTGCCAAGGGCAAGAGGGCAGACCTTGTGATCGTTGATTATAAAATGGGAATCAAACGCGTATTTATTGGAGGCGAGTAAGTGAAATGAAGACTTATGAAATAAAGAAAATGCTACCCGGTGCCGATTGGTCGGATAAGCCGATCATGACGATGGAGAACAAATATCTTGACACGCCCGACAATGTGAAGGCATGGGCGCAGATCGCCTATGATAACGAAGCAATTCTCGTTCGCCTTTGGACGGAGGAATATGAGCACAGAGCCGTTGAGACCGAGCTCCTTGGCGCACCGTATGAGGATTGCTGTCTGGAATTTTTCTTCCGTCCTATGGAGGACGATCCCCGATACTTCAACTTTGAAAACAACGCCGTAGGATGCTGCTACCTTGGCTTGGGAAGCGGACTTGGCGACCTCGTTCGTCTCATTCCCGACACCGAGGAAGATCTTTTCTCGCGTAAGGTCACGAAGTTTGAAGGCGGATGGGAGATCTGTTACAGATTTCCATACTCCTTTATCAAGAGATTTTTCCCTGATTTTATGATCTATCAAGGAAAGAAGATCCGCGCAAATTGCTTCAAGTGCGCCGACCTCACAAATCCGCCCCACTATCTCTCGTGGAGCCCCGTCACAAAGGAAAGCTTTACCTTCCACAAGCCCGAATGCTTCGGAGAAATGATATTTGAATAATAAAAACAATACATAATTTAAGGAGAAAGAAAATGAGCAATTTCATTACCGATCCCGCAACAAAATTTGATTTTCAACCCCACGAATTTGTCCCCTTCAAGGACAAGGCGGTTTGTGATTACGTTCGTAGCCTCAGTGGCAAGGATCTCGAAAAGAGAGAGCCTTGGTGGCATCCCGAGTTTGAAGTAAAGGTTATGATGAACCCCCATCCCGTTCTCATTTCCACACTCTTTACCCGTCTCAAGGAGGCAAGCGAGCAGGGAAGAAGCTTCACAATGATCCTCGGTAACCCCGAGCCCGACACCTATATTCCTCTCGCACAGCTGATCAACTACTTCAAGGTCGACTGCTCCAAGGTTCACCTTGTAGCAGAGGACGAATGGGCAGATCAGGACGGCAATATTGCCCCCATCACATATGAAGCAGGCTTTGCGCACTCTATGATCAAGTATCTTTACTATCAGATCGACGAGAAGCTCCGTATGCCTATGGAGAACGTGCATTTCCCCACAAACGCTAACATCAAGGATTATTCCAAGATCATTGACGATATCACCGAGGGAACAGGCGCGGATATCGCATCCACCTCTCCCGGTTGGGCAGGACATATGGCGTTCGTTGATCCCATCCCCGAGTTTATCGGTTCGGGCGACATCGAGGAGTGGCTCAATCAGCCCGCGCAGATCGTCAAGCTGCATCCCATGACGATTATGCAGAACTCTCTCAACGGTACCTTCGGTCAGTCGGGTGACATTGCAAACGTTCCCCCCTGCGCCGCTACCATCGGCCCTCTCGACGTTATGAGAGCGAAGGAGAGAATCGAGGTTCACGCGCTTGCAACCTGCGGAACATTCTCCTCCTGGCAGAGAATGACCAGCCGTCTCTGCACACACGGTCCTATCACGCCTTATCTCCCCTCCACAATGCTGCAGACCAAGAAGACTCAGGTTTACATCTCCGAGGAGCTTGCCGCACCATTCCAGTGCTGGGAAAAGGTTGGATATTAATTAGATTTTTATTTGGGGGAAGAGGGGAAACTTCTTGGAAGACGTTTCCCCTCTTCCCCCAAGCCCCCAACACCCTTTCAAGAATTTTTTAAAATGGCTGAATTTAAAGAGGAAGCTGAACTGCCCAAAATTGTGATGTCTATACAATTTGGGCAGTTCAGTTTTTAGGTTCTGCCTTTTTGTTTAGTTTTTACAGAACAAAAACTTCACAAAAAATGTACGAATTTACAGTTTTTTGTACGTTCTTTACTATAATACAGAAGATATTTATGCTAAAATATATTATAAAGAATGAAAGATTTGGTGCTATTGCCGAATCGGACAAAATACAGGCAAAGGAATATTGAATTATGCTTAAAAATTTCGACATCAAGCCTCCCTTTTTTGAGGTAGGCCCCAAGGCGATCATCTGGGGCGACGCAATGCTTGCTCTTGCAAAGGTGATTGATAGGACCGCGATGAAATACGACGTGGATGTGATCGTTACTCCCCAATACACCGACATCAAGTTGCTTGCCGACAACACCGAAAGAATCCTCGTTTTTGCACAGCATATGGACGCGCTCGTACCCGGACGCGGTCTTGGCAGCGTGCTTCCCGAGGCGGTGAAGGCGGCGGGGGCAAAGGGAGTTATGCTGAACCACGCCGAAAAACCTCTCGATATGGAGACCCTTGAAAAGACGATCCGCCGCGCCGATGAGGTAGGTCTTGCGACCATCGTTTGCGCAGACACCGTTGAGGACGTAAAGAGAATCGCTCATATGGCGCCCAATCTGATCGTTGCCGAGCCTACCGAGCTTATCGGTACGGGCACAACCAGCGACTCTAACTACGTCATCGAGACCATCAAGACCGTTGAGGAGATCAATCCTGATATTATGGTGCTTCAAGGCGCGGGAATCTCTAACGGTCAGGACGTTTACAACACTATAAAGCTTGGCGCACAGGCCACGGGCTCCACCAGCGGAATCTTAAAGGCGGCTGACCCCTACGCTATGGTAGAGGAGATGCTCTTCAACCTTCGCAAGGCTTGGGATGAGCTTCACGCTTGAGGTGTAAGATGAAAAAAGAAGCATTGATTGCCGCGAAAGCGGCGTATGAGATCGAATACGAATGCATCAAATCGATGCTTGACTATTTCGACGACGAAAGGTTTTCCGAGGCTGTGGAGCTCTTGAAAAACGCCCCCCGTATCGGCGCCAGCGGTTGCGGCCACTCGGGTATTTTGTGTCAGCATTTCGCACACTTAATGTGTTGCATCGAGCAGCCCGCGAAATTCGTTTCTCCCGCCGAGGCGGTCCACGGTGGAATGGGTTTTTTGCAACAGGGCGATGTGATGGTCTTTGCATCACGTGGCGGCAAGACCAAGGAGCTACTTCCAATACTTGATATTTGTAAGCGAAAGGGAATCAAGGTCATCACGATTACCGAGAATCTCGAATCGCCCTTGGCGACGGGTGCTGACGTAGTGCTGAAGCAGTACGTCAACCGCGAGACCGACAAGTACAACTCTCAGGGTACCACCTCGTCAACGGCTCTTTGTATGATCTTCCACGCGCTCCAAACGGCGTTGATTGAGGAGACCGATTACCAAAATGAGCAGTTTGCATTGATCCATCCGGGCGGAGCGGTAGGTGAGCGTTTAAACAAGTAAACGCTCAACGATGTTGCCTTCGGCAAATGATGTGCGGCAGAGCCGCAATGATGTTGCGCCGATGTCGCAAATTGAGGTAGAAAATCGCAAGCAATTTTCAAAATTTAGATTAAAAAATAAAAATATTATACATCAAAAGGAGAATTTTATTATGGAATTCAAGATTTATCAGAAAGAACTCGAGCTTCAGTCCAGAGGCTGGATCCCCACCTTCCACGACATCAGAAAAGAAATCCTTGAGATGGTTGAGGATTCCGGTGTTAAGAACGGTACCGTTGCCATCGTTTCCCACCACACCACCTGCTCCGTAATGGTTCAGGAGTGCTCTCACGATATCGACAGCTTTGACCTGGAGTTCCTTCAGCACGACCTTCTCGACATTATGAGAAAGATGATCCCCGATTTTGCAGAGGAGCATCAGTACCGTCATCCCGGTCCTATCCACGCGCAGTACGGCAGATATGTAAATGAGCCCGGCGACTACTCCTCTATGAATACAGACGGTCACCTTCGCAGCGTATTCTTCGGCAGAAGCGAGACACTTACCATCAAGGACGGCAAGCTTGACCTCGGCCTTTTCGCTCACATCTACTTCATCGACTGGGACCACGTTATCGCACGTCGCCGTCAGGTAAACATCACCATTATGGGTACCACCGAGGACGTTAACGACAGAAAGTGGAACGACGGTAAGGTTATCGACACTCGTCACAAGTTCACTGAAGAGGAAAAGGCTTACGACATCCACTACGATCTCCAGCAGATGCGTTAATTAACGTAGAACTATGAATTTTATGGGAATAGACATTGGCACCACGAGCATCAAGACCGCGGTGTTCAATGAAGCTCTCGAACAGAAATTATCGCTTACCGCGGACTACACTCTTGATTCTCACGGAGATATTGTGGAGTTTGACGGTGAGCAGTATTGGGAGATCGTTAAAGGTGAGATAGAGAAGGTCAAAAAAGAACTTTCCGTTGATGCTTTGGCGGTTGACACCCAATGTGAGACCTTGATTCTCACCGACGAGGAGGGAACTCCCGTCCGTCCCGCAATCGTGTGGCTTGATAACAGAGCTACCGAGGAAGCGGAGATCATCACGAAGCATTTCGGTCACAAGCGCGTTTACGAGATCACGGGTCAGCCCGAGATCACGGCAACCTGGCCTGCCTGCAAGCTTCTTTGGGTCAAGAGACACGAGCCCGAGGTCTGGGCAAAGACAAAAAAGGTCTTTTTGCTTGAGGATTGGATCCTTTATAAGTTGACGGGCAGATTTATCTCGGAAAAGACGCTTCAGTCGTCGACTATCTATTTTGACATCCACAAAGCAGAGTGGTGGCAGGAAATGCTGGATTTTATCGGTTTTTCCAAGGAAATGCTCCCCGAGCTTTATTCAAGTGCCAAGAAGGTGGGTGAATATGACGGTATGCAGGTAGTCACGGGCGCGATCGACCAGATCGCGGGCGCTATCGGAGCGGGTGTTGTGAAGCAGGGAATCGTCAGCGTGATGACGGGTACCACTATGGTTATTTTCCTGCCCTCGGACAGCGTTCCCGAATACGACGAAAAGAGCATTGTGCCCTGCCACTACAACTACGATGATAAGTATTGTCTGCTTTCATGGACCCCTACTGCGGGAATGGCGCTGAAGTGGTTCAGAAACGCGCTTTGCGAGGATTTCTCCTTCAAAGAGCTTGACGAGCTTGCCGAAAAGGTGCCTGCGGGAAGCGACGGTGTGACCTTCTTGCCCTATCTCTGCGGCTCCACTATGCCGAAGTACAATCCCGCGGCAAGAGGTAGCTTTACGGGACTTACCACTGAGCATACTCGCGGACATTTTGTTCGCGCGGTGATGGAGTCGGTGGCTTGTATGCTGAAGTCCAACCTTGATTATCTCGGACTTGACGTAGATGAGATCAGAGCTATGGGCGGTGGCGCAAGTAGTCCTCTTTGGTGTCAGATGAAGGCGGATATGACGGGCAAAAAGCTGGTCACTCTCAAAAACAAGGAAACCGCTTGTCTCGGCTCGGCGATTTTAGCGGCTGTTGGCGTCGGCTGTTTCGAGTCCGTAGAGGAAGCGGCGAAGATGATCGAGCTTGACAAGACCTACGCGAGTCAGGGTGTTGATTATGCTGAATGTTATGGTAGATATTTAGCATATGACAAGCTCCTTAACAATTAATTTTTGAAAGGTGAAAAACTATGGCAAAGATAGGATTTGTCGGCTTCGGTGAAGTAAATACACCGGTCGACGTTATAATCAGAAAATGCTCTGCGGCTGAAAAGGCCCTCAAGGAAGAGGGACTTGAGCTTGTGAGCGTATATCCCGTTGCCGACGACTATGAGGAAACTCAGGTAAAGGGCGCGGTCGAGGCTCTCTCTAAAGAAAGCTTCGATGCTCTCGTCGTCTGCGTTGCGGGTTGGATTCCCACCCACGCCGTCGTTAAGGTAACAGAGCATTACCGTCACCTGCCTATGGTTCTTTGGGGACTTTGCGGCTGGTATGAGGGCGACAGACTTGTAACTACCGCAGATCAGGCGGGTACAACGGGCTTGCGCGCGACCTTTGAGGGACTCGGATACAACTTTAAGTACGTTTACGATATCATCGGCAAGAAGACGAGAAGCGACGTAGTTGCGGATTACTGCAGAGCGGCGATTGCGGCAAAGCAGCTGCTCACCGACAAGGTCGGTATGGCGGGCTACCGCGATATGAACCTTTACGGCACGCTTTACGACGGAATGTCGTTGAAGAAGACCACCGGCGTTGAGATCGAGACCTTTGAAATGCTTGAAATTCAGCAGAGATATGAGGCACTCGACGATGCGGCAAAGAGAGAGGTCGTTAACAACAGAATTCTCAAGTGGAATTTCTTAAAGCCCGCTAACGACGACGCAATGATGAAGGCGGCAGGCTACTACCTTGCAGTTAAGGCGATCGCCGACGAGAGAGGATATAAGGCCATCTCCCTCAAGGACGTTGACGGTATGAAGAAGCTCTGCGGATTTCCCCCCGCGCCCATCTTTATGCTCCTTTCCGAGGACGGATATACCACCGTTCCCGAGAACGATTCCTTGGGTGCTGTCACTCAGCTTATGATGAACAGACTGACGGGTCAGCTTGCGGGATATCTTGAATTCTACGAGTTCTTTGACAGCAGCGTGCTTGCAGGTGTTCCCGACTTCGTAGCGGCAGATATGGTAGATGGCGAGACTTACACCGTTCTCCCCGCGGCATTCGGTATGCTCAGCCAGGGAATTCTGAATGTTTCCAAGGTCAAGACAGGCACGGTTACGATGAGCCGTCTCGTTTACAAGGACGGCAAGTACACAATGCAGGTCATTCTCGGCGACGGCAAGAATCCTCCCAAGTGGGAAGAATGCGGCTGGGATCAGCCCGCGCCTCAGCTCTCGGCTCTCGAGATAGAGATCGGCGACGTTGAGAAGTTCGCTGACAACGTAGCTTGCCAGCACTACATCATCACCTACGGAGACAACAGAGCGAAGATCAAGTATCTTTGCGATATCCTCGGCATCGCCGTTGACTTTGTAGTTGAGTGACAAGGGCTCTGCCCTTGACCCGCTTAAAACCTTTTTGAGAAAAGGTTTTAAGAATTCCAAAAACTTTCAACAAAAAGTCCGTGAGAGCTATCTTGCGGAAAATGAAATAACAAAAGGAATCATATATTATGATCTATATTCTTGACACCGCAGATCTTGCGGCAATTAAACACTGTAACGAATTTTACCCCTTGGCGGGCGTTACCACCAACCCTTCGATCATTGCGAAGGCAAACACCGATTTTTGGCCTCTCGTTGAGGAGATCCGTGCCATTATCGGTCCCGATAAGATGCTCCACGTCCAGACCACTAAAGAGAAGGCAGAGGACATCGTTGAAGAAGCTAAGCTTCTTAAGGAAAGACTCGGAGGCGAGTTCTATATCAAGATCCCGATCGGCGAGGAGGGTCTCAAGGCTACTATGATGTTGAAAGAACTCAGCATCGGCGTTACCATGACCGCTATCTTCACTCCCACGCAGGCGCTTATGGCGGCTATGGCGGGTGCTTCCTTCGTTGCTCCCTACGTTAACCGTCTTGATAACATCATCGGCGACGGCTGTGAGGTGGTTGCAGAGATCGTTAGCCAGCTTGAAAATTACGGCTCCGACTGTAAGGTTTTAGCGGCAAGCTTCAAGAATGCCGAGCAGGTGCATAAGTGCGCAAGCGTTGCTTGCCATAGCGTTACTGTTACCGCTGACATTCTCAAAATGCTCATCAGCCATCCTATGACAGACGCGGCCGTAGCGGGCTTCAATAAGGATTGGCAGAGCGTTTACGGCGACAAGACCATCATGGATTTTTAATAAACACATTTTGTGTTGTCTTTTTCGCACAAATGCCCAGGGGCATTTGTGCGAGCGAGAAGGCACAAGTGCAGAAAAGAGGTAGAAAATGACTATCGATAACGAGTACATCAAAAATTTACAGCACGAGCTGCACCGAATTCCCGAGCTTGGCTTTGATCTGCCGAGAACGGTTGCTCTTGTGAAGCGTGAGCTCGATAAGATCGGCATCGAGTATACTGAAAAGTACGGGAAGAGCTCGATAGTTGCCGACTTGAATCCTGACAAATCACAGTTTACCATCGCGATTCGCGCCGATATGGATGCGCTTGCCATCGTCGAGCAATCGGGTGTTGAATATTCCTCCGAGATCGAAGGGCAGATGCATGCCTGCGGTCACGATGCGCACACAGCGATCCTTCTGGGTACTGTCAAGGCTCTTTATGAAATGAGAGAGCAGATAGAGTGCCACGTTCGTTTCATCTTCCAACCCAGCGAAGAATGTCCTATCAGCGGCGCGAAAATGATGGTGGACAACGGAGTGATGAACGGAGTCAATGTGATAGTCGGTCTTCATGTCGGCGGCTGTAACTCGGGTGAGATCGGAGTTTGCGTAGGCGCAAGTCAGGCGGCAAGTCGCCCATTCAAATTAGAGTTCTTCGGACAGTCTACACACGCCGCGACACCGCATAACGGCAAGGATGCCCTTGCTGCCGCGGTAAGAGCCTATACGTCGATCAAGCTGATGACCTCTACGGAAATTACCCCGCTCGAAAAATATATTTGCAGTATTGGCAAGCTGAATAGCGGAACGGCGCAGAATATCATTCCCGATTATGCCGAGATGGTTGGTACTATACGCACATTCAATCTTGATGTGGATAAATATATCATCGGTCGCATCGAAGGAATCGCGGAAAGCATCAAGGCTGAGACAGGCATTGATTACAAGCTGACTACACATCTCAAATCGGGCGTGGTCTACAATGATCCTAAGATCTCCGAGCTTGTAAAACGGGCTGCGAAACGTGTAGTCGGAGAGGATAATATTGCAGAGATAGGCGCCAGATTGGGAGCGGAGGATTTCGCGTTTTACGGTGAGAAAGCCCCTGCCGCATTCTTCCGTCTTGGTATATTTAACAAGGAAAAGGGTTGCTTATCACCTGCTCATAACAGCGATTTCAAGGTAGACGACGACGTTTTGCATCTCGGCGCCGAGACCTTCGTTCAGTTCGTGCTTGACAATATGAAGGGCATTTAAGATACGGAGCTCTTTACGTTTTAATTACAGGGTTTATTATTGGAGGCGATCTTTTTGAAGGAAAACAAGGAAACAAAGAAAATATTGCTCCCCGAGGGAGAGAAAAAGCGACGATTTGATTACAAATGGGTAATTATCGTTTGCTGCTTTCTTATGGAGATGATAGCTCTTGGATTTTGCAGCTCGACGAGAAGTTATTTTATAGGTCCTGTTACAACACATCTCGGAATTGATCGAAGTGCGTATGCTATAAATGACACGATAAGGTATCTTTCAAGCTCTGTGGTTACGTTGTTTTTTGGCTATCTGATTGGTAAATTCGGTGCGAGAAAGCTTATTGCCGCAGGATTTCTTTGTCTGATAGGCTCCAGCCTGTGCTACGCTTTGGCGCCGAACGTGTGGGTGATATATCTTGGCGGTATGCTGCTTGGTACGGGCTTGGCTTGGACCTCGACCACTATAGTTGGCTACGTTATTAACAAATGGAGCAAGCATAACAAGGGTACTATTATGGGCGCGGTTCTGGCGGCAAACGGTGTTGGCGGAGCAATCGCTATGCAGATAGTGTCTCCTATTATCGAAAGACAGAGTAAGATTCCCGGATATAAGATCGCTTATTTCGTTATCGCTTGCGTTCTGTTCTGCTTCGGAACGCTTATCGTCTGCTTTTTCAGAAACGATCCCAAAAACAGCTCGGGGAATCTTATCGATGAGATCCCGAAGAAAAAATCCCGCGGGGAGAACTGGGTGGGTCTCGAATATTCGGTATTGAAAAAGCAATGGTATTATTACGCCGCGCTTATCTGTATCTTCTTTACGGGCTTTTCGCTGACCGCAATAAACGGTGTGGCGGTACAGCATATGAAGGACGTAGGTCTTGATATTGTGTACGTTACCAACATATGGAGTGTTCACTCGCTGTTTTTGGCGGTATTCAAATTCCTTACGGGATTCTTCTACGATAAGCTTGGACTTCGAAAGACCATGCTTATCTGCTCGGTAACCACCGTGCTTGTAATGGTCTCTCTCGCCTGCGTTACGCCTACTACTGAGGGCAAGATATTGGCGGCGATATATTCGATATTCTCGGGCTTGGCGCTCCCGCTTGAAACTATTATGCTTCCTATTATTGCAGGCGACCTTTTCGGACAAAGGTCTTTTGCAAAGGTGCTGGGTATCATATCGGCGGTAAACACCGCGGGATACGCTCTTGCGTCCCCGCTTATGAATCTTGTTTATGACAGGCTCGGAAATTACAAATTCGGTCTTTTGGGAAGCGGCGCTGTTATGGTAGTGGTAATAATAGTTATGCAGCTTATTATCACTAAGGCTAATAAAGAAAAGAAGCGTATAATTGCCGAGAAAGAAGAAAAGATCGCTGAAGCGGTTGCTTAATATAGGTACAAAACAAAAGTTTGTTCACATAAGTAAAAGGAGAATTGCTATGAATAAGATCAAAATAGGCTGGAGTGAGGTCAGTATCGTTCCCGAGGGCAGAAGAGTTGATCTTGCAGGTCAGTTTTACGAAAGAATTTCCGGCGAGATAGAGACCCCTATATCTGTTACCGCCCTTGCTATGGAGTGCGGTGAGGATTGTATGGTCTTCGTTGCCTGTGATCTGCCGTCCACAAGCCACACCTTGCTTGAAGCCGCAAGGGCGCTTCTTCCCGCAGACTGCGGATTCCCCAAGAATAAGCTGATCATCAGCGCGATCCATACCCATACCTCGATGGCATACAGCAAAAGAAGTGATAACTTTTCCAATTCTCTGAAGAGCTTGAATGAATTCAAGCCCGAGCACGTAGAATACATTCCTTTGGTTCACGATGATAGCGAGGATATTCTGCGCGGTGACGAGGCAAAGCAGTTTTTGGCGGAAAGAATTGCAAAGGCGGCTACAGAGGCGTGGTCAAGGAGAGCTGAGGGCGCATATGCTTGTGCTTTCGGCCGCGCGGCGGTTGGCCTTTGCCGTAGAGTTTGCTACGACGACGGTTCCGCTAAAATGTGGGGAGATGCCAACAGCGCAAACTTCACCGAGCTTGAAAGCGGTAACGATTCGGGCATTGAGCTGATGTTTACATACGATGGGGAAAAGAATCTGACGGGTGTTATCGCCAACGTGGCTTGTCCTGCGCAGGTCCTTGAGCATCAGAGCTTTATTTCCTCCGACTATATGGGTAAGGTCAGAGAGAAGATACAGGCGAAATACGGTAAGAACGTAGGCTTCCTCGGTCTGATCTCTCCCGCGGGCGATATGTGCCCCCGTGACCTTGTGCGTTGGGTAGATTCCCCCGTTTGTAAGAATGACCCCAATATTTTCCGTGATAAGGTGATAGAGAGAAGGGCAGACCCCTCTATGTTTGATATCAAGGGCTGTGAAAAGGCGGCAAGACGCATTGCCGACGAGATCTTTTACGAGCTTGCTGACGTGCAGGAATACGTAACCGAAACCGAGATCATCCATAAGACGCTGAACGTGGATCTTCCTCTCCGCCGCGTAACCATCGAGGAGAAGGACAAGGCGGTTGCGGCGATCAAGGCGTTCTTTGAAAAGTGTGACGGCTTTATCAACTACGAAGACAACGCAAGAATGCAGATCCACAGCGGTACGGTGGCAAGATACAATCTTCAGCAGACCAGAGATATGTTTACTATTGAGATGCACGTTCTGAAGATCGGTGACGTGGCGTTCGCTACCAATCCCTTCGAGCTGTTCCTCAATTACGGTAATCAGATCAGAGCGAGAAGCCTTGCAAAGCAGACCTTCTTGGTTCAGCTCTGCTGCGGAGCCTTCGGTTATCTTCCCACAGAGAAGGCAGAGGGCGGAAGTCATTACTCTGCGTTCGTTTCCAGCGGCAATGCAGGACACGTTGGAGGCGATATGCTGGTAAGAAAAACTGTCAAAGAGATCAACGAGATGTTTGCGGAATAATTTTTATGCTTTGCCGACTCTGCCGTGGGCAGAGTCGGCAAAACAAAATGTTTTTACGAAAAGAAAGCTTATAGGTAGCTTTCGGAGATTTTTAAAATGAACTTGATGTCGGATATCAATATCCACTTTGAAAATAAACGGGCAAGCCGAATCCTCTTCGTTTTTCTTCGGCTGATGCGTGGTTTGATAGGGGATTGATGCGTTCATTTATTGTTGCCGACGACAAGAGAGTTAGTATAAGTAAACAATCAAAATTAGATTTTTTCAACTTGAAAGGGTTTCCATATGAAATTTACAGCCGTGGGCGACATTCTCGTGCAGAAGAGATTGCCGCAGAGTTACGAGGGATTTGAGGAGGTCAGATCCTTTATCGAGCAGGGAGACGCAAGATTTTTTAATCTTGAAACCACTCTCAATTACGAGGGTGAGTGCTTTGCCTCCCAATTTTCAGGCGGTACGTACGTCAGGACCAACCCCGAAATGTATTACGATATGCTGCGCTATGGCTTCAATATGACCAGCGCAAACAACAATCACGCATTTGATTTCTCCTTCGAGGGCTTTGCTCGTACGCTTGAAACGCTGAACGAGAGCGGAATCTGCCACTCCGGCATTGGAAACAACCTTCATCAAGCGGCAGCCCCCGCTTACCTTGAGACCGAGAACGGAAGAATAGCGCTGATCGCAATTAATCTGAGCTTTAACGCGGCAATGATGGCGGGTGAGCAGTCGAGAAGAGTTGCGGGCAGACCCGGTATCAACGGTATGCGTATAACAAGAAAGGTAGTCGTTCCCAAGGAGGATTTTGAGGCGATCAAGCGCGTGGGAGACAGGTGCGGTATCAACTGTGCCAAGATGATCACGAGAGGTGAGGGCTATTATCCTTATCTGCCCGAGGGTGTTTGCGAGATCGGTGAGCAGGAATTTGTTTTGGGTGACGATTACGGTCTTATTTATGAAATCAATAAAAAGGATATAGAAAGACTGAAGGCTTCTATTCGCGAGGCGGAGATGAGCTCGGATTACGTTATCGTTTCGGTGCACCATCATCAGATCGAGGGGATGGACAAGACCACCGTTCCCGCATTCCAAAAGGAGCTGATGCGTAATCTGATCGATTGGGGCGCTGACGCAGTGATTGGTCACGGTCCTCACCTGCTTCGTGCGATTGAGGTCTACAGGGACAAGCCGATCTTCTATTCTCTCGGTGATTTTCTCATCCAGCTTTACGACGTGGCGTTCGCTCCCGAGGATTTTTACGTCAAGTACGGAATGGACAGCGACGACAGCGCTATTGAGCTTTTGAAAAAGCGTTCCCGTGATTTTACCACGGGTCTTATGGCGCAGAGGGAGATGCGTGAGGCGATCATCCCGCTTTGGGAGACCGAGGGTAAGAGGCTGAAATCGATCAAGCTGATGCCTGTCTACGCAAGCTGTGGCGAGGGCAAGTATCTTGAGGGATTGCCTCAACCTGCCAAGAATACGGCATTTATGGATAAGCTGGCGGAGATGTCAAAGGCTTACGGAGTAGAAATAAAAATGGAGGACGGACTTTGGGTCTGCTATTGGTGATATGGAAAATTTAAGAACGTACCAAGAAAACTGCATAAACGAGCTGCATCAGCTGCTTTTTGATCTTGTTGCGATTCCCGCACCCTCGCATCACGAGGAAAAGCGAGCAGAGTTTTGCAAAAAGTGGTTGGAAGAGCAGGGCGCCGAGGGCGTTTACATTGACGAGGCGAAAAACTGCATCTATCCCATAAACTGCGAGGGAAGAGACGATATCGTGGTTTTTATGGCGCACACCGACACTGTTTTCCCCGATCTTGAGGGATTTGAAGTCAAAAGCGACGGTAAGAATTTCTACGCTCCCGGCGTGGGTGACGACACTATGTCCTTGGCGATTATGATGATGGTTACAAAGTATATCGTTATCAATAAGATTCAGCCCAAGTGCGGCGTTCTGATCGTTGCCAACTCCTGCGAGGAGGGCCTTGGAAATCTGAAGGGATCAAAGCAGATCATGAAGGATTTCGCAGGCAGAATCAAGCGCTTTTATACCTTCGACGGAAAATACGGTGGCGTGACCTGCAAGTGCGTTGGCTCGCACCGCTACGAGGTGACTTGCGAGACCGAGGGCGGTCACTCATACGGTGCGTTCGGTAACGGCAATGCCATAGCGGAGCTTTCCAAGGTCATAGCAGAGCTTTATTCGGTTGCGGTTCCTCGCATTGGAGACTCCAAGACCACCTATAACGTAGGTCTGATCGAGGGTGGAACCAGCGTCAATACCATCGCACAGTCGGCAAAAATGCTTTACGAATACCGATCTGATGACGCTGAATGCCTTGCGATTATGGAAAAGGTGTTCCAGAGCGTAATAGATCGCGCAAATGCGAGAGGTAAGGGTAGGTTTACCGTTGAGGTTGTGGGAGTTCGTCCTTGCGGCGGTAACGTGGATAAGGTTGTTCACGAGGAAATGATCAGCCGCGTGATCGAGATCTGTGAGAAGTATTCGGGCATCCCTTGCAAGCGCGGTAAGGGCTCTACCGATTGCAACGTGCCTATGTCTATGGGCGTTCCTGCGGTCTGTCCCGGAATCTATATGGGCGGCGGAGCGCACACCAGAGAAGAGTGGGTCGAGATCGCGAGCCTGCCCGCAGGCGTGAAGATCTGCTCGGATATTATGCTTGATTATTTTGAGGTGTAATTGGGAGGTATTTATGCTTTTATCATCGTCACACAGCCAATTTGCAAGAAAAATGTCAACCGAGGCCGCTATCGATCTTATGGCGAACGCGGGCTTTGATGCCATCGATTTTTCCTTTCATATCAGCGAAGAGTATTACGGTGAGCAGACCGATGGCGAGCTTGGTCGTACAAAATTTATTGAATGGCGCAAGAGAGCCGAGGACAGAGGCCTTGTTTTCAATCAAGCACACGCGCCCGAGGGATCTTCCTTCCGCGATATGAATATGACCGTCCGTCGCTTCCACGATATTCGCAGAGCCATTCGAAATGCATCTTACTTGGGTGTACCGATCGTAGTAGTTCATCCCGTTCAGCACCTGCAGTATTGTCTGGACGGCGTCCCCGAGCAGCTTTTTGAGTGGAATATGCAGTTTTACAACGCGCTGAAGCCCTATTGCGAGGAATACGGTGTCAAAGTAGCCGTGGAGAATATGTGGCAGCAGCCCGGTGCGCTGAAGATAGACCATTCCACCTGCTCGCGTCCTGAGGAGTTCGTTCGCTATGTGGACACCCTCAACAGCGAGTGGTTCGTGGCATGTGTTGATATCGGTCACGCGCCTTTGGTGGGTGTTGATCCCTGTGAATTGATCCGCGCCCTTGGCAAGGATAGGCTGAAAGCATTGCACGTACACGACGTAGACGGAAAAGAAGATCTGCACACCTTGCCGTATTTCTCAAAGATCAATTGGGACAGCGTTTGCGCGGCACTTCGTGAGATCGGCTACGAGGGTGATTTGACCTTTGAAGCAGGGAATTTTGTCAATCCTTTGCCCCGTGAGCTCTGTCTCCCCGCCGCCAATATGATGGTAGCGACAGGTAGATATCTGATTGGAAAGATCAAAATTTGAAATGTACAACCAAAACAAAAAACCGCCTATGGGCGGTTTTTTGTTTGTATAGTCTCCTTATTCTCCCTTTTTTCTTACTTCCTTCGGCGTTTTGCCCGTCATTTTGGTGAAGACGGTGCGGAAGTAGTTGGAGGAGGAGAAGCCGACACGCTGACTGATCTCATCCACAGTCAGGTCGGTATGTGACAGCATATCAAGCGCGTGCTGGATCATTACGTTGTGCTTATAATGGATCGGGCTGACTCCCGTTCGTTTTTTAAATGCGTCGAAGAGGGAGGAGCGGCTCAGGTGGCATTTTTTGCAGAGCTCATTGATCTCAAGGGGCTCCGTATAGTGATTTTCGATATGAATCACTGCCTGCTCGATGGCACCGCTTTGCACCGACACCTGTTCGGTCTGCATCCTGGGATAGAGGTCGGCAAGCAAGGCGTACATATGAGAAAGGGCGGTTAAGGGCTCTTTTTTGATGCTTTCGAACATACCGTCGAAGTGTCTTGCGGGATAGCCCTGTACGATCTGAAAGCGGTAATTATAGTAGGCGTATGGGTGGGCGAAGTCGAAGGAGATCGAATAGAAATCAATTTCGGGATCGCCATACCAGATCGAGTAATATTTGGTGTCCTTGGCGATGTAGATCAGATCGCCCTCGTGGGCGAAATAGGTGTTTCCGTTGCAGAAAAATTTGCCCATACCTCTTTTCAGATATCCGATGCACGGGCGGGAATAGGACTGTAGGCTTCCCGTGGTGTAGGTGGTATCAAAGCAAAGCTCTCTCATTTCGAAAAGACTGATGTATTCAAGGTCGTTCATTTTTTACCTCTAAACGGATTATCGTGGTGGTTTATCGTATTATACCACCTTGTAAAGGATTTGTCAATATATTATAATTGTGTTATAAGTAATATTTCATAGGAGGATATGAAAAATGGCAACAATGAAGCAGATCGTATATACAAAGCCCGGAGTGGCTGAATTTTTGGATAGAAACATTCCCGCGGTCGGCGCGGGTATGGTGGCGGTTAAGACCGTGATCAGCTCGATCAGCTGTGGAACAGAGCGCGCGCTTTGCTCGGGTGACCCCAACGTCAGCATAGCGGTGGCTGAAGGAACTCCCGTGGAGTTTCCCCGTACCTCGGGCTACAGCAGCGCGGGTATCGTGCTGGAGGTTGGCGAGGGTGTAACCGACTTGAAGGCAGGTGACAGAGTAGCGATGGCGTGGAGCGCTCATTGCGAGATCAACGTCCTGTCAAGAGCCAACGTGTATAAGCTTGACGACAGAGTCAGCTTTGCAGACGCGGCACTCTGTCATATCGGCACGTTCCCCTTGGCAGCGATCCGCAAGACAGGACTTGAGGTTGGCGAATCGATGCTTGTTATGGGCCTTGGTGTGTTAGGCCTTTGGGCTGTACAGCTTGGCCGCGTTGCGGGTGCTGCACCTGTGATCGCGGTTGATCCCGTGAAGGAGAGAAGAGAAAAGGCGCTGTCTCTGGGCGCGGACTACGCTTTCGATCCTACCGAGGCTGATTTTGTGAAAAAGGTGAAGGAAGTAACGGGTGGCGGTGTGAACACTGTCATTGAGGTAACAGGACTTGGCATCGGTATGGATCAGAGCCTTGACTGTATGGCGAGATTTGGCAGAATGGCACTTCTCGGCTGTACCCGAAACAAGGAATTCCACATTGACTACTACCGTAAGGTGCATGGCCCCGGTATCACGATTGTTGGTGCGCACACCAATGCGCGTCCCAAGTATGAGTCTCACGAGGGCTGGTTTACCGCGCAGGATGATACGAAGGCACTTCTTAAGCTGATTGCAGGCGGACGTATTCATCCCGCGGCAATGGTGGATGCGGTATTTACTCCCGACAAATGCGGAGAGGTCTACGACAGATTGATCAATGACCGCAATTTCCCGCCCGTGGCACAGTTTGAGTGGTAAAGAGAACTGCGGAAAACTCTTGAAAAAAGCTTCCCATAAGGCAAATGAAAAGGCTCCGACCGCGGTCGGAGCCTTTTGCGTTAATAGGAGCGATATTTATTGAATTTCTATCTCCGCCCAGACGAGAGCGTGGTCGTTCATCCAAGGCTCGGCAACTCTGTCGGCGGCAACAAGCTTCAGCTTGGGCGAGACGAGAATGTTGTCAAATGGGCAGGGGCTGATGGCATTGAAGCTGTCGTGAACAATAGTATCGAAGGTTCCGAAGCGACCTGCGTTTGCCACGTCAAAGCCAACCTCTTGGAATCTTGCAAGCTCTTCCTTATAAAAGAGCTTGTTGCTGACCTTTTTGCCGTCGTCAACGTAGTCCTCGGGGTTAAAATCGCCCATAATGATACAGTATTCCTGCGTCTTGACAAATTCGATGAGCTGTCTGATCTCTTCGGCGCGTACCGCCTGATCCGACCAGTCGAAATGGAGGCATACCAAGGTGATCTCCTTGTCCTCAACCGCCAGCTTGCCCTTGAGATACCAAGGGTGACGGAATTTCATATCTCCCGTATATCTGACGGGCTCGACGTCGGAAAGCTCGAACTTTGTGAGAAAGGCTTTTCCGTTATAGTTGCCGGTGAAGTTCCTTTTGTAGTTGGGAAGAACGGTGGAATAGACGGCGTCGAAAGCGGTTTCCTTTGTTTCTTTATTAAAGAACTCAACGTCCTCCTGAAGTGCCCAAAGGTCGGCATCTACTTTTTTCATAACGGCACGAAAAGCTTCGCGGCTTTCCTCACTGCCGTGCGTTATGTTTTTACCTGTGTAATCGCCTACGTTGTAGGTTGCGACCTTGATTTTGATCTTGTTGCTCATTTTCTTTTTGTCCTTTCTATCATTAAATTTCGCTTTAATAAACGTGCTGAATTTTGGATATATTAGCTTTTCAATTCCCCAAGCATCTCCTTACCAATCTCAATGATCAGCTCGGCGACACCTGATTTGAAGTTGGAGCTTCTTGCCTCATACCCACCCTCATCATAGGCGTCCTTCATAGGGAAGTAGCCCTCAGAGCCGTTTGTAAGGCAGGTGGGGAGCACCATATCCCAGCCCTCGGATTCCTTGACCGAGCGTCCAATGCCGTTAAATGGCTCACCGGGGATACCGAAGAATGCCACGTTTCCCAAGGAGATCGCCGAGAAGGTCATAGGGAAGCTTTCGGGACCGTGCTCAAGTCTGACCATACGAAGAGCTTCTGCCACCACGGTGGTCAGCATCATACCGCTGTAGGGGATATCGGAGTCTCTTCCAGCATTGTGAAGGCTTGCATATTCGTGAGCTAAGGGCATATCTTGGGGATCGGGCATATTGGAGGGAACGCCCACGGTTCTGTTGATGCATTTGATCGAATCCACGTCGGTGTAGCAGACCTTATCCCAGACCTGCATTGCCGCCGCGGCTACAACGCGCCCCATGTGTCTTGCGTGACCGTAGCCGCGTGAGACGTCGTCGAAATCCACGGACATATCGTTGAAATCACCCTTTGTAGGATGAACGTTGACGTGGTTGACGTCACCCTGCGCGCCGTTAAAGAAGATGCATTTCACTCCGTTGATCGCTTTCTCAAGGCTTCTGCGTGCAAATCCGGGCCAATCGGCGGAGATCTTACAGCCTCCAACGGTATCGGGGTGATTGCCAACGTTAAGAAGCGCGATGCTGTCTGCGCCCTCGCGATCAAATCGCAGGACGTTGACTCGCTCGTCTACCTCGCCTACGGGAGCGACGATGTCGGGATTGTGGACACCGGGGTTTGTTTTAATACTGCCATCCTTCATTCTGAAGCGACGGACAAACGCCACGTTTGGTGCACATCCCACGCCGATGCCCATCTGCGCGGGCTTCAAATCATCGATCGCCATTTTTGCCGCGTCAGCAAAACGGCGGAGCAAAAACTGTCTGTATTCCTCAACGATCTCTGCTGTTCCCGCGGGCAAACGACCGTGCTTTGGGTCGGCATAAGGTGTGGTATGGCTGTGGGTGGCGTGAATATAGATCGCCTCTACAGGAAGGCCTGTTACGGCAGAAATATGTGCTCTGAATTCGTCCTGTATATATGTGCTGATGCTGCAGGAGTCAATGGAGAGCAGAATGACCCTTTTACCGCCTGCTTCAAGTGCAAGCGCGTTTATCTCAAGCTCGTCAAGCACACCGTCAGCAAGACGGTCGATAAAATATCCGTTGATCGGAATCCCCATCATAGGGGTTACGTTCACGCGGGCAAAGCCTGCTTTCAGATTGTTCATAGATGTTCTCCTTGATTTGTTTTGATAAATTGCGATTTAGCGGTGAGGGATGAACGTTATTTTCAAACCGCAGGGCGGGGGCTTGCTCCCGCCGCTACATAGGTTTTAATCGTTCGTCACGGCGGGAGTAAACCCCCGCCCTACGATTTGGAATGTCGCTCAACTCACCAACAAATCAAAATTTGAAACTGTTTTACAAGAATCCTTAACAACTGTATTCTATCACATTTTCCTTAATTTGTAAATGGATTTTAGTCAATTTATCACAAAAAGCACTTGAAAAAAACGCAAAAGTATGTTAAAATGAAAATGTTGAACAAAACGTATAAGATTTTGAACAAATAATAATTTGAGGGAGAATCAATATGGCACAATTTGTGAATCTTGACTTTTCAAAGCTTGAAAGACTTCGTGAGATCGACGAAAGATTGGTTTCTTATAACGTGGAAATGACCGAGGTTACGGGTGGAACCTTCTGGACACGCTATACCGATGCGCAGGTGGACGGCACCGAAGAATTTCCGATGATCTCCGATTGGAGAGATATGGGCAAGCTTCAGATGTGGTACGAGCCCATTGACCTCTATAATCCCCGTCTCCGTAAGCTTGCAAAGGATCTTGGCGCGGCTTGGGTGCGCGTTTCGGGCACTTGGGCGAACAAGACCTATTACGACCTTGAAAACAAATACAACGGTAAGGCTCCCGAGGGATATCAGAATATTCTCTCCCGTGAGCAGTGGATCGGCGTGCTTGATTTCGTCAAGGATATTGGCGCAAAGCTGCTCGTTTCAATGACCAACTGTCCCGGTGTTCACACCGCCGATGAGCCTTATCCTCTTGAACTTGCCGAAAAGCTGTTTTCCTTCTCCAAGGAGTACGGTGTGCCGATCAATGCAGCGGAGTTTACCAACGAGCCCAATATGATGGTGATGTCGGGTCTGCCCCATGGCTACACCGCGGCTGATCACGCCCGCGACCACGATGTTTTCGGCGCGTGGCTGAAGGAAAACTATCCCGAGTGCCTCTTTGTAGGCCCTTGCACGGTAGGTGATATCGACATCAATATGGGTGGACGTGACAACGTTGGCGGCGGCATTGCGTCTGCGCTTCAGATGGTAACCACCGAGGAGCTTCTCGGTGATCAGAAGGTGAAGATGGACGTGTTCAGCTATCATTATTATAACGGAATCTCCGAGCGCGGCGCGGCGATGGGCGGACATTGGCCGGTAGAGAAGTGCCTCAGCGAGGAATACCTTACAGTTGCCGCCGATTGCGCGAGACAGTATGTCGACAGACGTGATAAGTACGTTCCCGGCGGACAGATGTGGGTTACCGAATCGGGTGACGCGGGCTGTGGCGGAAACACATGGGCTCCCACCTATCTCGACGTTCCGAGAACGCTTAACGAGCTTGGCGAGTTTGCAACCGTTACCGACGGTATCATCTTCCATAACACCCTCGCTTCCTCGGCGTACGGATTCCTTGAGCACGAGGTATTTACCCCCCGTCCCAACTATTTTGCGGTGCTCCTTTGGAACAGATTGATGGGTCAGACCGTCTACGCTACGGGTGAAGAGATCCGCGAGGGTGCGCACGTTTATTGCCATTCCCGTAAGGACGGTAAGGACGGTTACGTTTATTTGATCATCAACAACAGTGAAGAGACTACCACCGTAAGCCTTCCTGCGGATTGCGAAAAATACGTGCTTTCGGGCGACGGTAAGCTCCGTAGCAGAGTAATGTGCCTCAACGGCAGACCTTTGGTTCTCGGCGAAAATGACGAGTTGCCTTGCCTTGGCGGTGAGAAGCAGAGCGCGGGCGAGCTTGAGATCGCGGCAGGAAACTGCGCGTTCCTTGTGTTCTGATCCCTTATGGTTTGGTGAATACAGAAAAGAAGCCGATACGTATCGGCTTCTTTTCTTATCCATAGATCCTTTTCGCTTCCTTCAGACTTTCAATAGGATCGAGGAGAGGTCTATATTCCAATCCGATAGCACCTGTATAGCCTGCTTTATCAACTGCCGCAAGAATGACGCGGTAGTCGCTCTCGCCATACTGCATCTCGTTACGGCCGGGGTGTCCTGCACCGTGGAGGTGGGCGATCAGATCAAGATTGTTTACGATGTTGGGGATAATGTTGCCCTCCATCACCTGCTGATGGTAGATGTCAAAAATCACCTTGACGCAAGGGCTGTTTACCTCTTTGACGATTTCAAATGCCTCCACCGCCGACCAAAGATAGTAACCGGGATGGTTGACAAGAGTGTTCAGAGGCTCGATCATAACCGTGATGCCGTATTCTTCAAGGATCGGAGCACCTGCGCGAAGACCTTCGACGATCGACGCGTGCTGTTCCTCTCTCGGTCTGCCCGTATCCTTGCCAACCTGAGTGATCAGCTTCTTGACTCCAAGCTTCTTTGCGGCAATACAGCTTTCACGGATGCCTTCGACCCATTTCTCGCGAAATGCGGGATCGGTCAGATTGAATTCGGTGGTACAAATACTCAAAAGCTCAACGCCTGTCTCGTCAAGCGTTTTGCGGACGGCATCAAGATCAAGGGCCTTCCAATTGTAAGTTTCTACGGCATCGTAGCCGAGAGTGGCGACCTTTCGGATCGCCTCGCAAAAATTACTGCCCCCGAAAAAGCAGGGGATAGCTACACATAGTCTCATATGAATACCACCTTTTTCACATATTCAGGCTTTACAAGTTGATGTTCTTGTGATATAATTATAATACATTGAATGCAAAAAATCAAGTGGAATTATTAACATTATAATGAATTGATTGGAGATCATAATGAAGACATACATTATTCAGCCCTATTATTCCTTCAAGGAATCCGACATCGAGCTTTGTATGAGCGATATGCTGGCACATCTTGATTCCATCGGTGAGGATGCCGATCTGATCGTCCTGCCCGAGTACAGCGACGTGCCCGCTGATTGCCGTAGCAAGGAGAGCTTTCACGCGGCGGTTGAGAAGTACAATGAGCTTGTTAAAATGAGGGCGCAGGAGGCGGCGAAGCGTTGCCATGCCATCGTTTTCGTCAATGCCGCCGATAAAACACCGACGGGCTACCGCAATACCACCTACGCTATCGACCGCGAGGGCAACTTCGTAGGCAAATACTATAAGGCGCATCCCGCACCCAGCGAGGTCAAGACAGAGAAAGAGGGTGGCAACGAGCTGGACGTCAGCTATAGCTACGAATTCCGTCAGCCCGACGTTATCGAGATCGAGGGCATCCGCTTCGGCTTTATGACCTGCTACGATTTCTATTTTTACGAAAATTTCGCGCCCCTCGCAAGGCAAAATATCGATGTGATCATCGGTTGCTCTCATCAGAGAACCGATACACACGAGGCACTTTCTATCATCAATCGCTTTTTGTGCTACAATACCAACGCATACCTGATCCGCTCGTCGGTCTCTCTGGGACTTGAGTCGAAGATCTGCGGTTGTAGTTGCATCATCGCCCCAAATGGTGACGTTCTTGTTGATATGAAGAGCGAGATCGGAGTGGCATTCGCCGACATCGACCCTCACGCAAAGTACTATAAGGCGGCGGGATATAAGGGGGCGCAAAAATCTCACTATGAATACATCGAGGAGGGAAGACGCCCCTGGCTCTACCGCAACGGCGGAGCAAGTGTGGTTCCTTTCGATAAGTATATGCCTTATCCGCGCCTTTGCGCTCACCGAGGCTTCAATACCGTCGCTCCCGAGAATACTATGCCCGCCTTCGGCGCGGCGGTGGCTATGGGAGCGCAGGAGATCGAATTTGACCTTTGGGCTACTGCTGACGGCGAGATTGTGACGGCTCACGATCCTAATCTTGAGCGAGTTTCCGACGGTCACGGTAACGTGTGGGAGCATACCCTTGCGGAGCTGAAAAAGCTCGATTTCGGTGTGAAATTCGGTGAAAAATACAAGGACTTGCGCATTCCTACCTTTGAAGAAATTTTGCAGAAGCTTGCAGGCAGGGTCATTATGAACATCCACGTCAAGATCTGGGACGTTGGACAAGCAGAGCCCTATTTTGAGAAGATCGCCGCACTTATCCGCAAATACGATTGTGAAAGGCACGTCTATTTTATGTCGGTCAACAGCGAGGCGCTCATCGAAATGAGAAAGCTGTTGCCCAATTCCGGATACTGTCAGGGCGCGGGACGAAGCAACGCCGAAATGATCGACCTTGCAATCAAATACGGCTTTGACAAGATACAGCTTGTTTGCTGGTATCCTTACGATAAGTCAATGATCGACCGTTGCCATGAAAACGGTATCAAGGTCAATTTCTGTCAGGCGGATAAGCCAAGCGACGCGAAATGGGTTCTTGATATGGGTGTTGATTGCGTGCTGACCAATGATTTTCAGTACGTTAAGTCGGGATTGGATTTTTAAAAAGAGGAAAGTAGCGTGAAAGTTACTTCCAACTGTTAGCGGAATCATCTTTTTCACGCGCGAATTTTGCCTTGTCGGCAAAATTCATCGATCATTATTTGTGCTGCCGCGTAGGGGTTCCCCGAAACGAACGAAGTGAGTTTTGGGGGTTCCCGTAGGGCGGCAGAATGGAGATTAAAATGTATTTGTACGAAACGCATCTCCACACCTCACCGGTTAGTCAATGTGCTGTCAAGGGTGTGAGAGAGACACTTGAATATTACAAGAGCGCAGGATATGCCGGTGTGTTTATGACCGATCATTTTATCGACGGAAATCTGAATCTTGAGGCGCGTCAGCTTCCTTATGAGGAGCGTATTAAATACTATTTCAGCGCGTATGAGCAGGGAAAGCTCATTGGCAACGAGATCGGACTTGACGTGTTTTTGGGTATTGAAATGTCATACGGCGGCACCGATTTTCTGGTCTACGGCATTGATAAGGAGTGGTGTCTCGCCCACCACGATATGCATAAGCTTCCCAAAAGCCAACTGCTTCGCACGCTGATGGAAGAAGGTGCGCTGATCATTCAGGCACACCCATATCGCGAGGCGGCGTATATCGACCATATCAGACTCTATCCTCGCCACATCCACGGCGTGGAGATCTACAATGCCAACAGAAGTGACTTTGAGAATAGGCTTGCCGAGCAGTATTGCGAGAATTACGGACTGATTCCCTTTGCTGGAAGTGACAACCATCAAGGAGGCTCACAAAAGCTTTTTGGCGGCATGGCGACAGATGCGCCCCTTGAGAGCGTACAGGATTTTATCGACCGTGTAAAGTGCGGCGAGGTAAAGCCCTTTGCGCGAAGAGCAGAGGACGGAAGCGTTACGATTTTGCAATAAAGAATAAAAAAGCCGCGAAAGCGGCTTTTTTATTAAAAATCCAAAACTCCGTTTCGTCCCTTCAGTATCTCGCCGTCGTGACAGAGCAGGGTTACATAGTCGCCCGAGCCGTATTTTTCGACGAACGCAAGGCTCTTTTCGGGGCAAACCGACGCACCTGTGCAGATTTTCTCATCAAGGCACCGTCTGACGTAGCACTCGTCGCCGCAAATGACGTGTTTCTTGCTCTTGTAGTCGAATTCCACCACGCAGGAGCCCCACGAATGTCCTCCGATCTTGATTGCGTGGACGCAATCATCGAGAACAACTGCTTCCTCAAAGGGCTTGATCTGCAATCCTTCCAGATAGCACCGCGCCGCCGCAAGCTCGTTCTTTTCTATGTAGACGTTGGCATTTCGGAAATAATGCGCCGCCTCGGCATGGTCGTGATGAGCGTGGGTCAATATCACATCGGTGATGGTAAGCGGATCGATCCCCGCGCGGCGCAGAACCTCGGCGGGGGAGCTGAAATTGCGCAGCTCGAAGCCGGGCATGGTGTCACACCCCGCATCCACTAATATTTTTCTGCTTTCGGTTTCGATGAGATAGACGATCAGTGAGATAGGCACCCGCTTCGTCCTGTCGCCGCCACGGTATGCCATCCCTTCGTCAATGTAGGTCTCGCCGTATTTAACGGCAGTCAACTTGTGTATGTTTTTCATATTAATCTCCATTCTGCCGCCCTACGGGAACCCCAAAAACTCACTTCATTCGTTTCAAGGAACCTCTACGCGGCAGCACAATAATGATCGATGAATTTTGCCGACAAGGCAAAATTCGCGCGTGAAAAAGATGATTCCGCTAACAGTTGGAAGTAACTTTCACGCTATGCCTCTTTTCGTGGTTTTGGATTGACAATCCGCATTTTGATACTATAATTATACCATAAAAGCTTGCATTTTGGGTAAGATTTTTGAAATTTTTAATATGCGGAAGGTTATTATGCCAAATTTACCGATTTTTCGGAATGCATTTTTACAAAAAGATAAGAAAACTTAACAAAATCGCGCGCGAGATTCGCAAAAGTTAAGAAAACAAAACATCATAATTCTTAAATATTCTTAAATCTCCCGCTGTATTGTTGACGGTGGGAGGTTTTCGTGTTACCATTAGAGGAACGATGCTTGTCGAATTTTTGCGGAGATTCGAACGTTGGCAGACTAACGACGCTGGAGGTTCACTTGGAGTACTTTTTTGAAACTACGGGCTCGATCGAAAAGGGACACGGATTTTCCCATTACAGCCCCACACATATCGGTTGGTTGATCGCATTCGTTGTGATCGTGGCAGCCTGCTGCTATTTCTACAGAAAATGCGGAGAGGTTGGTCGCCGCCGCTTTCGCTTTACGGTGGCATCTCTGATTCTGCTTGATGAAATATTGAAGGTGGTCGTTCTTGTGGCGGTGGGACGCTACACGAAGAATTATCTTCCCGTTCAGCTTTGCAGTATCAATATTTTTCTGATTGCGATCCACGTTTTCAAGCCCTCGAAGACGCTTAACAATTTTCTTTACTGCATTTGCATTCCTGCGGCGATTCTGGCACTTCTGTTTCCCACGTGGACCAAGCTGCCATTTGCCAATTTTATGCATTGGCACTCCTTCACGGTACATATCCTTCTTGCACTCTATCCCATTATGCTGACCGTTGCGGGGGAGATCAAGCCTCGGGTCAAATATCTCTGGCGATCGCTTCTGCTTCTTTTGTGTATGGCGATTCCTGTCTATATCTTCAATCTGATCGCTGACACAAACTATATGTTTTTGATGAAAGCCGACAAGGGAAATCCGCTTTATATTTTCGAGCAGCTCTGGGGCAATCATCTGCTGGGTATCCCTGTGATCCTGATTCCCTTGATGGCAGTGCTGTATCTGCCGTGGGAGCTTGCCGCAAAAACGAAAAAGAAAAAACAAGTAGAAAATGCTTAAACAATAAAAACCCAAGGTCAAAGAGCGACCTTGGGTTTTGCATCGGGCTGAATCGGGAGGATTCAGCCCTTGTTTTTTGTTTTACTTTCTCGTAATGCGAACGGTAGCGGTGGGAGCATCTCCCTCGGTGATCGACACGGTCTCGATCACGTATCCGAAGTCGGTGCGGTCATCCAGCAAGCCGTTGTAGAAGAACTCGGTGTATTCTGCCGCGTCAAAGACGTCGCCCTCGACAAAGAGATCGTCCTGTCGGAGGAAGGTGTAGAGCTCGGCCATATTGGAAAGATCTGTAAAGGTATTGTTTCCGCCCGCTTGGATCAGCTCTAAGTGATACGAGCCGATGCCGCTATAGGTGTTGCCCTTATTGATTGTACCGATGGGGTATACCTCATCGCCTTCGCGGATATCGCTGTCCTGAAGCTCGTATCCATTGAGGGAGAGCACGCGTCCCTCCATAACGGAATTGACGTGATAAATTCTAATACCAAGGGCATCTTTAAGACCAAAGCTCTCGGCATCCGCCTCGTTTAATCCGTGGTCGGTAAACAGGTCGATCAAGATGTATTCGCCGAAGGGGGTGCCGTTATATTCGCTTTGAGCACCGGGGATCACGATGGCGTCACCGGTATCGGCAAATGCGCCGATCTCGATCTCTATGCTCTCGCCCGATTCAAGGCCGGTTACCACCTCGGGGGTGATCCAACCAACGGAATACTTGGAATAGGGGTTCCAGTCGCCAACGTTCTGAGACTGCATATCGAATTTTCCGACGGCATCAATGCCGCTGTGGTTGACGTCATAGTAATCCATCAAGCCGAGGTTATGTCCAAACTCGTGGATGATTACGTTGGTGCCAAGACCGTCTAT
The DNA here is from genome assembly GCA_017462125.1 of Clostridia bacterium. The sequence goes on along the minus strand of JAFTRQ010000132.1, from coordinate 58,075 downwards.
GGGAATGTTGGAATAGCAGTTGATACCAAGCTTTTCTTCAGTACCTGCACCTTTCGATGTATAGAAGTTTCTGGTCATTGTGCCGACCGACTGCACATAAAGCAGTAGCATGATTGCGACAATTCTTGCAAAATATTTTTGATTCATAAATGACCTCCTTTTTGTTTGGTGGTTTCCTTATATCATACATAAATTAACTTTGCAAGAAAAAATTTTTTGCTGTGAAAAAATCGGTTATAAAAATCGGCCAATACCAAATGTTTGCCGTTGACAACTGTCTGTGTTTATGATAAAATAATATGGGGATGTTTGATTATTCTGTGTTATGTAGCTACGTCTTGGTAATAATCGGTTATTTCTGTATAATATGATCAAAAAATAAAGCTCAATTGAACGAATGTGCTTGGGAACGGAGGATATACAAATGAAAACAATTATTTTCAGGGGAGTGATTGCCCTTATCCTGATCGGCTTGCTTGCGGGTGTGGCGGTGAGCTGTGATCGGTCTGTTGAAGAGAGTCAGTCCTCGGATGCGACATCGGCGGAAATCCTTGACGGTACGGAGAGTGCTGAGGGCATGGAGAGCGGCTCGTCGCTTGAATCCGAGACCGAAAGCCCTTATCTTGCCCCCGATTTCACGGTCTACGATCTTGCCGGCAACGCGGTCAAGCTGTCGGACTTCAGAGGACAGCCCATCGTGCTGAATTTTTGGGCAAGCGACTGCTATTATTGTACCCTTGAAATGCCCGACTTTCAGGCGGCATATGAGAAATATCGCGATGACGTCGTCTTTTTGATGGTCTGCTTTACAAGCTTTGCAAACAGAAGCGTTGAGCACGAGCAGGCATATATCGACGACAACGGTTATACTTTCCCGATATATTTTGACACCTCGGACAGCGCGGTGTACGCTTACGGAATCAGCGCCATTCCCCAGACCTTCTTTATCGACCGTAATTTTGATCTCTATACCTACATTCCGGGCATGGCAAGCGCGGAATCGCTGGAGCATTGCATCGGTCTGATCTTGGATTGACAATAGGCTCCCTCTTGACAAGCTTTTGATTGTATGCTATAATCGACTTGTCTGAGGGAGCTTTTTTTATGAAATTTTTGAGTATTATTAAGAAATATAAGGAAATATGGATCACATTGGGTATCCTCGCCTTGGTGGGGATCTTTATGGCGGTATCGGGGATCGGTTGCCCAATCAGGTATTATTTCGGAATCTCCTGCCCGGGATGTGGGATGAGCCGAGCCTGCCTTGCGGCGCTTCGGCTTGACCTTGCAGGGGCGTTTGAAATACATCCCCTGTGGGTCACTATGCCGATCTTTGCCCTTATGCTGATCTTCTTTTGGGTGAAGAAAAAACAAAATGCTTTGTTGATCACCTTGTGTATTTTTGCGGGGCTTCTTATTGCGGTCTATCTTTACCGCTTGCTGTTTACCGAAAGCTCCGTGGTTTACTTCGATATAAAGTCGGGGGCGATCTACCGCTTTCTTGAAGAGTGGTTGATGAAATGAAAAATTTGACTTCGAAAGGAGATTTTCATGAAGCTGAAAAAGAGATTCTTTGTGGGTGTGGCGCTTTTGCTTGCAATCCTTGCGGTGCTTGTCGGTTGTGAGGATCTTGGCGAGGGAAGCGCGGAGCTGAAGGATGTGACGGTAACGGTTTTGGACGCTCTTGACGCGGGAGACACTGACGCGGCATATGCTTGCTTTGCGGATGTGGTCCCGAAGTCTGATTTTGTGACGTTTGCAGAACAGGTCGCTCCGTTCTTTGAGGGAGATGGCTATGAGCTGAAGCAGACCTACATAGGCTTTGTCACTACTAACGGTGTGACAGAGAAAAAAGCAGAATTTTTGATGACAAATGAGCAGGGAAGTTTTTTGGTGGTCACCTGTGTCAGAAGCGACATAGATGGTGTCACCGCGTTTCATATCGCGCCTCATACAGATCAGGTTGCCGAGTTTTCTCCCGTGTCCTTGATCGTTGGTGTTCTTTCGATCATAGAGATCGCCTTCGCGGTGGTTCTTCTTGTGGATTGCTGCAGACGCAAGATAAAGAACAAGGCTTTGTGGATCCTGCTGATCATTCTCGGAACATTCTCTGTGATTCTGACTGTTGGAAACGGTGTGAATCTGCAGTTCAACTATTCGTCGTGGATCGGCTTCACAAGCTTTAAGTCTTATGGCAACGGTGCGTTTATGCTGAGGGCCTTGATCCCCTTCGGCGCGATTGCATATTTGTGCGCTCGCAAGCGACTGATTGCCGAGAGCTGTGCGTTCGAACAAGGCAACACGACAGACGAAGCAGTGCAGGAGATTGCACAGGAGGCATCGACTTCTGATGAAGCGCACACTACTGTTGATACGGCGCAGAATGATGAAAGCGACCTTGACCAAAATTAACAGGAACTGAAAATGATGATCTGCCCGCGATATTCGCGGGCAGATTTTTTTTGAAAATGTGAAATATTCAAGCGCTGTTGCAAGGCGCTTTTTTCGCATTTTTTGGCCTCTCAAAAATCCATTCGATTGGCTAAATGACGACAAATAAATGCAAAGTTGAAAATCAGTACGACAAAGAGAAAACAAAAAGTAGAAAAATAAACAATAAATTAAAGTGATTTTATTGAAAAACAGCTTAAAACAGGTAAAAACAGCTCAAAAAGACGATTTTTGCACTTTTTGATGAATTGATCGAATTTTTAGAAAAAATTTTATGATATTCGGAAACACGCTTTGTTTTCCACTTGACAAGTGACGCGGATGATGGTACAATATAGTTAACATTCATTTAATACTCGGACGCATACGCGTTTGAAGGGAAAGGCTATCCGAATGAAGATCAAGACGAACATGACCTATCGCGAGGTGTTGGAAAAGCCCGCAAAAAAGCAAAAGAAGCCTGCGCGCCCCAGCTTTTTCTTTCGCACTCTGATCCGTGCACTTTCATTGCCGGATCTGATCGCTACGAAATTCAAATTTGAAAAAATCGGTATGGAGAAGCTATCTCGGAAGGAGCCCTGTCTGATTTTGATGAATCACTCAAGCTTCATTGATCTGAAGATTGCCAATCGCATTCTTTATCCGAGAAAATATAACGTCGTGTGCACAAGTGACGGATTTATCGGCAAAAATTGGCTGATGCGCCAGATCGGTTGCATCCCCACGAAAAAGTTCGTGTCCGAGGTCTCCTTGGTGCACGATATGCTATATGCGATCAAGCGTCACAATTCCTCGATTTTAATGTATCCCGAGGCAAGCTACAGCTTTGACGGTACGGCAACACCTCTTCCCGAGAGCCTTGGCAGATGTATTAAGCTGTTGGGTCTTCCCGTGGTGGTGATCCTTACAGACGGAGCGTTTGCACGCGATCCGCTGTACAATAATCTGCAGCTCCGCAAGGTAGAGGTCAAGGCAACTGCAGAATATCTGCTTTCTCCCGAAGATATCAAGGAAAAATCCCCCCGCGAGATCAACGCGCTTTTGAAGGAAAAATTCTCCTTTGATAACTTCCGTATGCAGCAGGAAAAAGGTGTTCTGATTGACGAGCCCTTCCGTGCGGACCACCTCAACCGTGTACTGTACAAATGCCCGCACTGTCTTGCAGAGGGTCAGACCGAGGGTAAGGGAACAGAGCTCATCTGTCACGCCTGCGGCAAGGCTTACGAGCTTTCAGAGGAAGGATTTATGAAGGCAAAGGAGGGCGAGACCGAGTATCCTCATATCCCCGATTGGTATCGTTGGGAGCGTGAATGCGTCAAGCGAGAGATCGAGGAAGGATCGTACAAATTGGACATCGAGGTTGACGTATTCGCCATGGTAGATACAGATTGCATCTATTCGATCGGTGAGGGCAGACTGACCCACAGCCGTGAGGGCTTCCACTTGACGGGATGCGGCGGAGAGCTTGACTATGTGCAGAAACCCCTATCGTCATATAGCCTTTACGCAGATTATTATTGGTATAAGCTTGGCGATATGATCTGCGTGGGAGACAAGAATATCCTTTATTACTGCTTCCCGAAGAACTGCGGAGACGTGGTGGCAAAAACAAGACTTGCCACAGAGGAGCTTTACAAGGTGATCCGAGCAGAAAAGAGAACGAAAAAGGAAGAATAATAAAAAAGCGTTGTGCTCAGAAGAGCACAACGCTTTTTTTGTTAATTTTCGGCAGACTGCTCGCTTGCCATATATCTTGTTGCCTGCGTGGTGAAAAGCTCGTGATATTTACCGCCCAAAGCCATCAGAGTGGCATGATTGCCTTCTTCGATGATCTCTCCGTTTTCCATAACGATGATCTTCGTGGCATTGACCGCGCTGGAAAGGCGGTGGGAAACGAAAAGGGTAGTTTTGCCTTGACTGAGCTCGGTAAATTCGTTATAGATTTCATTTTCCGCCATAGGGTCGAGCGCGGCGGTGGGCTCGTCGAGAATGAGAATGTCCTTCATTCCGTAAAATGCCCTCGCAATAGCGATCTTTTGCCACTGACCGCCCGAAAGCTCGGTTCCGTTCTTTTCAAAGGCACGTGTCAGGGGGGTATCGTAACCGTCGGAAAGCTCCTCGATAAACTCGTGAGCGTTGGCGCTTTTGGCGGCATTCTTCAGATCCTCAGGATCCTTTTCGCGACCGATGTCACCGAAGCGAATATTATCGCCAACGGTGTATGCATAGCGTCCGAAATCCTGGAAGATAATTCCGAAGATCGAGTAAAGATCCTTGGTGTCGTATTCTCGGAGATCGATACCGTCAAGCAGGATCTTACCCTCGGTGGGATCGTAAAGTCTGGTCATCAGCTTGATCAAGGTGGTTTTTCCCGCACCGTTGAGACCGACCAAGGTTACGTTGTCGCCCTTGTTGATCTTCAGATTGACGTGGGAGAGTACCTTTTTGTCAAAGCCGGGGTAGGAGAAGGAAACGTCGCAGAACTCAATGGTGTGTCCCACACCGTGTTGCGGAGGTGCGACGGGCTCTTTGGGAGAGACGACCTTGGGCTCTTCCTGCAAAAAGGTGATCAGATTGTCGATAAAGAGCGTGCCCTCGTAAACGGTTGCAGAGGTGTTGATCAGCGTGGTGATCTCGTTTGCGATGGTGGTGATAGCGGCGGTGTAGAGTGAAAAATCACCGATCAGAAATCCGCCCTCGAAGACCTGAAAGGTTATGTATGCGTAGCAGATGCAGTTGGTGGCAACCGAGACCAGCATAAAGACGGTCTGCCAGATATTCTCTTTGATGATAAGGCTTTTCAGCCCTTTATAATACGCGGAAAAGGATTTTTTGAAGCTCGCGATGAATGTGTCGGTGAGACCGAAAATGCGGACCTCCTTGGCGGCATCTTTGTTGACGGCGCGCTCGGAATAGTAGTTCATCTCGCGCCTGCCCTTGCTGTTTCTCCGAACGTATTCGGCGTTCTTTTTGCGGTAAATAAAATTGATGATGGCAGAGGGGACCGTGACTGTGATGACCGCAATACCTGCCCACGGGATCGCCGACATCAGAATGATCAGATAGGAGATCAGCGAGATTGCCGTTGATACGATCTTGAAGGCATTTTGCAGGATGGTAACAGGGCGCGTGCTCGCCTCACGGTTGGCGTTTTCAAGCTTTTCATAAAACTCGGGAGTATCGTAGGAGGAGATATCCACGTCCTTGGATTTTTCGAGGATAAGAAGCTTTACGGTTTTGGTTACCTGCTCACCGATGATGCGGGAGGAGAAGGTGGAAAGTCGCCCTGCCAAGCGGTTGAGCAACCTGAACGTGAACAGAAAAATGACCGTAAATAGGATCCCGCTCTCAAGAAAGGTACCAACGTCCTCACCCGCGCTTCGGGCGACGATGAACAACTGCAGGGAGTTCATCAGCTGCTTGGAGATCAGCGAGGAGACTACGGGAACCACACCCTGTACGATGGCAACAAAGACCATACAGATCAGCATAAACGGGGTGCTCTTCCACACCAAAGCAAAGGAGTAGAAGAATCTGTAGAACGTGTTATATACAGCCTGCGTCAGCTTTTTCATAATGGTTCTCCTTTCCGAAGGATCAATTCGTTTTCTACGATGCTCAAATGCTCTTTTTATTATACACCCGAAAGCTTTTCGTGTCAATAGAAATGCGTGTTTTTAAATTGGGGACAAAGAAAGCTTGGACTTCGAGTCTGATCGCCTCGAAGCCCAAGCTGATTGCTGTTTTATAATTTGTTATCTACTTATCCTTAAACCGTAACCCCATAAATGAGGAGGTTATAGCCCTCTCCGAAGACGTGTAGGGTAATTTTTTGTATCTTTTTAGAGTTATCGACTGCAAGGGAATAGAGATTTGCCACGAAATGCTCTCTGTCCATATCGTTGATGAACTTGATGGCGCGGGGAGCCTCACTGGCTACGGGATTGATGCGTGAGGGGCCGTACCAAGCGCAGGCGGTGGTGATCTCGTAGCCGTTGCGAAGCTTGACAGTATCACTCGAACCGTCTGCGTAGCTGACCACGATCTCGCCCATCTCCTCACCAAATCCTCCGTCGATGGGGTATCCCTTAGGCATGCTGGTCATACCAATCAGATGGATCTTGTCGGTGCTTGCGTTGATCTCGACGTCGAAATTGCTGTTTTCCTTGATGATCACAGGCTTTTTCGTCAGCAGAACAGGCAACTCACCGAGAGCGCGGATGTCCTCGGGAAGCACGGGACCTTTTGCCATATGTCGCACGTTGCGGCATTCGAAATAGAAGCGCGGAATAGGCTCCGCCGCCGTTTTCATCATAGCGTCAAAATCGGATTTCTGTTCGTCCGTTTCCACGGCCGCAGAGAGATCGATCGTTGTATAATTGCCTTTATCCGCAAGGAATTTTTCAACTGTGAGGAAGTAAGGAACCGTCTGCTTTACGTGGAGCTTCGCAAACTCGTCGCGGAATACCTGATAACCGAGAGTAGGCTTGCGGAAGCGGTCCACAAGGCCCTCGCACTGAAGTCCGTCGTAGCAGGCGGGCGCGGCGCGGTTGATCTCGTACATCTCTGAGAAGCACCAGAAGGATGCGCCCGTGACCACCTCTTTATCCTCGTCGTTCTGCCACAATCTTACCACCTCGGTGATGAATTGCTTCATATGGAAGGGGCTGTTGAATACGGGATGACCGCCCCACTCGGTGAAGACCAGCGGCATATCGGTCAGCTCCTTGGCGCTCTGTGTCATTCGCCAGGGGTCGGTGTGGTAGGGATGCATGGTGTAGAAATCGAAGCCGCACTCCTTGAAATACTGCTTGGTCATCTCGATGCTCATACAGTTTGCACCCGAGACCATACGGTAGGGGTCGTATTCGCGGCAGACTCTGCCCGATTCCTTGATGAATTCGGGGGTGAAGATGCACTCGTTGAAGGCGAGCCAAAATGCCACGCTGACGTGGTTTCGGTCGCGGATGACGGTGCGGCGCAATACCTCGAGGCTTGCGTCAACGATCTGCTGATCCTTCATATCCGACCACCAGAGTCCCGGCTCTTCTGAAACAAATAATCCTATTTCGTCGGCGATCTCAAGTGTTTTTTTGCGATGGGGATAGTGAACGAGGCGGCAGTAGTTACAGCCGAGATTTTTGATCATAGTCAGATCCTGACGGATCTCGTCGTCCGTCAGCATGTGACCCTTTTCTCCCCAGATCTCATGACGGCAGACACCGAGAAGGAAGAAGGGAGAACCGTTGAGATAAAAGCGCTTTCCGCGTGTTTCAAGGCGCTTGAAGCCCACCTTGTGGCAGTAGCTGTCGATGTCATTACCGCCCTTGAGGTGGTAGTGGTTGTCGGCTATCTCGCCGCCACGGATAAGCTCGACCTCAAGGGTGTAGAGCGTGGGGCAATCGGGCGACCAGAGGATGGGGTTGCTAAGGGTGAAGGCGAATTTGGTCATCTCGCCCGTAACGGGAAGAGTAGCAAAATGTGCTATTTTTCTGCCCTTGTCGCAGAGAGTTAATTGAAGCGTGAGGTCATCCGAGGGATTGTTGACCTTGACCTCGGCAACGCACTCGGCGGCGGTCAGCTTGGCGCTGACCTCGCTGTGGAAGAAGACATTCTCAATGAAGCTTTCACTGAAATATTCGATATAAACGTCGCGAGTGATGCCGCTGTAATTTTCCCAGCCCTCGCCCGCGCCAAAGACGATCTCGGTGTCACGGATGATGACAGAAAGACGGTTATTTTCGCTTTTCAGCAGGTCGGTGATCTCATAGCGGTACTCGCAATAGGGGAGCATTTTTCCGAGAAGTGTGCCGTTGAGAGTGACCTCGGCGGAGTAGGTGATGCCGTCGAAAACGAGGAATGCGCGTTTGCCCGCGGTGTCCTCATTAGCGTCAAATTTCAACGCATCAAAGTCAAGCTTGCACTCTGCAAATCCCACGGGTGGATCGGAGTAGGGAATCAGCTTTTTCGTAAATTTTCCGTCGGCTATGCGGTAGTCCCACCAGCCGTTAAGTAGCTGCTTGCTTCTGATCATAATTTTTCTCCTTTGGGATTTTAAAAGAGCTTGCCTTCGCCGCTCATATACGCTTTTACGACGTCATATTTTGCGAGAATTTCATTCGAAAGCTTTGAGCCCACGGGCAATCCGCAGATTTCTGCAAGAATCTCCGCAGGGGTCTTGGAGTTCTTGATCTCCTGCCAGCCCTTGTCGCTTTCATGCTCGTAGTGAAGTGCCGCGGCGGCGGTGAGGAGCAGGGGCTCGGTGTCCTCGCCGTGCTCGTCAATGAGGCAGAGGGGACCCATGATGCGCTCGGCAGCCTGGAGCTTTCTCTGAGGCTCACGAGCGTTTCGGGAGACGGTATCAGCGATGGTTCTGTCGGTGAATTTCGCCTTGGAGAGCGCCGCAAATTCTGCTTGATCCTGTTCTTCATAGCCATAGACCTTACAGAGAACCTTGTTGGTTGCCGCATAATTGCGGTCGAGAAGCTGGAGAATTTCCTCATCGTTTGCAGCTGTGCCGTAGTCGGTATAACCCTTTGCGAAGCCCAAATACGCGATCACACAGCTTGCGGCGTTGTAGGTGTAGAGCTTTCTCGTCAGGAAGTTGGAAAATCCGCTGATGGGGCGAACGGTGGAGATATTCAGCTCGTAGCCTCCGAGAGGCTCAGCGTCGCATTGCAAATAGGGGTAATTCTCCGAGGAGATGTCAAGGTCACAGCTGCTGTTTGCGTCCTCAATAGTGGTGCAGAACACGGTGGACTCGCTGACAGTAATGTTGTCAAGACCAATTGCCTCGGCAAGCTTCTTTGCGGGCTTGGATGCATTCTCGCCAACGATAATGTGGCGCATTTTGCCGTCATTGATAAGCTTGCGAAGCTCCGCGCCAACGTCGGGAAGATTCATACCGCCAACCGATACAAAGATGATCTCCACGTCAGAGAGGTCAGCGCCCTCCCACGTGGTTGCGGTGTAGTTATCAACGGTGAAGGGAGCACGAACACCGCCAAAAAAGCTTACGTTGAAAGACTTTTTCTCGTTCAGAGAGTTGACGAGAGACTCGTCCTTGTCGATGAAATAGATTTCTTTTTTATCCTCTGCGAGAAGTCTGCCGATAAATCCACGGCCTGTTTTTCCCGCGCCTATCATTGCAATTTTCATTCTTTTATCCATCCTTTTGCTTTCAGCAGTTCAATCTTTTCCTTAATAAGCTTGCCAAGGGTTCCGTCGGGATCAAGCTTACAGACGTCGCGGATAACGGCGTCCACACCCTGATTCTCACGGATATCCTTCAGCTTGATGGCAAATTCGTCGGTTTCGTTGAAGTAGTAGATCGCCGCGGCGATTGCGGTGCAGAGATTTTCGGGGATGATGCCGTATTCAAGCACCAATCTCGCAGATCCGACAAGACGGTCGTCGGGACCCAGCTTTCTGATCGGGTCGCGGGCATTTCTCTCGATAAAATCGACGATCGTGTAGTCCCGAAGCTTCGCCTTGGAGGTGCGGGTGAATGCCATCTGCTCGTCGAAGGGGAAGTTGTGCTTTTTGGAGAGCGCTGTAGCGGTTTCTACGTAAACACCCTCGAGAATTTCAAGGATTCTTTCATCGTGAGCCGCATCGGCGATCTTTTCGTGACCGAGAAGCGCGCCGAGAAAGCTTGTCGTGCCGTTTGCGGCGTTATAGGTGTAGAACTTTCTCTCAAGGAATCCTGTAAACTCGGGAATCAGCTTGAGACCCTTGATAGGGGGCAACTCACCCTTAAGGCGGGAGGAGTCCACGGGAAGCTCCCAGAAATTCTGGACGTTGACCACGAGGGGATCCTTTGCCAGCATATCCTTGTCGGATTCGATTGCCGAGCGCATAATGACCGCCTCGGTAATGCCAACGTTTTCCTCAAAATAAGCCAATTCCTCCTCATTGAGGGTAGGGAGGATCAGATCGCGAAGGATATTTGCGGGCAGTTTCCAGTTCTCGCAGGTGACCACGTTGAGCTTGCCGCCAACCCTTGCCTTCGCCTTGATTCCGAGAGCGATGAGGGGAGCAATATCACCGAGATTTTTGCCGCCTACCGCGGTGAAAACAGCATCGGATGCGGCGATCTGCTCCGCAATTGCCTCCTTGTCGGTAAATTTCAGCGCCTTTGCACCCGTGACGGTGCAGGAATCCTCTGCGTTTCCGAGGATGTTGACGAAGTATTGCTGTCTTTCGTTGATGAGGTCGACAAGGCTGTCGAACTTCTCAACAAAGGTGAATTCGATCCCGCTGAGGTAGAGCAGGTGTCCGATAAAGCCGCGAGCGATCTTGCCCGCGCCGAAAATTGTACAGTTCATATGATTCTCCTTTCTTGATGGGGCTCTGCCCCAAACCCCGCTTAAAAACCTTTTTGAAAAAAACCTACGTAAACCGCAAGCGGTTTATTGCTGCGAGTTTGCTTCGCAAACTTCGGGTTTTATGGATTGCAAAAACCTACAAAAAGGGATTTGTAAGAGGTATAGTTTGTTACGTTAATAATGAAAATTTATCTTTTAATGCCGGATAAAGTGATTTATAAATCTCAAACCTTTCGCGAAGTACGTCGCCAAGCGCTTGATCGGGCTCTGCGGCGAGATCTTTTTGACAAAGCTCATCTGTCAGCTTACCGAAGGCTTCTTCGTCAACGGAAAGCTTCCCGTCAAGGCCTCCTATGCCGATGGTTGCCAAAAGCATTGCGCCGTACGCTGAGGAATCAATTTCCTTGGGAACGTAAATAGGGCAATCAAAGAGCGAAGCCTTCATTTTGTTCATCAGCTGATCCTTCGCCGCACCACCTGAAACGGTCAGGCTCCCGACGTAAGGCTTGCCCATCGTGTCGTAAATGTGGTAGATGCTGAAGCAAACGCCCTCCAAAACCGCATAGGACAAGGCTTCCTTGTCGCATTTCTCTGAGATGCCGAAGAAAACGCCGCGGGCATCCTTATCCCAGATCGGTGCGCGCTCACCGTTGATATAGGGCAGAAAGATCGGGGGCTTGTTCGCCAGGACGCTTTCAATATTGATCGCACCGAAATCAGAGAGCTCCATGCCGAAATCAAGACTTTTTCCACTTGATCCCGTCACGCCGTAGTGAGCGTTGTGCTGAAAATAAGGTCCGCAGACAAGCCCGTCGTCCTGCTCGGGAATGTTGGCGCGGATAATTCCCAAATGCTCGCTTGTGCCGGAGATATCGAATGCGTCACCTTCATTTACGATGCCCATTCCCATAAGACCTGCAAAAAAGTCGTTACAGCCCACGATGATGCTTGTGCCCTCGGGAATACCGCTTTCCTCACTTGCCTTTTTCGTGACCCTGCCGATTATATCTGTGGGGGAGTGGATCTCGGGGAGAGAAATACCGTCAAGCTTGAGATCTTTGAGCAATTTTTCACTGTATTTTCCGCTTTCAAGGTGAGCGAGACCGCGCCAGGAAAATTTGTCGGTGGCGTAGCTGTCGGTCAACCGTTCGCACAGAAAATCCTTTGGCTGACAGATGAATTTCGCATTCGGAAAATGCCTTTTGATATAAAGCAAGCGGGGCAGGGGGTAGCTGATGATCCTTGGGTGAGGCATATCGATCTCATCCAGAAATTCTTCACGGGAGACGGATGAGAGGATCTCGTCAAGCTCTTCCTTGCCTTGGGGATCGTTCCACGAAATGACTTCCTTGAAATCGATCAGATAAGTGCCGACCTGTGAGGAAAGCCCTACGGCTCGAAGCCCCAATAGATCGAGTCGTGCGGTGCATTTTTTGATTGCCGCCATCCAACCGTCAGGTGATATTTCGTCGTATTTTTCCTTGACCTTGTGTAGCCTCTCCCCGTCGTGATAGATCATTTTGACCGATGAGGTGCCAAGGTCGATGCCAAGTATATTCTTCATGCTTTAAAACTTAAAAATTGCCTTCACGAATCCCACAGGGCGGGTTCGTGCCATCTCGATGGCTTTTTCAAAGTCCTCGAGAGGCATAACGGCGCTGACCATAGGGGAAAGGTCGATAATGCCGTCGGCGATATAGGTGATCGCTTTTTTGTGCTGATTCCAGTTGTTACCTGCGCCGACTACCTGCAGATTGTTGATGTGGATATCGTCGATGCGAATGCTCATGATCTTGCCTCTGCCGTAGCCTGCGAGAGCCACAACGCCACCCTTTTTGCAGATCTTCAGCGAGGTCTGGATGCACTCCTCAATGCCCGTACAGTCGATGACTACGTCGGTTCCATCGGGATGGAGCTTTTTCAGCTCTTCAAAAATGTCCTGCTCGCTTGTGGCAATAGTTGCGTAGGCGCCCATCTCTTTTGCAATGGCGAGGCGGCGGGAGCTTGCGGCGACCACCACGATCTTTCTCATACCCATAGCCTTTGCCGCAACAAGCATGCAAAGTCCGATGGAGCCCGCGCCGTAGATCACGAGGGTCTGACCGAACTGTGCTCTTGCCTTTTCAAGTGTGCCAAGGGCTACTCCAAGAGGCTCGCAAAGTGCGGCAACCTCAAAGGGAACGTGGTCGGGCTTTTCGCAGAGACCGTATGCGGGAACGATGATATATTCGGCATAGCCGCCGTTGCGGCGGAATCCGATCTCCTCAAAGTCCTTGCAATATCTCCAATTTCCGCTTCTGCAGGCCTCGCAGTGGAGGCAGACTACGTCGTTTGAGCCGATGACGGCTTTGCCCACCCAAGCCTCGTCCTCAGGGGAGCCGACCGCGTCAACGATTCCACTCCACTCGTGGCCGGGGATCAGAGGGTAGTTTGCGGGGATGTTGCCGTCGATGACCTCAAGGTCTGTGGCGCAGACCGCCGCGGCAACCACCTTAACGCGAGCAAAGCCCGCAGGTGGGGTGGGAATAGGGGCGTCGATCAGCGCGACGTCGTGAGGTTTTCTTATCTGTACTGCTTTCATATTTTTGTCCTTTCTTTATGTGAAGGGTTTGAGTTTCAAATTTTGATTTATCGGGACGCGGGAGGGAGACGCGTGTTACTTTTCTTGAAAGAAAAGTAACCAAAAGAACTTTCATCCTATGATATTTGGAAGAGTTGCTGTTAAGTCTTAATAAAAGAGTGAGAATTTCATATAAAACAATACTGCTATCGTGTTTCGGGTGTATAGAAAATCTTTTGTCATAAAGGATTTAAAAATCACTTGCAACACGATAGTAGTGAGGCTTTGATTAAAAATCTACACGGTTTTATAAGATAAAATGGCTACTCTATTGCCAATTTTTGAGGAAGTTTTTTGGCTCCACCTTTTTTTCAAAAAAGGTGGAAACCGCATCCCCCACGTCCCGACAAATTGCAATTCATCCAATCGCGATTTTACGCAACGCAATGCCCATAGCGATCAGCGCGGCGCCGTGGGGGGCGGCGGTAGCATCGGCGAAGGAGATTTTGGGAATCTCAAAGCTACCGAAGATCTGATACTGACTCATAAATTCACCCCAAAAGAGCTCGCGATGCTCGAAAAGCCTGCCGCATAGCACGATACGCTCCACGTTAAGCAAGTACGCTACATTGGAGATCACGTATGCCAGATGACGGGCGGCATCGTTGAGATAGCTTTGCGCCTCGTCGTCGCCAATGTCCGCGTCGGAGATGAGAACGTGAAATTTTTTGCCCGAGCGCGCCTTGATGCCGCGAATCGAGGCATACTGATCAAGGCAACCTCGCTTGCCGCAGCCGCAGGGAATACCACCCGGCTCGACAACGGTGTGACCCAGCTCGAAAATACCGGGCTTGTCGATGATCCTGCCACCGAGCATAACTGCCATTCCGATGCCGTGATCGGCGCGAACAAGGAGAGTATCCTTAACCTTTCCTCGGCGTGCGGCAAACAGTATGCAGTTGGGGTCGTGCTCAAGATAGGCGGGTACGCCGTATCGGTCTCTGATGATCTGCGCAAGCGGCACGTTTTCCCAATCGTCGCGCCCGGGAATATGGACGGAAATGCCGCTTTCAGCGTTGACAATGCCCTGCATTGCAATGCCGATGCAGATCAGATTGCGCTCTCCGAGTCCGCCTGCGATCGAATCGAGAAGGGAACAGATGCAACCGATCAACGCATCCTTGCTTGTCAGATCCGCTTCTGCGGAGAATTCCTCCACCACGTCTCCGCCAAGATTGACAAGAACGGCGCGAAGTCCCATATCGTTGACGTCAAGCCCAATGGAAAAATGCCTGTCACAGCAGACCTCAAGATAGGAGGGCGTGCGCCCTGCCGCTCCGTCGGATTCCGCCTTGCATTCTGACGCGTAGCCGTTTTCGATCAGCTCCGAGGTAATGGTTGAGACCGCACCCCAGCTCATACCAAGCCGCTCCGCGATCTGCTTGCGCGTGATACGCCCGCGCCGTATAAGCGCGAAGACATCTGCTGTATTGGATTGCTTCATATCCTGCTGATTAATATACTTTTTCACGTTTTTCCTCGCTTTTTTCTTCCTTACTATTGACAATTATATCACCGCGTGATATAATTGTCAATAGGGTGAGGAAAAATCCCCGAAAATTTTACAGATAAAGGTAAATTTTAAAGATGAAAAATACGATATTGAACACGAAATTGGCAGAAGGACAGATCGCCGTATTCTATCTTGGACAGGAAAGCATTCTTATTAAGGCGGAGGGCAAATATCTGCTTTTTGACGGCTATCTTTCCGATTACGTAGACAAAAACTGTTGCTCCGAGCAGGTCAAGTGGGTGAGACGCTATGCGCCGCCCATCAGCGCGGAGGAGCTTGACTTTGTTGATTATATCTTCTGCTCCCACAGCCACTACGATCATACCGACCCTTGGACTCTCGGTGCTATCTCTAAGGTTAACAAAAAGGCAAAATATATCATCCCCGCGCCCTTTGCGGACAAGGTGGTGTCCTATGGAGTGGCTAAAGAGGTTATCATCGAGGCTTATGCAGATGAGAAGATCGCTCTTGACGGCGCGCTTGTTACTCCCGTGCCTGCCGCACACGAGGAGCTTTGTCCCGATGCCGAGGGCAGGTACGATTGTCTTGGATTTGTGGTAAAGATCGATGATGTGACCCTTTTCCATGCAGGAGATTGTTGTATCTACGATGGCTTGATAGAGAGAGTGCGGGGAACAGATCTGATGCTCCTTCCCGTCAACGGCCGTTCTTATTTCCAAAGATACGTCCGTAATATTATCGGAAATATGACCGCTGCCGAGGCGGCTGAGCTTTGCCGTAAGGCAGGTGCGAGGATGATGATTCCGATGCATTTTGATCTTTATGACGTAAACTGTCTCGCCACCTCCACCGTCGTGGAGCAGATCGAGTCCACCGCCAAAGATCTGCCGTATCATATCTTCAAGCCCGGAGAGAGATATATTTTTGTAAAGTAAGTGTATAATGATGAAGACGAAAACCGCGCTACGGCGCGGTTTTTTGTTTGATAAATTGCGATTTATCTGTGTGTTGCATCGCCGTGGCGAACATTTAAAAACCAACGTTCACGGGACGTCGAGGGCGCCGTCCCCTACCACCACGAAATCGCCCAAAAATCCTTCTACAGTAAAGCAAATTGCAAACGTTTAAACCGTAGGGGACGGCGCCCTCGACGTCCCGTGAACGAGCAATTTGAACCGACAAAACGGCTACAATTTGCCATTTCAAACAGTTTGACAAATCAAAATTTGAACCCCGCCGCAAAAAGAAGCAGCATTGCAGTGCGCCGCTTTTTTCAAAACGGGACTTGACAAAATGAAACGAATGTGCTAAAATAACAATCACAAGAACAATTGTTTCAAAAAATCATCCTCAAACTTTTCAAAATTCGAACATAACCAAACCGATTTCAAACCAAAACCGAATCGAAAAAAATCAAAATCAAATCAAAAACGAAAGGAAAACGAATGAATAAATTAAAAGGAATTTTACTTTTTTACGACTGGATGGAGGTCCTGGAAACCCTGTCCGCCAAAGACTACAAAGCCATTATTTCGGCAATATATAAATACCAGATGTTTGGCACTCCGCCTCCCGAATTTGTCGGTAAAGCAAAGACAATCTCGGCATTTATCTTCCCGCAGATCGAACGCAGAAAACACCTGTCCGAGTATGGAATGATGGGTGCATGTGCCCGCTACAAACGCACCGATGAAGGGGACTCCGAA
Source organism: Clostridia bacterium (assembly GCA_017462125.1). The sequence goes on along the minus strand of JAFTRQ010000132.1, from coordinate 41,497 downwards.
AAGGCTTCCGCATCCGATAAAGCTAATAGCCAAGCTAATGGCCAAGCTAATGGCCGGGCATATGGGGTGCCAATGCCTATAGACAAAGACAGAGACAAAGACAGAGACAAAGACAAGACAGAGAGCGAGACAGAGGACGCCGGCAAGGGGATCGACGCGCGCTCGGAGAGAGAGGGAGATGGCGTGAAGGGACAAGGGTACGGCAAATACGGCAACGTCATCCTTTCCACCGAGGAATATCTTGCCCTGAGCCGTGAGATCCCGGATCTTGAGAAATACATAGACCGCTTTTCGGAAAAAATGCATCTGAAGGGCTATCGCTATACCAGCCATTTCGATGCCTTGCGGCAATGGTGGGATCGGGATAAGGATCTCGGCGGCAATGCCGTTTGCCGTGAGCCCGAGCCGCAGGGAAGCTTTGAAACCGACAGCTTTTTCGAAGCGGCTGTGCGGCGTTCCATGGGACTTTCCGATAATGACCCTGTGTGAGCAGAAAAGAGTTGACTTTATTGGGCAGATGTGCTATAATAAAAGCAGGTATGGCAATCCTGCTTTTGGCAGGGTTGATACTTGATTATTGATGCCGCAAAAGAAGAAATTTTGAAGCGAACAAGGCACGTTTGGGATTGACAAGCGGCAGGGAGCAGTTTCGCGGTGTTTTCGTACAGCACAAAAAATCAAATAAAGCATTACGAAAGGGAAAATATGAACTTTGAGATCAAAAAATACGGCGAGATCATCGTCGATTACGTGAAAGAAAACTACAAGAAGGTTTTTCGCGAGCCTGCAGGCATTATGAAATACAAATACATCGTTCCCGGAAGCATCTACGAGTCTCTTTGGGATTGGGATAGCTGGACCACCAATATCGCTTTGCGCGCGGTTGCTTCAAGTGCCGACATTGGTGAATACGAAAAGGGCTGTGTTCTCAACTTCTTGGACAAGACCGATTATATGGGAAGGATCCCGATCCTGATCACTCCCGCAGGCGCCAGCCCCGCTTACACCGACAAGGTCAATATGAACGTACATAAGCCCTGCTTGGCACAGCACGCGCTGTACGTTGGCGAGCAGAACGGGGACTTTGAGTGGCTTCGGGAAAAATTCTCAAATCTGACCGCTTTTGTGGATTTTTACTTTGAGCATTGCCGTCACGAGTCGGGACTTTATTTCTGGCTCAACGACGTTGCCATCGGCATCGACAATGACCCCTGCGTATTCTACCGCCCCGAGAAAAGCTCGGCTACGATCTACCTCAATTGCTTGATGTATAAGGAGATTTGGGCAACCTCGGAGATCGCGCGCCATTTGGGTCTTGAGGACGAGGCGGCAAAGTATGCCGAGAGGGCGAGGAGCTGAAAAACTGCATCCGCGACAGCCTTTGGGACGAAAGAAACGGATTTTTCTACAGTGCGGACCTCAATCTCCGTCCTATCGATGCGGACGAGACCATGCACAAGGGCTGCCCGAGAAACTACAGCTTTTTGCTGCAGAAGATCGACGTTTGGTCGGGCTTTTTGGCAATGTGGGCAGGAATTGCCACTCCCGAACAGGCGGAGAGAATGGTGAAGGAGAATTATCTCAACGAAAAGACCTTCTATTCCGCAGGCGGTGTGAGATCGCTGTCAAAATGCGAAAAAATGTACCGCGTGATCGTATCGGGCAACCCCTCCTGCTGGACGGGTCCGATCTGGGGCATTGCCAACTATCTGACTTTTGTAGGTCTTCTGAATTACGGCTATGAAAAAGAGGCGCGTGAGCTTGCCGAAAAGACGGTTCTGATGTTTGGCAAGGACATCGAAAAGTACGGCAAGATGCACGAGTATTACGATCCCGACACCTGCGAGGGCGTGCATAATCTCGGCTTCCAAAGCTGGAATCTGCTTGCTGTGAATATGTATCAGTATTTGATGCGGGAGTGAATGAATAGATAGCAAACGAGGAGCGTTTTGCTCCTCGTTTTCAGTTGGTAAATTGGGATTTAGCGGTGCGAAGCACCGCAGTTATATTCGCCTGCGGCGAGTGGTATTGCCTAAGGCAGTGGTATTCGTCTGCGACGAGTGATATTTGCTACGCAAGTTAAGGAGGCGAATATAATACCACTAAAGCCGCAGGCTTTAATATCACTGTCGCGTAAGCGACAATATCACTCCGCTATAGCGGAATATCACTACTTCAAACACCCCGATAAATCAAAATTTGAAATCAAAAAACAGGAGCGCAGGCTCCTGTTTTCGGTTTTATTACGTTCTTTATTCCTCAACCTCATCGTAGGCTTTTGTACCCTGCATTCGGCTTTTTTCAGCAAAGCCGTCGATCTCACCGCGGCAGAGCGCACCGAAAATGCGGTAGCGCAAGCCCTTGTTTTCACGCTCGAGAGAATGGAGCAGCTGCTTCATCTCCTCGCGCTCGGTTGCCTTGTCGGCAGGGCAGGGAGAGGTGATGACGGGCATGGGGTTCTTTTTCACGAACTCCTTAACTTCCTTCTCGGGCATATAGATCATCGGTCTGATCAGCTTGATGCCGACGCGGGAGAGATAGGTCACGGGAGAGAAGCAGCCAAGCCTGCCCTCGTAGAAGAGGTTGAGCATAAAGGTTTCCACAACGTCGTCAAAATGGTGACCCAAAGCCACGGAATTGCAACCAAGCTCTTTTGCGGCATTGTGAAGCGCGCCGCGGCGCATCTTAGCGCAGAGAGAGCAGGGATTTTTCTCCTGTCTCACTTCAAAAATGATCTTGTAGATCTCGGTGGGCACGATGTGATAGGGCACGTCAAGCTCACGGCAGAGAGCCTTGATCGGCTCAAAGTCCATACCGCCCTCAAAGCCCATGTCGATGGTGATGGCGATAAGCTCGAATTTCTTCGGATAAAAGCGACGGAGCTGCGCCATAGCGCAGAGCAAGGTCAACGAGTCCTTGCCCGCCGAGACGCCAACGGCGATTTTGTCGCCCTCCTCGATCATATTGTAATCGTCGATTCCTCGGCGCGTATAGCTGAGGATCCGTTTCATATTTTCCATATGGGTGTTACACTTTCTTGTGATTTGTTTCAAATTTTGATTTGTAGGGATGATAAGTCGGGAGGGGAGACCCCTCCCGACTTATCACACCGATAAATTGCAATTTATCTCTCCAAAAACATATCAAACGAGCAATCCTTATAAATTGCCTCGGCATCGGGGGAGAGAATGCTTTTCGCCGCGTCCTCTTTTGAGTCGTGGAGAAACAGATTCTTTGTGACTCTGGCTCCCGACGCACCGCCCTTGACCGCGCGGATAAGCACCATCGAAGGCTCACTTTCCTTTGTTGCAGAAACGAAGACTATAACTTTAGGCTCCAGCTTGTTTTGACGGAGTGAAACGATGAGATCCACAAGTCGGTCGGGTCTCCAAACGCAGTAAAATCTGCCGCCGTGCTTCAAAAGCCTCGATGCGCAGGCGCAAAAATCACCCACGTCGCCGCAGACCTCGTGTCGAGCGATGAATTTTTCGTCGTGCAGATTGCGCTTGCCGCTGTCGATCTTCATATAGGGCGGATTTGCCGTAACGAAGTCGAGCTCACGTCCAAGATCGACCGCCCGCAGATCGCAAACGTTGGCAGATAGGGGAAGAATACGATCCCCGAAGCCATTGAGCTCGGCATTGCGCCCGATCAGAGAGACGAAGCTCTCCTGCACCTCCACGGCGGCGATGTCCGCCGCTTTATTTTTGGAGCAGAGAAGCAGGGGAATGATGCCCGTGCCGCTTCCGAGGTCGGCTCCGTGTAATCCTCTTCCGCCTAAGACGAATGCCGACAGCAGATACGCGTCGGTGCCGAACGTCAATCCGTCCGAGTTCTGTATTAACTTCAAATCATTGTTGATCTGTGTTACGGTTTCCATATAAAACTCTCTTTATTTTACTTTTTTGTCGGGAAAAACAAACGCCGAGCCACTTCCGTGACCCGGCGATAGCCTCATAACGATTATTCCTCAACAGGAGCGTCTACGGGGCAAACATCCTTGCAGTTGCCGCAACCGATGCAGGTATCAGCATCGATAACGTACTTGCCGTCACCCTCAGTGATGCACTCTACGGGACACTCTGCTGCACATGCGCCGCATGCGATGCAATCGTCAGTAATCTTGTATGCCATTGTTATGTACCTCCGTTTTTTTATTATGCTAATATTGTATCACAATTCGTGCGATTTTTCAACCGCCTTTGCAAAAAAAACTAAACAAAATTTTGTGAAAAAATTAGGCAGTTTTAACAAAAAACAAGAGTTAGCATAGGCTAATTCGACGAAAAGCCCCATATAATAACGAAGAGTGAAGGGAATAACCCTTCACTCTTGATCATATTTAATCCTCGTCATCGTCCTTCTTGGCGCGGCTGAGGACGGTTACCTCGTCTCTTTTGAAGAGCATGGGAGGAGTATCGGGCTTGTCCTTAAGCTTGACCTTGACGGTTGCCGCCAAGGGATTGATCTCGGTGACGAATCCCACACCCTCGCGTGTTTTGACAAGGGAGTCTACGGGAGGCGTTTTAGCCGTCTCCTCGGCATAGGTCTTATATTCGTACTGCAGACAGCACATCAGTCTGCCACAGCAACCCGAGATCTTGCCCGAGTTGAGGGAAAGATTCTGCTCCTTTGCCATCTTGATGGAGACCTGCACAAAGTCGGACAGGAAGGTGGAGCAGCAGAGGCTTCTGCCGCAAACACCCAAGCCGCCCATAATCTTCGCCTCGTCACGGATACCGATCTGACGGAGCTCGATACGGGTCTTGAAAACGCTTGCAAGATCCTTGACAAGCTCGCGGAAATCCACGCGGCTTGCCGAGGTGAAATAGAAGAGAAGCTTGGAGTTGTCAAAGGAATACTGTGCCTCGATCAGCTTCATATCAAGACCGTGCTTTTTGATCTTCTCAAGGCAGATTCTGAAGGCTTCCTCTTCCTTCTGCTTGTTCTCGTTATGATGGGCAACGTCGGCATCGGTAGCCAATCTGACCACGGGGCGCAAGGGAAGCACCAATGAGGACTCGCGCGCCTCGCGGGAGCCAAAGGCAACCTCACCGAACTCAAGACCGCGTGCGGTCTCAACGATGACGTAAGAGCCTGTCTTGGGCTCAAGCTCACCCTTGTCGAAGTAATAGACCTTTCCACCGGGCTTGAATCTGACACCGGTTACCGCAATTCTGTTCTCGTCCTGCTCCTCGGTAACGATGTTGACCACCACCTCGGGGGTTATATCGTCCTCAGCGGCCGCCACGATCACCTCAGAGTCGGCAGCTGTATCCTGTAATACGTCTGTGTCTTCGGTAACTGCCTGACTGTCGGAGTTGAGAAGCTCGTTGTCATTGAGCTCTGCCGCAACGCTCTCGGGCAGGTTTACCTCGGGCAAGTCCTTACGTTTGTCACGCTGACGGTTTCTGCGATTGTGGTGAGAGCGATTGCGATTCTGCTGCTCGCGATTCTGCTGCTCGCGGTTCTGTGGCTCGCGGTTCTGTGGCTCGCGGTTCTGTAGCTCGCGATTTTGCTGTTCGCGGTTCTGTGGCTCGCGGTTCTGTGGCTCGCGGTTCTGTAGCTCGCGATTTTGCTGTTCGCGGTTTTGATCGTCGCCTGCGGATTGAGGCTTTTTCTTGATATAATAAGGCTTTCTTCTGTTTTTATTGTTCTTTGAACCGCCGCCTGCGGGTCTGTTTTCGGAATTCATATATCGTTAACCAACCTTTTCTGTTTATTGGATATGTTTTCGTTTTTTAGCGCTCTTTTATAAGAGCTCTGCGTTTTGCATCATATTCATCAGGGTAAGACGAACGTTTGCATTGCGTTCAAGATCGTCCAATGCTACGGCGGTAGCATCGTAGAGTGCGAACAGCGCACTTGACGTAAAGCGGGTGGAGAGCTCGTTGGCGCGGTCACGATCTTCAAAGAAGCAGAGCGGCGCGTTTTCGCTCTTTTTCAGCAGGATCAGATCACGTAGAGCATACTGAATATAGGAGAGCTGACGGATGACCTCCGGCCGCTTGTTGCCAAAGCCCGCGATAGCGGAAAGTGCCTTTCCTTTTGCCGAGCCTGCCAACATCGTAACGGTATCTCTTGCGAAATCGAGATAGTCGAACACCTGACGGCGACGCTTGGTCTCAAGGAGCTCCAACGCGTAGCCGATACTGCCTGCGCTGACACAGAGAAGCCTGTGCCACTCCTCCTCGGATTCCTCCTTCAGCGAGCGTGCACGCTTGTCGTGTGCAAGCAGGTGTTCCGCAAGCGGATCCTTTTCGATGCGCTCAAGGCGCAATGTGGGCGCGCGGGAACGCACCGTTTCCAACAAATTTGCGGAATTTTCACAGAGCAGAAAGAATAGTATATAGGATGGTGGCTCCTCAAGGGAGAGAAGAAAGGCGTTTTGCGCCTGTGCCGTCATGCGGTCTGCGTCCTCGATGATATAAGCCTTGACGGTAAGGTCGTTGGGGGCGGTAAACATATCGTTTTTCAGATTACGCACGGTCTCCACGCCGATGGTGACCTTTTCACCCTCAAGTCCTACAGTGATTACGTCGGGGGATTTGCCGTTCAGGATCTTGTCGCAGCTTTTGCATTTTCCGCAGGGAATTCTGCCATCACTTCCGTGATCTTCGCAGGAGAGTGCGGCTACAGTCTGCAAAGCGAGAGTGTGGCGACCTGTGCCGCGAGGGCCTTCAAGAATGTAAGCGTGTGAAAGAAAACCCTCGCCCACGTCCTTGGATAGGCGCTTTTTCAAATCAAGGTTGCCGACAAGGTCGGGATAATATACGCTGTTCTGCATTGTCAGGCCTCCTTTTTTGAAAATACTAATTCATTATATTGTACCATATTTCTCACGGCTTGTCAATAGTTTTTTGTCGCGTTATGACGGGGGATAGATTACAATTTAGCGGGGAGATGCGCGAGGATGCGATATAGGGGAACTTTTGAAAAAGTTCCCCTATGACCCCTCAAAACTTTCCCGAAAAAGGGGAAAGATTGCACCAATACTGTCATTTGAAACCAAATTGATTTTAACCAAAGTGTATCTTCTAACGCGTTTCGGGTGTGTTTCAAACTCTTTTATAAAAGGTTTCAAACAAAACTTGCAACACGATAGCATTTAACCGTAGAGCGGGGGCTTGCTCCCGCCGCTTTGTCCATCCAAATCATTCGTCACGGCGGTAGCAAGCCCCCGCCCTACGGTTTAGAATGTCGCTCAATCAAAATTTGAAGCAATCGTTTTTATATACACTTGCAACACAATAGCAGTGAGGCTTTGATAAAGATTATCACGGCTTTATAAAACTAAATGGTTATACTTTAAACCAATTTTCGGGAAAGTTTTTTGGTACCACCTCGATGTTTTCGAAGAAAACTCGCATAGCAGATTGCTTGCAATCTGCGAAGGTTTTTCTCAAAAAAGGTGGAAAACCGCGTCCCACGCCTCCCCATAAATCAAAATTTGCAAGTGTCGGTTTTCGTGTCACATCAAGCGACAAAAAACGAGTAAAAATGCATAAAATCCCGCATTTTATGCCCAATAATATGCAATTATACACCGAAATTGTGAAAATTAACATATATTACATATTATATTTATATGTTTTGTGCATTGACAGAAAACAGTTTTTGTGTTATAATTAATTAAAGTAAAAAACTTTCATTCGAGCGGTCAAACGGTGTTTTTTGCCACCCGAGCCGCTCGTTTTCGCGTATTGAATAGCTTTTTTGTGAAAAACTATTTGAAATACTTTTAAAAAGACGTAAGGAGGATCACCCAATGAATCAGCCAAGCTTTGATGCAAACAGTTACTTTTTCCATTCCGGAACGGCAAGGCAGGCATATAACTTTATGGGAGTCCATAAGGAGGGATCGCTTTACGTTTTTCGTACCTGGGCGCCAAACGCTCATTCCGCTTTCGTTGTCGGAAGCTTCAACGGTTGGAGCGAAAAGCACCCTATGCAACGCGTTACAAGCGCAGGCATATGGGAGGCTGCGATTCCCGACGGAGTGGTGAATGAGGGAGACCAGTATAAATTCAAGTTTTACAACGGTGCGGAGCAGGTCTACAAGGCAGACCCTTACGGATATATGATGAGTGATCCGCCCTATTCCGCCTCGGTGGTTGCCGATATCGAGGGATATGAGTGGCACGATAAGGGGTGGCTGGAGCAGAGAGCCGAGATATTCGGAATGGGCAGAGGCTTTTACGCACAGCCTATGAACATCTACGAGATTCATATGGGCTCATGGAAGCGTCACGAGGATGGAACCTATTATACCTATAAGCAGATCGCAGACGATCTCGCTCCCTACGTCAAGCAGATGGGATATACCCACGTTGAGCTGATGCCCGTGATGGAGCATCCCTTCGATGGCTCGTGGGGTTATCAGGTGGGCGGATACTACGCTCCGACCGCAAGATTCGGAGGCCCCAAGGATTTTATGCAGTTTATGGACGTGATGCACGGTGCGGGGATCGGCGTGATCCTCGACTGGGTGCCCGCCCATTTTCCAAAGGATCAGTTCGGACTTTACGAGTTTGACGGTCAGCCCCTGTATGAGTATCAGGGTATAGACAGGATCGAAAACCGCGGCTGGGGTACCCGCCGCTTCGACGTAGGCAGGGAAGAGGTGCAATCCTTTTTAGTCTCCAACGCTATGTATTGGGCGGAAAAGTACCATGCCGACGGATTGCGCGTGGATGCCGTTACGTCGATGATCTATCTCGATTACGACAGACAGGAGGGCGAGTGGCTGCCCAACGTCTACGGTGATAACCGTTGTCTTGAGGCAATCGCATTCTTCAAAAAGCTCAACGGAGCTATGAAGGAGGTGCATCCCGACGTGTTGATGATCGCAGAGGAGTCCAGCGCGTGGAAGGGCATCACATCCTTTGAGGGCGAGAATTCTCTCGGCTTTGACCTCAAATGGAATATGGGCTGGATGAACGATACTCTGGCTTATGCCGAGAATGATCCGATCTACCGTAAGTATCATCACGATAAGGTCACCTTCCCGATGATGTATGCCTTCAATGAAAAATACGTGCTCCCCATCTCTCACGATGAGGTGGTACACGGCAAAAAATCGTTTCTTGATAAAATGCCCGGAGACTATTGGAAAAAGTTCGCGGGTGCCCGTGCCTTCGAGGCATACAGAATGACCCTGCCGGGTAAAAAGCTGACCTTTATGGGCTGTGAGATCGGTCAGTTCCGCGAATGGGCGTATGAGGACGATATTGAGTGGTTCCTGCTTGATTACGAATCCCACGCGCGCCATCAGCTCTATCTTGCCGACCTCAACCACCTTTATCTCAAGCATCCCGAGCTTTGGCAGGTGGACGACAGCTGGAAGGGCTTTCAGTGGATCGATGCCGATAACAGAGATGCCAGCGTCCTTTCCTACCGCCGCATCGCAGAGAATGGCAAGGAGCTCCTTGTGGTGATCAATTTCACTCCCGTGGCTTATGAGGACTATTTCCTTCGCGTGCCAACAGAGGGTAAGTATGAGGAGATATTCAATTCCGACGATAAGAAATACGGAGGCAGCGGTGTGACCAATCAAGGCACTGTATTCGACAGCATCCGCGACCCCGTGTTCGGCACCTATTCGGAAGGTATCCGCCTTCGTGTCCCGCCCCTCGGCGCAACTGTCCTGCGGATGAAAGAGAAGAGAGGCACGGTCAAAAAAGCCGAGGCTGCTAAAAAAACCGCGAAAAAAACAGCAAAAAAGTAACTTTAAATTCAAAATATATCATAGCAATCGTCCGAATGTCGGTAATCGTAATTTCCGACGCGGGCAAATATGAACACGCATCCCCACGCATCCCTGTTTCTTTCCATTTCTTTCCCAAAGAAATGACCCGTTCCCCAAGCGTATCATTATCAAATTAAATCACATAGAGGAGAGAGTTCTTATGTTTAAGAAAAAAGAATGTGTAGCAATGCTGCTCGCAGGCGGCCAGGGATCACGTCTTTACGCTCTGACCACAAAAACCGCTAAACCCGCAGTCCCCTTCGGAGGAAAGTACAGGATCATCGACTTCACTCTGTCAAACTGTATCAACTCCGGCATCGACACCGTTGGTGTACTTACCCAATATCAACCCCTCGTGCTCAATGAATACATCGGTAACGGACAGCCTTGGGATCTCGACCGCATTTGGGGCGGTGTTAAGATCCTGCCTCCCTATCAGGGACAGAAGGGCGCGGACTGGTATAAGGGCACCGCAAACGCAATATATCAGAATCTGGAGTTCATCAACAGATACGACACCGAGTACGTCCTGATCCTCTCGGGTGACCATATCTATAAGATGGACTACGCAAAGATGCTTGAATACCACAAGGAAAAGGGCGCTGACTGTACCATCGCGGTCATCGACGTACCGATCGAGGAGGCAAGCCGCTTCGGTATTATGAGCACCAATGAGGATGGCTCGATTTATAAGTTTACCGAAAAGCCCAAGAATCCCGACAGCACCAATGCCTCTATGGGTATCTACATCTTCACAAAGGATAAGCTGCAGAAGTACCTTGAGGAGGACGAAGCTACCGAAGGCTCCTCCAATGACTTCGGTAAGAATATCATTCCCAATATGCTCGCCGCAGGCGAGAAGATGTTTGCTTACCCCTTCGAGGGCTATTGGAAGGACGTTGGAACCATCAACTCTCTCTGGGAAGCAAATATGGATCTTTTGGGTGCGAATCCCGTGCTGGATCTTGGTGACCATAACTTCCGTATCTACTCGAGAAATCAGTCGGGCGGTCCGCAGTTCGTAGGCGAAAACGCAAAGGTTGTCAACTGCTACGCGACCGATGGCTGTGAGATCTACGGAACCGTAAAGAACAGCGTTCTCGGCGCAGGTGTCAAGGTTATGCCCGGTGCATACGTGAAGGATTGCGTCATCATGGGCGATTGCGTCATCGGTTCGGGTGCTACGGTCAACTATTCGATCATCGACACAGGTGTCAATATCGGCGCAGGTGCGATCGTCGGCTTGGCGAAGGATAAGGCAAAGGGAATCACCGTACTCGGTGAAGATATTGAGGTTCCCAACGGCACTGTCATCGAAGACGGCGCCATCATTTCGGAATTATAATAGGAGGGCAGAGCAATGACAGCAGTAGGATTGATTTTTTCCAATATTCATGATACCAGCATTCCCGAGCTTACAAGAATGAGAACCATCGGTTCCGTGCCCTTCGGCGGCAGATACCGTCTGATCGACTTTGCCATCTCCAGTATGGTCAACTCCGATATCTCCAAGATCGGTATCGTAACGCATAACAACTATCAGTCCCTCCTTGACCACCTCGGCAACGGTAAGGACTGGGATCTGGCGAGAAGAAGCGGAGGCATTAAGATCCTTCCTCCCTATATTTCGGCATTTGATAACGCGGCGGCTAATAAGTTCTATACCTCCCGCCTTGAGGCGCTGATGGGCACCGTGAACTTCCTCAACCGCTGTAACGAAGAGTTTATCGTTATGTCCGATTGCGACGTGATCTGTAACATCGATCTCGGTGACGTGATCGAAAGACACGCAAAGACCGGCGCGGATATTACGTTCGTTACCAAGTCCGACAATCTGACCGGCGTTTCCGCAACCGAGAAGCTGACCCTTCTGAAGGCTGACGAAAACGACAGAGTTATCGACGTCAGAGAGGATCATATCGGCGAAGAGGATATGCAGGTCTACATCAATATCATGGTCATGAAGAGACAGTATCTTTTGAACGTGATCGAGACCGCTATCTCCCGCGGACATCACTCCTTCCTCCATGACATCATTATGAAGAACGTGGATAAGGCAAACTATATGGTCTACCGTTACGATGGATGGTATGCCCACATCGGTTCGCTTGAGAGCTATTTCGAGTGCTCTATGAAGCTGCTTGAGGCAGACGCACGCGAGAGACTCTTCGGTGTGAAGAACCGCCCCGTGCTGACCAAGGTCAGAAACAGCGCACCTACAAGATATTGCAGCGGCGCGAAGGTTACCAACTCTGTTGTGGCAGAGGGCTGCGTGATCGAGGGTACGGTTGAGAATTCGATCATCTTCCGCGGTGTAAGAGTAGGTAAGGGAGCGGTCGTTAAGAATTCGATCCTGTTCCAGGATACTTATATCTGCCCCGATGCAAATCTTAACTGCGTGATCGCCGATAAGAACGTGGTCATCAAGGACGGAAGAGTTCTGTCGGGACATGAGACTATGCCTTTCTACATCGGCAAGAAAATGTCGGTATAAGAAAGACAACAAAATCCTCTTGGTCTTGGGTTGGGTTTAAGACCTGCGAAAAAACCTTCTCTGCCGGAGAAGGCCTGTTGAAGGAGAAAAAATGAAAAAAATATTATTTGTAGGCGCTGAGGTCATGCCCTTTGCGGCAACCGGCGGCTTGGGAGACGTTATGGGCTCTCTCCCCGCGGCGATCAAGGCGAAAGAAAAAAATAACGTTGACGTAAGAGTCGTCCTGCCCCTTTATGCGGCAGTGAAGGACGAGTGGCGCGCGCAGATGAAGGATGAGGCGGTCTTTACCGTCAATCTTGCATGGAGAAAGCTTTACTGCGGTGTCAAGAGTCTCGTCAAGGACGGCGTAACTTACTACTTTATTGACAACGAATATTACTTCAAGCGCGGCGCGCTCTATGGCTTCTATGATGACGGCGAGAGATATGCCTACTTCTGCAAGGCTGTGCTGGAGATGCTGATCAAGCTTGATTTCTACCCCGACGTGATCCACGCCAACGATTGGCAGTCGGCTCTCACCGTGGTCTATCTCAACACCAAATACCGCTACGTTGAGGGACTTTCCGAGACCAAGAGCGTGTTCACCATCCACAACATCGAGTATCAAGGCAAGTACGATTTCTCGATCCTCGGTGACGTTTTCGATATGGGTCCCGAGTATTACGCGCTGATGCGCTACGACGATTGCATCAACCTGATGAAGGCAGCGATCGAGTGCGCAGACAAGGTCTCCACGGTCAGCGAAAGATATGCTGAGGAGATCAAGACCCCCGAGTATTCTCACGGCCTCTATCACGTTCTTTACAGAAACGCGCAGAAGCTGACGGGTATCCTCAACGGTATCGACTACAATTATTACAATCCCGCAAAGGATACTGTGCTCTGTAAGAATTATGACCGCAGAAACGTAGTGAAGGGCAAGGCAGAGAACAAGATGGCGCTTCAGCGTGAGTACGGTCTCCCCGAGAGAGCCGACGTGCCGATGCTGGCTATTATTTCCAGACTTGCTACCCACAAGGGTCTTGACCTTGTGAAGGAGATCGCCGCAGAGGTCGTCAGAGATAACGACGTACAGTTCGTGATCCTCGGCAAGGGCGAGGCGCAGTACGAGGAGTTCTTTACCCAGCTTGAAAGAGAATATCCCGACAAGGTCAAGGCGCTTCTTACCTATGACCGCGACCTGTCCAAGAAGATCTACGCGGCTTGCGACATCTTCGTAATGCCCTCTAAGAGTGAGCCCTGCGGTCTTTCGCAGATGATCGCTTCCCGTTACGGTGCGGTGCCCGTTGTCAGAGAGACAGGCGGTCTTGCCGACTCTATCAAGGGCTATTGGGTCGACGACGGCGAAATCAAGGGCAATGGCTTCACCTTTGCAAATTATGCTTCCGCCGAGCTGAAGGACCGTATTGACGCGGCTCTTGCGCTCTATGCTGATAAGGCACAGAATAAGAAGTTCGTAACCAAGATCATGGGTACCGACTTCTCCTGGACCGTCTCGGCAGAGAAGTATATGGAGATGTTTGATTCGCTTTAAGGATGCGTTTTGTGGAACCTTTCTTGCAAGAAAGGTTCCACACCTCCAAAGAACCTTCCCCAAAATAACAGATAAGGATTTTTGTGATCCGGAAACGCGTGCAAAAGCGCATTTTGCCTGTGTTTCTGCACCACAATTCCGCAGAACATAAAACGTAAAAATCTAAACCCCGAAAGGTATACAACGCAAATGAACTACAAAAACATGACCCCCGCAGAGATCAAGACAAACATCGAGCTGAAGCTCTCTCGCTACTTCGGTTGCACGCCTCAGGAGGCGTCAAACGACCAGATGTATAAGGCGGTCTCCATGACCGTTCGTGACATCCTTACCGAGAAGCGCGGTGAGTTCAAAAAGGATGTTAACAAGGCGGGCGCCAAGCGCGTCTATTATATGTGTATGGAATTCCTCCTCGGACGTTCACTCAAGACCAACGTCTGCAACCTCGGTATGGATAAGTCTTACGCCGAGGCGCTGAAGTCCTTGGGCTTTGACCTCTCCGAGCTTTATGAGTGCGAGCCCGATGCAGGACTCGGCAACGGCGGCCTTGGCCGTCTCGCCGCTTGCTTTATGGACTCTCTGTCCTCTCTCGATTATCCCGCGGCAGGCTTTTCGCTCTGCTATGAGTACGGTCTTTTCAAGCAGAAGATCGTGGACGGTATGCAGGTAGAGCTTCCTGACGTGTGGCTTCCCGGCGGTGAGGTCTGGCTCGTTCCGAGAACCGACCGTACCTTTGTCGTACGTTTCGGCGGCAAGATCAGCGAAAAGTGGGAAAACAACCATATGACCGTGATCTACGAGGATTGCGAGGAGCTTGAAGCGGTTCCTTACGATATGATGATATCCGGTGGTGACAGCAAGGCTGTCAGCCAGCTCCGTCTTTGGAAGGCAAGAAATATTCAGAACTTCAATATGGGTCTGTTTTCTCAGGGTCAGTATCAAAAGGCTCTTGAGGATAGTAATAATGCCGAGACTTTAACCAAGGTGCTCTATCCCGCGGACAACCACACCGAGGGTAAGCTTCTCCGTCTCTCCCAGCAGTATTTCCTTGTTTCCGCATCGGTGCAGAGCATCATCCGTGACCATATGGCGGTATACGGTACTCTCGCAAATCTTGAAGACAAGGTTGCCATCCATATTAACGATACCCATCCCGCACTCTGTATTCCCGAGCTGATGAGAATCCTCATCGACGATTATTTCTACTCTTGGGAGGCTGCTTGGGACAAGGTGGTCAAGATCTGCTCCTATACCAACCACACCGTTATGCCCGAGGCACTTGAGACGTGGAACGAGGATCTCTTCCGTCTGAAGCTGCCCAGAATCTATACCATCGTCAAGGAGATCAACGAACGCTTCTGCCGTGAGGCGTGGAATGCTTTCCCCGGTAACTGGCAGAGAATTACCAATATGGCAGTTTTGGGCTACGGTCAGGTGAAAATGGCAAATCTGTCGGTTGTCGGTTCTCACTCTGTCAACGGTGTATCCAAGCTCCACTCCGATATTCTTACCGAAACCGTTTTCAAGGATTTCTATAAGATGTATCCCTATAAGTTTGATAACGTGACCAACGGTATCGCACACCGTCGTTGGCTCTGTTACTCAAACCCCGCATTGGCAAGCCTGCTTGATGAGTGCATCGGTACAGGCTACCGTCATAACCCCGTTGAGCTTGCCGAGTTTGCCAAGTTTGCGGATGATAAGGCAGTGCTGGAACGCGTCCGCGCGATCAAGCACCAGAATAAGATCAATTTTGCCAACCATCTTGCGGCAAAAACAGGTGTAAAGCTTGATACGCACGCGCTCTTTGATATTCAGATCAAGAGACTTCACGAATATAAGAGACAGCTTCTCAACGTGCTGAACATCATTGGCCTCTACCTTGAGCTGAAGGACAATCCCGATCTTGATATCCGTCCGCAGACCTTCATTTTCGGTGCCAAGGCGGCTCCCGGTTATCAGATGGCCAAGAGAATCATTCAGTTGATCTGCATGATCTCGAAGGACATCGAGAGAAATCCCAAAATCAAGGAAAAGCTGAACGTTGTCTTCCTCGAGAACTACGATGTCAGCACCGCGGAGATCCTGATCCCCTCGGCGGACGTTTCCGAGCAGATCTCCCTTGCAGGTAAGGAAGCAAGTGGCACGGGATGTATGAAGCTGATGATCAACGGTGCCATCACCATCGGAACGCTTGACGGTGCAAACGTCGAGATGCTTGCGGCTGTGGGTGATGAGAATATGTATATCTTCGGTCTGAAGGCAGACGAGGTAGAAAAGCTCTGGCTTCAGGGCTACCGTAGCGCAGAGTTTTATTCCAACAACGAAAGACTTCGCCGTATCGTCAACTTCCTGTCTATTGGCTTTGCGGGCGAGAGCTTTGCGGATATCGCCACCTATTTGCTGACAGGTCACGGTGTGGCAGACCCCTATATGTGCCTTGCGGACTTCGAAAGCTACCGTCTGACCCACGAGGAAATGGTAGCCGCTTACTCCGACAGAGAGAGATGGACGAGAATGTCCCTGCTCAATACCGCAGCGTCGGGCTACTTTGCCGCTGACCGCTCGATCCATGAGTATGCGGAGAAGTTCTGGAACCTCAAGCCTGTTCATTGATATTGAACAGACGGTGAAATATGAGCGCTTGCAGGAAATGCAAGCGCTCATATGAAATACGCCTTGCGGCGTTTGAAATCCGTGCGATGCACGGGTGAAGGAAGAAAACCTCCTTGCGGTTTTCAATTTTTGATTTTAAAGGGGAATAAAATGCTCCCAAAAATATATTTTGATACGGACTCCGATTGCGCCGTAAGGATCAGCAAGTTCGCAGGTAATACAGACGTGTCCGATCTTGGCGCTCTGCCATGGGGTACGGTTTTGAATATTGAGCTGACGGTTTCCCGTCGCGTTGGTGCGTCGGGAGCGGTTATGCGTCTGAATCGTGACGGCGGGAAGGATGTCGACCTTCCCCTTGACTTTTGCCGCTCGGACAACCTCTCCGACGTTTATTCCTGCACTCTTGATACCGCAAAGCTTTGCGGCGATGAAGGCTCGGGGCTGTTCTATTATGAATTTCTGCTCCTGCGCGGCTTTGAAACGCTGTTTACCGACAGCTATAACAATCTTGACTTCACACTCGCCGAAAGGGAGGGCGCACGGTTCCGTCTTTTGGTCTATGAGAAGGATTATACCACACCGAAGGGCTTTGGACGGGGTGTGATGTATCAGATCTTTACCGATCGTTTCTTCCGTGGGGAGAGCGAGCAGGCAAGAGCGATCAAGGTCAAGGATGGTGCGATCCTCAACGAGGATTGGGAAAGCGGCATCCCGCAATATGCGCCCTATCCCGGTGCACCGCTGAAAAACAATATGTTCTTTGGCGGAAACCTTTGGGGTGTTGCCGAAAAGCTTGACTATCTTGCCTCTCTCGGCGTCACCTGCATCTATCTTTGCCCCATCTTCGAGGCTTACAGCAACCATAAATATGACACGGCAAATTACGAGCACGTGGATGCGATGTTTGGCGGCGACGAGGCCTTGGATAACTTGATCTCCAAGGCAAGAGAAAAGGGAATCGGCATCATCCTCGACGGTGTATTTAATCACACGGGTGACGATAGCCTCTACTTTGACCGCTATTCCAATTTCGGCGGCAAGGGCGCTTACAGCGACCCCGAATCCCCTTATCGGGACTGGTTTTGCTTCCGCGAATACCCCGAAAAGTACGAGTGCTGGTGGGGAATTGACATTCTTCCCAAATTGAATCACGAAAGTGAAGACTGCCGCCGCTATTTTACAGGCGAGGACGGCATCATTCGAAAATATATCGACCGTGGCATCGTGGGTTGGCGACTTGACGTTGCCGACGAGCTTGCCGACGAATTTTTAGACGAGCTCCGTGCCTCTGCCAAGGAGGCAAGCGATGGAGAAGCGGTCATTATCGGCGAGGTGTGGGAAAATGCCGCCGACAAGATGGCGTATGGTAAGCGCCGCCGCTATTTCAGAGGCAAGCAGCTTGACAGCGTGATGAATTATCCTTTGAAAAATGCCATCGTTTCCTTCTGCCTGTGGGGCGACGGCGAGACCCTTTACAACACGCTCACAGAGCTTTATTCCTCCTATCCGCCCTTTGTCTGTCATAAGCTGATGAATATCATCGGTACTCACGACACCGAGCGTATACTGACGGTGCTGGGCAGAGACGATGAGGGCGAGGAGCTTGATAACGCGGCAAAATCGGTAGCGCGTTTGTCCAAAAAGGAGCGTGAGCGCGGCGTGAAGCTGCTCAAGCTTGCTTCGGTGCTTCAGTTCACCTCCTTCGGTATTCCCTCTGTTTATTACGGTGACGAGGTGGGGCTTGAGGGCTATGGCGATCCCTTCTGCCGTATGCCGTTCCCGTGGCATGAGCTTGAGGAGAAGACCCGTAGCGACCTTCTGGCGCATTATCGGGCGTTGGGACGGATCCGTATGGAGGAGGAAGCGCTTGACGGAGGAAGCTTTTATACCGTAAGTCACAGCGAGAGTGGAATCGTTTTCGTCAGAGAAAAGGGAAGCAGCCGCCTGATCGTTGCCGCAAACCGTGGCGAGGCGTTTGATTTTCCGATCCCCGAGGGAGCGATATATCTTGACTTGATCAGCGGACGACATTATGAGAGAGCGGTCACCGTACGCGCGGATACCGCGATGATTTTAAAGGAGATAACGCTGTAAGCGACGCTTCGCTTGCAAAGCGAAATTGAGGATAAATGAAATATGCGAATTCTTTGAAAACAATGAGCGGCTTTGAGCCTGCTCCAATGCCGGAGGATATCTCGAAAAAGAGAGCGAGAGAGCTTTGCGAGCATATGGGCAGAGTACATATGGGTATGCGCGTCATCTGCCTTCCGGCGGGCACCGCGGGTTATGCCTGCGCCTTGATGCTGGAATCTGTGATCAAAAATGCAGGCCATCGAGTGGGAAGACTTACCTCCGCCGCGGGCTTTGATGCGAGAGAGTCGATCTTTATCGATTCCGCCGTTCCGTCGATCACCGAATTCAATAAGGCCGTTGCAGAATTGAGAGCTGCGGCGCAGAGAATAGAGGAGCCCTGCTGCAGAGAGGAGGCAACCTTTGCACTCGGATTGCTCCTGTTCCGACTGTACGATTGTGATTACGTGATTCTGCAAGGAATGTCTGACTACAATTATTCTTTGGACAGCATCTGCGCGCCTTACGAGCTGATCGTGATGCCTACGGTTTATGACGAATCCGAGAAGGGACTTGCGCGGCTGAAATCGCTCTGCGAGGCGGTGCGCCGCGGTACCCGTGAGGTGGTCAGCGGAAACCAGAAAAGCGAGATCTACAATATGATCTCCAACGCCTGTGCTATGAGCGGTGTGCGCTTGTACATCCCCATCAAGGCGCAATTTGAGGTCGTTGAGACAACGCCGAGAAGACTTCGCTTCAGTTATTGCGGTAAGGAGGGCTATTCCTTGCGAAGCCCGTCGCATATTCTGCGCAATGCCGCTATGACCGTGATCGAGTGCGCTCTGGCTCTGCGCCGCGGCGGTGTCAAGCTTCCTTGGAGCAGTATCATCGCGGGACTCGAGCAGGTGAGCGGTATGGGAGGCTTTGAAATGATCTCTGCCTCTCCCTTGATCATATCGGATTTTGCAAGTAACCGCCGCGAAGCCGAGCTGCTTCTGCAGACAGCCGACGAGCTGTGGGGCAAGCTTGAAAGGCTGACCGTTTGTGTTGGCGGTGAGGAATACGAGCTTGATGAGCTTCTTTTGGCATTTGCAGACAGGGAGCTGTGTCGGATTGTGACCGTCGGACAGGACGGAGCATCCGTTGAGAACGTAACCTGCTGCAAGACCCCCGAGGAAGCGTCGGGTGTGTTGTTGGAGCAAGAGGATATCCCCATCTGTTGCCTTGGCGGCGTCACGTTTGCCGCAGAGATGAAGGCGGCGATTTTCAAAAAATTTGGCATTTAAGCATTGAAATATGAATTTTTGAAAAGAGGTACGAAAAATGAGAATTACAAAGATTTTTGCGGTTGTAATGAGCGTTTTGATGATGCTTGCGTTGTTTACCGCTTGCGAAGAAGAAAAGACCCCCGCTGAATTGGAGGCTGTAGCTGCGCAGAAGCTATTGGAGGAGCCCTGTGCGATCACCACGGAAATGAATTACAGCTGTGATGACGAGCAGATGAACGCGGTATTTGAGGAAATGTCGGGTATGGAAATGACGGTCTATATGGATGGCACCAATTTCGCCATGGATATGGAGCTCTACGGCGAGAAGGTCGGTTACGTATACGTAGACAATACGATGTATATAGACGTGATGGGTATGAAGATGCGTATGGCTCTGACCGCCGAGCAAGCGATGGAAATGATGGGAAGCGGAAGCACTGAAATGACTGCAGGCAGTGTCAACAGCTTCAAGGAGGTTACGGTTGTCTTGAATGATGACGGCAGTACCACCATCACCTGCAAGGGCCTCAGCGATGACGATAATGCGATGATCGACAGTATGATGGGTGAGCTTGGCTCAACAGAGGGTGTCGAGGCATCTGT
The DNA here is from genome assembly GCA_017462125.1 of Clostridia bacterium. The sequence goes on along the minus strand of JAFTRQ010000132.1, from coordinate 21,164 downwards.
AGACGCAGAGAATATGACGCTTGTGATCGTTATCGATAAGGACGGCTTCTATAAGAGCATGGACGTGGATATGGCTATGACGCTGGATATTGAGGACTACGGTGTAGTGAACGTAGACGCGGATATGACCATGACTTATGATTTTGAAGCAGGCAAGGAGATTACCGCACCCGAGGATGCGGATTCCTACGAGCAGGTTGATGCCGACGATTTTCTCGGATAATTTAAACGAATAAAAGCGGTTATGTCGTTTTGCACAAGCATAAGCCGCTTTCAAAAGCAAAGACGAATTAACGTTTCAATAATTTTTTGTTTTTTAAATGATGAGCTCCGCCGAATTTTTCGGCGGAGCTCATCAGCTTATGTGACCGTTCAGCCGCTTAAGCCACTCTGAAACACTCCCGTATGGCGGCGCTCAGCTCAAAACGTCTTTGGAATCTGAATGACGCAACCCATTTTTATCCCCTCTTTCACGAATAAACACGGTAAAATCGCAAAATAATAATACTGTAGAAATATGAAAGGGTTGGATATAAATTATGATAAAACCACAGATCGTAAAATGCAGCGGGCGTGAGATCCTTGACTCCCGCGGAAATCCCACGGTGGAGGCAAGCGTGATGCTGTCGGACGGCACGGTAGGCGTGGCAAGCGTACCCTCCGGTGCGTCTACGGGAATCTATGAGGCCTGCGAAAAAAGAGACCGTGATACAAGACGTTACGGCGGCCGCGGCGTGCTGGAGGCGGTGAACGGCATCTGCAAGTCGATCTCTCCCGAGCTTGTGGGTATCTATGCCGCTGAGCAGGCATCGGTCGACAGATTGATGATCTCCTTGGACGGCACCGAAAACAAGTCCAAGCTTGGTGCCAATGCCATACTTGCGGTGTCTCTCGCCAATGCGCGTGCCTGCGCCAATGCCTATCAGATCCCGCTTTTTCGGTGGATCGGCGGCTCCCGTGCCACAAGATTGCCGATCCCGATGATGAACATTCTCAACGGCGGTGCCCATGCCGCAAACAACGTGGAGATTCAGGAATTTATGATCGTACCGATCGGCGCGCCCTCCTTTGCCGATGCGTTGCGGATGGGAAGTGAGATCTATCACACCCTTGGCGGTATTTTAAAGAAAAAGGGTCTTTCCACGGGCGTGGGGGACGAGGGTGGGTTTGCGCCAAGCCTTGATTCCGACGAGCAGGCGATCGAGCTGATCTGTACAGCCGTAGAGACCGCGGGCTACAGCACCGACGCTGTGAGATTAGCCCTTGACGTGGCATCCTCCGAGTGGTATGACGAGGAAAGCGGAATCTATAAAATGCCCAAGCGAGGTAAAAAAATGGAGCGTGGGGAGATGATCGGCTATTGGAGATCGCTTGCAGAGCGCTATCCCATTATGTCCATCGAGGACCCCTTGGATCAGCGCGATTTCGAAGGTTGGAGAGAGATCACCCAAGCTATAGGCGACAAGGTGATGCTTGTGGGCGACGACTTTTTCGTTACCAATCCCACGCGGCTCAAGCGAGGGATCGAAACGGGTGCGGCAAATGCCATTCTGGTCAAGCCCAATCAGATCGGTACACTGTCCGAGGTGATCACCGTGACAGGCCTTGCATCCTCAGCGGGGTATGCTTATATTCTGTCGCATCGCTCAGGCGAGACCGAAGACACCACCATTGCGGACCTTGCGGTAGGGCTTGGCGCACCGTTTATAAAGTCGGGCGCGCCCTGCCGTAGTGATCGCGTGGCGAAATATAACAGACTTTTGCGCATTGAGGCGTCGCTTGGGCATAGTGCCACCTACGGTTTGTCACAAGCCGCCATCAAGCCGACAGCCGCAACCTTCTGCGGTGAGCAGTGCTGAGAAATACTCCGTTATTGATTGTAATATGGACAAGAAAAATGCAGAATCAAGAAAGAAAACCTATATGGCTTTCAATCGGATTCTGCATTTTGAATTTATGATTCTTCTATTTCAATCAGCCTTCCCAACGGCACGGAATAGATATAAACCCGTGTAGGCTCACGTCCGAATATCTCCTTTACCGCAAAGCGATATTGCTTTAGCTGCTCGCCGTGCTTTTCCTGCATTCGCGCTGTCAGCAGGGCAGGGTCGGAACGCTCCTCTGCGCTGATCCTGTCGGTCTTGTAGTCGCACAGCAGGATCTCTCCGTCCTCGGTCTCGATCAGAAGATCCACCGAGCCCTGTACGAATATCTTTTTGTCCGCGACAAGCTCCTTCAGCCTGCTGTCCTCGGTGAAATCCGATGCCGAATGAAACATACCGAACTGAAATTCCCGACGTACCTGCTTGGCCTTGCGGATATGGTCGAACAGCTCGCTCTTGAAGAAGGGCGCAAGCTGTCTGCGGTCGATGATATCCGCGGTGCGGCGAGAGATGTATCTCTGCTCGCAAAGCCGCGCAATCTCCTCCTCAAGCCCGTGCGTGAGAGTACGCTCGTAGTCGCAATATTGCAAAAACAGGTGGGCTGCAGTACCTTTTTCAGCCGCGGTGGGCTTTTTGTTGACCTCCAGCAGGCTGTCGAAATCACCTGTGCGGGAGCGCATCAGCAGGATCCTGTTTTTGATGTGCGTTGCCGTTTCGTTTTCACTCTCTTCGATCTCGTCGCCCTCCTCGCCAAACAGCTTGCCCGTGGGAATGGGGCTGAAGATGCTGTTATCCAGCATAGTGGAGGATACCTTGGATGCCGCAACCTTTGCCGGAATCGTGGAGAGAAGCTTTTCTTCCTCGCTTTCTCCGTGGGGGCGGTTCAATTCCTCGGCAAGAAGCCTGTCGTCCTCGCTGAACTCCTGCTCGGCGGCCTCAACCTCGGTCCTCATCACGGGGGAGGCAAGCCTGCTCTCACCGCGCTCGAAAAGGTTTATTTTATAGACGTCGGTTTCCCGACCCGATCCCGCCAAGGGCAGAAGCGTCCAATGGAGGTAGTTCGAGCCGTTTTTCACCGAATAGCTGACGTCGGGGCAGTCGAGATATTCCCGTTCCACCTGAGCGTAGGGCTTTTTCAAGGTTCCGCTGAGATAGAGACGCTCGCAGGCACGGGTGAGCGCCACGTAAAAGATACGCGCCTCCTCCTCGATGAGGTCGTTTTTGATCTTCAAAGCCGCCGCACGCATCATCGCGGTGTCTTCCTTTCGGCGGCGAACCCTTTCAAAGGGTGATTCCTTGCCCTCAAAATAAGGGGGGAGCTTCAGGGAAAGTCCGAAATCGCGGCTGAAGATCAATGCATCACGGGTGTCGAGCACGTTGAAGCCCTTACCCAGACCAAACAGAAAGCAAACGTTGAACTCAAGTCCCTTGGATTGGTGAATGGTCATAATCCTGACCTCGTCCCCCTGCGCCTTGATAGGCTCGGAGCCCGCTTCGCCTTTTTCCAAAAGGTTTTTGAAATAGGTGAGGAAGCTGTAAAGTCCGTTCCAGGATTGGCGGACGTATCTGCAGGCGCAGTTGTAAAGATAGGTATATGCCTCGCTCTCGCAAAGGGCGGCGTAGCGCTCACCTTGAGAGAGGGCGCGAAGCAGCTTGTCGGCAGAGAGCTTGGAGCTCAGATGCCTCATTTTTTCGATCCAAGCTACGAAATCGCGACACACCTTCGCAAGATCGGCGTCCTCGTCGGTCTCTCCGAACAGGATCAAGGCATCAAACAGAGACCGTGATCCCTCGGCTCGCTTTCTGATCCTGATCACACGGTCAAGATTCATCCACGGCGTGATGGCGGGTCCCTCTGCGCACAGAAGCCTGCACAGGGGAACGTCCGAGCGGGGATTGTCGATCACCGTCAGAAGGTCCACCAAAAGCTTCATTTCATATCCCTCAAACAGCTCGGTCTTGGTGGAGGTGACATATTTGATCCCGAGCCGCGAGAGCGCGTCGGTCAGCGGCTTTGCCAAGGCATGTCCGCGCACCAGCACGGCAATATCTCCCGCTGTGATGCGCTTGCCTGCGGCTGTATGCTCGTTGCCGTCGCGGATCAGCCGCGCGATCTCGTTTGCTGTTACGACGGCCTCGTCATAATAACGATCCTCGTTTTTGTCCTCGGTGAGCGTAAGCGTTTCCTCCTCGTCAACGCTATCGTCCTCCTTGGGCTGTATCAGATTCAGAACCACGTGCGGGCTCTTGTAGTCGGGTATTTTGTTGTCCTTGGAGAAGATCAGATCGTCCTTGGACGTGTATCCGATGCTGTCGGCAAATGCGGAGAATACGGTGGAGCAGACCTGATTGGAGAACTTGACCACGTTTTCATCACATCGGAAGTTGTTAGACATAAAGATCGAGTTTCCGCCATCCTCGGATCTGATTTCGGGATGCTCTCTGTCGTAGAGAGGGAAGCGGCGGCGGTAGGCGGCAAAGATCGAGGGTTCCGCCTCGCGGAAGCCGTAGATGCTTTGTTTGATGTCACCCACCATAAACCGTCGGTCTCTGCCGATCAGCTCGAAAATGCGGTCCTGTATTTCGTTGACATCCTGATATTCGTCAATGTAGACCTCGTCAAAGTCCTTTGCCATCGAATCGGCAAAGGCGGTAGGAGTGCCGTCCTCGTTCTGTAGCAGACGGAGCATGAATTTCGGCATATCCGAAAATTCACAAACGCCCCTGCGCAGCTTTTCCTCGGAATAGCGGTGGTCAAACTCCTCAAGCAGTTGTCCGAGAACGCGGCAAAGCTCGGCGCTGACCAGATACTGCCGACCGATCTCCTCGGTGCTGTGCTTGAAGTAAACGCCTCCAAGCTTTTTGACGGGGTCAAGTATCTTGCCGCGAAGGGTCTTGAAGTGCTCGGCAAGCTCGCTCTTTTCGTCCGCCGTAAGGCGGGATATGGTTTTAAATTTCAGCGCGTCAAAGGCCTCACGCGCCGCGCCGTAGCCCCGCTTCAGAGCCTCGGACAGCGAGATCAAACGGTTGACGTCGTCCTCAAAATCGGGTATGTATTTTTTCTGCAATCCCGCACCTGCGCCGATGGCTTCTGGCGAGCTGTCATCAGACAGCAGTGCGATCTCGGCCTGCATCTCTCCGATGCATTTTTCAAGTCGAAGGCGCGCGTAATTGACCGTATCGCTGACAGCGCCGAGGATGACCTTGCCCTCGGCTCCTTCGAAAAAGTCGGCACCGGCCGCCTCTTCCATGCGCGCGGCATGGTCGTAAAGCCGTTTGATGCCTCGTGGAGAGGTGGTCAGCTTGCGATAGATCTTGGTCAGAGAGGGGAGCAGAGAGGAGCTGTCTCTCGCGCCCGATATGAGACTCAAAAGATCGGTATAGGCAGAGCGGTGTCCAACGTCGGTGAGCACACCGTCCTCAATACCCGAATGATTGTCGAAAAAGAGATCCAGAGTGCCCTTGAGCACGTTGTCTCTGACGGGAGCCAGCTCTGCCTCGTCTGCCATACGCATTGAGGCGGGAAGCCCGAGCTTTTCAAAGTTTGCCCGAATAGGTCCCGAAAAAAAGGAATCGATGGTGCTGATGTGGGCGTTTCCAAGCTTCATCAGCTGTGCCTGCAGACGCATATTGCCGGGGTCTGCGGCGATAGCCTCGGAGAGTGCTTTTGAGATCTTTGCCTTCAGCTCGCCTGCTGCCGCCCGTGTAAAGGTAACGATCAGCATGCGGTCAAGGCTCTTGCTCTCGTCGGCGATGATCGAATCGATGATTCTGTGGGTCAGGGTGTAGGTCTTACCCGACCCCGCCGCCGCGCTGATCAGCAGGGTCCTGTCCCTTGCGGTCATTGCGTCCTGTTGTGCGGGTGTGAATGCCATATATTTTATCTCCGTTTACAATCGCTTATTTTTTGCATGCTACGGGGCAGTTGCCCTTGAGAAAGCAGAATTTGCACGCCGTTTCGGACGGTGTTCTCGGTGCGTGTCCTGCGTAAATGCTCCTTGCGGTGCTTGCCACCGAGCTCTTCAGAGTTTCGCGAATCTGTGATATCTCTTCTTCGCTGACCGCCGCCTTGCCCTTGATCTCTCCGTCCTTGTTCAGGTAGATGCCCGCAAGCATACTCTTGTCCATCTCGGCGCTTGCCGCCTGTAAAATTTCCATATCTCGGAGAATAAAGCCGCTGCGCTCGGGCTTGATCTCGCCGCCCTCCTCGTTTGCCGAAAGGAAGAGTGCCGAGGCGGGTACAAGCCGCCTGTCCGTGTTGTAGAGCGCTCTGTTTTCTTCAAGCGCGGCGGTGAACAGGTAAGCGGGGAGCTGAAGATCCTGACCGTCGGCTACCTTGCTGACGTCATAAGCGTGGCTGCCCGTTTTGTAGTCAACGATACGCAGATATTTGCCGTCCTCGCCGTCGTAGCAGTCGATACGGTCGATCACGCCGCCAAGGACCACAACAGGGGAGCTCTGCTCCTCGTTGACCTTGATTTCAATGGGACGAAGAGCACCGACGCGCCTGTCAGAGATCGCTTGCTCCTGCGCAAGGATGCGGAATTGTGAGCCCATAAATTCGTCGGTCACGCTCTTGACCATGATCAGCGCAAGATCGCGAAGCCTTGAAAAGGAGTACATTGTAGAGGGGGGCAGAGGGCACCCGATCTCGCGCACGTAGCGGTCGGTCAGGCGGTTGACAAGATCAACCGTTTCGGCGTCGCTCAGCTGATTGAGCCTGCCGTCCTCTGTTTTGGTTTCGGAGATGTATTTCTCCAGAATATAGTGGATCATCGTGCCCGCGTTGTTGTATGAGATCGACGAGACCTTTTGCTCGCGAAGCTCAAGCACGTAGCGACACCAATATTTATAAGGACATTCCGCAAAGGTGGAAATGGTGGATTTTGAGAGATAGAGCCTGTCGCCAAACAACATACGGACCTGCATAGGGTCTATCTCGGTCAACTCCTCCGCCTCAGCAGAGCAGACGTAGTCGCCCTCATCGTTCGCACGGTCGCTGTTTTGCATCTCTGCAGCGAGACGCTTGACCAGCGCCAGATCAAATGCCTTTTCCTTGAGATTCGGGAAAAGAAAGAGAACACGGTTCCAAGCAGAAGAGCGGGAAAGCGCGCCTCCGCCCACGCGAGAGGTGCAGGTGCAAAGGATCAGGCGCTCCGAGGGCTTGGTCATCGCGCGGTAAACGTAAAAGAGCTCGTCGGAGGTGACGCGGCTTTCGCGGGAGGAAAGCGTGAGCCTGTAGTCCTCCATCAGCGCCTTGTCATTCTCCGTGAAAATGCCCGTATCGGAGTATGCCGCGGGGAATTCACCCTCGCAGAGTCCAAGCAGGATCGCCACCCTTACGTTCTCTACGCGGAGCGTTGCCGCGTTGCCCACGGTAACGTAGTCGCCCACCGCGGGAACAGAACCGATGTCGGTATTACGAAGCATGATCTCAATAGCGTAGGAAAGCTCCTCGCAGGTGGTGTTGACGTCGCAGAGCGTCGTGCTGATATCGGTCAATGCGGAGATCAGATAATCGTAAATACGCAATATCTCGCCCGCCTCGCGCAGATTTCCCGAGGTAAGCTCAAGCTCGGCAAGGTCGGAAAGTCTTTCGGCCAAGGAAATTTCACTAAGATATTCGTAAATTGCACGGCAGCCCTCTTTGGTGTTGCCCTCGGCAAGCGAGAGCTTGCGGCGCAGGGAGAGCAGAGGAGGGATCAGCTGTGCGCGGACGCGGTTTGCCGCGCCGAGGATCTGCCTTGTGCGGTCGGTCAAGGGATCGGTGGTGTAGCCGTCGGGATGCATGCTCCACAGCTCGGCTGAAAAGGTGTTGCCGCTGATCTCCCAGGTATGACAGTAATCCTCAAACAGATCGGCCTCCACAGGGTCGATGCCGCAAAGACCCGTTTTCAGCAGGGTCAGCACGTCGGAGGTGCGGAAGTTATAAGTAATACAGCGCAGAGCAGAGAAGATGAGACGCGCGACGGGCGTTGCCGATAGGTCTGTTTTTTCGGAATAGAAATATGGTATCCCGAATTTTTCAAAGACCGCGTCGATGATGCCCTTGCGGCTCTCGGTGTCACGCATGATCAGCGCCATTTCCGAGAATTTCACACCCTCTCCGTGTGCCTTAAGGATCTGAAGCGCGGCATAGTGCGCTTCCTCGAATTCGTTTTTACAAACTGCCGTATCAATTGCCGACAGCGCGCTGTCCGATACCTTCGGGCGTGTCGCTTCGGTCACCGAAAAATCCCAAAGCCCACGCTCAAGAGAGAGAAGTGCCTCGTTTTCCGTGCGCTTGTTAGCGGCAAGGCGTATCTCGCGCGTTTCAAGCCCCTCCCTTGCGGCAAAGGCGCGGAAGCGGCGTACGGTGTTGGAAATGCTTTCGGTGTGGGGTGCCGTATGGGCACCGCTTGCGGCACAAAAGGTAATGCAAAGCTCCTCTGCCTGCAATGCCAGCAGCTCAAGAATCCTGTGCTCCTCACCCGTAAAGCTGGTGAAGGAATCCACAAATATCCGACAGCCCTCGAAGGGGTGGTGCTTTTCAAGAAGCGCGATCAGCAGCTGAAGCTTGTTTTCCGCTGCTACGGCAGCCTCGCCCAAGCGGCTTGACAGAATACGCTCATAGTTAGCGTAGATCAAAGAGACGTCGTACAGCTTGCGCGACAGAATCGGATCATCGCATTCGGCGGAGGCGCGCTCGCAATCCTCAGCGGAAATTCCGCTGACTCGGAGCTCATCAATAGCAGAGAGCATCATCGAGCCAAAGGCGGCATCCGCCTTGACTCCCTTGTATTCCTGCAGGAGAGAGGAGACCTCGCGTAAGCATTGCCACATCATCAGCGCTCTTGCGCCGCTACCTGCGGGCGCATCTGTCAGTCCACCGTATTGAGCGAAGACGATCTCGCAAAGGCGCGAAAAAGAGACCACCTCGAAGGAGAGCGCCGAGGCGGGGGGCAGATCTGCCAGCATAGATTCGCTGATAAACGCCTGTTGCTCGGGGACCAGCAGATAGGTCTGCTTACCAAGGGATACCGATTCCTTGATATCCTCAATGATGCGAGCGGTTTTTCCGCTTCCCGAGCGTCCGTACAAAAATGTTAACATAAGATTCCTTTGTTCTTTGATGTATAGTTGGTTTGTTGAGCTTATGCAAGACTCAATTCTTCTTGGGTTCTTCAAATATGCGCAGATTCCGTCCGATGGTATTCCGTCCTCTCCAGCTATAGGCTCTGCGCGCGAACTCCTCGTCGCTCATTTCGTCGAGAAGCTCTGCGGAGAGGCAGGGAAGGTTTGCCTCCAAAAAATAATCTACGTCGGAGTAAAGCGTGCCCGCCTCTGCCGCCCGCAGAGTGTGAGGGCAGACCTCTTGACAGATGTCACATCCCCAAACGGTGCCGTATTTCTTTATAGCCTCCGCTTCGCTCTCGGTCAGCTCGCCCTTCTTCTGGGTCAGCGCCGACAGACATTGTCCAAGCTCTCCCATAGGGCAAGCTACCTTACAGCGTCCACAGCCTTCACAGTGCCCCACAGGACCCGCCTTTGCCTCGGGCATAGGCAGATCGGTTATGATCTCGCCGAGAAAAACGTAGGAGGAATATTGCTTTGTGATCAGCATCCCATTGTCACCAAATACACCCAAGCCTGCCTTTGCCGCCGCCTCTCTCTCGTCAATAGGTGAATCGTCGGCAAAGCCGCAGAAGCGATATCCGGGATATTGCGCCTCCAGAAGCGGAAGCACAGAGCCAAAGAATTCCTTGTAAAATCCGTGATAGTCACGGGGGATGGCGTAAGCGGAAAGATTCTTGCTCTTATGACGTGTCAGATAGGGGATCGCCAGAATCACCGCGTACAGCCCGTCAAGATTTTCAAAGCCTGCTCGGCTGAGCTTATACGGGCGAACGATGGTACAATCCCGCAAGGGGATCGGGGCGCACAGCCTTGCGCCGTGCAGGGATAAAAAACGAAGGATGCTCTCGGTCATGTTGCTCTCCACTTAAAAATTATTACACCATAATTATACCATACGTTCTTACAGAAAACAAGAATTATTTCATTTATTCAACGACTTTTTATGGCTTCTTCATCAAACGGTCACATATTTCATCTATAATGAGTGTAGTGAACAGCGACGGAAGGTGAGATTTTCGGAGCTGCTCGAGCGAAAAATACAAAAAGCGGAGGTGTTTCCATATGAGAAATATTGACGGAAAATATAAATATCTGAAGAAAGGTATTGCAGCGATCGCGCTTCTGCTGGCGACGGTAACGGCGCTCAGCTCCTGCGGTATCGCAGGCATTGCTTTGGACGGTGTATTGAATTACAACGACGGGGAGATCAGCTTTGTCGGAACCGACGAGAGCAGAGAGGTATCCTCGGAAATCCAAGAGGACGAAAGCGAGCAGTCGACCCGTGAGCAGATGACGATCCCGAAGGCGGAATCGATCAATAGCGAAGGCGCGGTGACAAGCGCAGGACAGGCATATAATACGGTCAGTGAGGTCTACTACGCTGTTGCCGACAGCGTGGTGGAGATCACCACCGAGACCGTGCAGACCAGCATCTGGATGGGACAATATATTTCCACGGGCGCGGGTAGCGGTGTGATCATAGACGGAAGCGGCTTGATCGTTACCAATAACCATGTAATCGCGGGCGCAAACAACGTGATCGTTCGTCTGACAGACGGCAGCGAATACGAAGCTACCCTCGTGGGTACCGATGAGGCGGCAGACCTTGCGGTTATCAAGATCTGCGTGACCGATAAAGAGCTTGCAGTAGCCCCCCTTGGTTGCAGCGCGGACCTTGTTGTGGGCGAGGACGTTGTTGCGATCGGCAATCCCCTTGGTTCCTTGGGCGGTACGCTGACCACGGGTATTATCAGCGCCACCGAGCGAAGCATCACCATTGACGGTGAGGAAATGGTGCTCCTGCAGACCAATGCCGCCATCAACCCCGGCAACTCGGGCGGCGGACTCTTCAACATGGCAGGACAGCTGATCGGCGTTGTGAACGCCAAGGCTGCAGGTGACGACGTGGAGGGCTTGGGATTTGCCATTCCCATTGACTTTGCGCACAAGGTCATTGAGGATCTGATCAATTACGGCTATGTCCGCGGCGTTGTGGATCACGGTCTGATCCTGCTTGACGTAACCGAGCAGAATCTTCCCGCGGCGTACAGAAAATACGGTATTACCAGCATCGGCGTGGTGATCCTTGATTCACAGTATAGCGACGAGCTTGAATACGGCGACACCGTTGTGTCGATCAACGGTCAGGAGATCAATTCCTCTGCCGACGTGGAGCTGATCGCCAAGGCCTGCAGTGTAGGCGACGTGATCAGAATCAGCGTGATGCGCGATAAGGAGATCATTGAGGTCGAGCTGACGTTGCGCGAAAAGGTGCCCGAGAAGGTAAGCTTCGATTAAAAAGAAAACGGGCATAAATTTGATTAAGAAAGGACTTCAATAATTTGTGCCGCTACAGAGCGGCGGAACGGAGATTTTTATGTATAATATTTTAGTTGTAGACGATGAAGCGAGAATCCGTTCGATCATCAAAAAATACGCGGAATTTGAAGGACATACGGTTACCGAGGCAGGCGACGGCATGGAGGCGGTCAGGCTCTGCCGCAAGGAGACCTACGATATGATCATAATGGATATTATGATGCCCGAGCTTGACGGCTTTTCCGCCTGCCGCGAGATCAGAAAGGTGGCAACCACACCGATCATTATGCTCTCGGCACGTGGCGAGGAATACGACAAGATCAACGGCTTTGAGCTGGGCATCGACGATTACGTGGTTAAGCCCTTCTCCCCAAAGGAGCTGATGCTCCGCATCGAGGCGATCATGAAGCGCGTGCAGAAGCAGCAGGGCGGAGGCGAAGAGGTAACGAAGCGCCCCAACGTGATCGTAGAGCTTGACGGGGGCGGTCTGCGCGCCGATCTGACGGCAAGACTCGTTTATATCAACGGGGAAAGAGTCGATATGTCTCCCAAGGAATATGATCTCTTCTTTTATATGCTTGATAATCGCAATATCGCGCTGTCGAGAGAGAAGCTGATCAGCGAGGTGTGGGGCTACGATTTCTATGGCGACGCAAGAACGCTGGATACCCATATCAAGCTGTTGCGCAAGAGCCTTGGTGACTACAGCAGATATATTGTTACGCTCCGCGGAGTGGGCTACCGCTTTGAAGGAGACAACTGATGACGCTTTGAGGATCAATTTGTATGAATACAGACAGAAAAAATGATTCGAGAATAAGCAAAAACGGCCGCCACGTAACAGGAATCTCGTGGCGGTTGTTTGGCACGCTGACCTTGTTCGTGGTGTTGATCCTGATCGTGATCTGGGTCTTTCAGGTGGTGCTTCTCAACCACTTTTACGAAAGCTCCAAGCTCAGCGAGTTTTACGAGACCGATCAGCAGATCTTTGGCTGTATCGAGGATCCCGAGGCGCTTCGCGCGCAGGTCTATTCCTCCTCGGTGGATACCGACACCTGCATCCGCCTGTTCAGGGTAGAGGACGGTGTGGCCAAGGAGGTTGCCAGCTCGGACGTGAACGTGGGCTGTGTACTGTGCTATCTGAAGGGCGAGGGTCTTTATAAGCTGTATAAAAGCGCCGACGAAAACGGGGGAACCTACACGCAAAGGTTGGTCAATCCCTCCGATTCCGCTACTGCAGTCAGCAGCATCTACGTTTCGGTTAAGACAGGCTCGGACGGCTATCAGTACGTGCTGATGCAGGACAGCGAGCTTTTGCCCTTGGGCTCAACGGTCTCTACCCTTGAGCGTCAGTTTGGGTGGATCATGTGTATTCTGATTATGGGAGCCCTGATCGTGGCGCTGGCGATCTCCCGCGTGGTCTGCCTGCCGATGGAGCGAATGAGCCGCTCGGCAAGAATGCTTGCGAAGGGTGATTATAACGCCAAGTTTGTGGGCGGTGGCTATCGCGAGGCAGACGAGCTTGCCGATGCCTTGAACTATGCGGCAGAGGAGCTTGCCAAGAATGACAACCTTCAAAAGGAGCTGGTTGCGAATATTTCCCACGACCTGCGCACGCCGCTGACGATGATCAAGGGATACAGCGAGGTCATGCGCGATATTCCGGGAGAGAATACCCCCGAAAACGTGCAGGTCATCATCGACGAGACCGAGCGCTTGACCGAGCTTGTCAACGATATGCTTGACCTTTCAAAGATCAGGGCAGGCACACGCAAGCCCGAGCCCGAGGTCTTTGACCTGACCGAGACGGTGCGAGCTGTGATGCTGCGATATGAAAAGTTTACCGAAAAGAAGAATTTCAGCATTGTGTTTGACGCTACCGAAAGCGTGTCGGTCAATGCCGACAGGACGATGGTGCTGCAGGTGATCTACAACCTTGTGAACAATGCCATCAACTATACGGGCGACGACGGAGCGGTCACCATCACCCAAAGCGTATTCGAGGGCAAGGTGCGTATTTCGGTTGCCGATACGGGTGTGGGCATCGCCCCCGAGGACCTGCCCTATATCTGGGACAGATATTATAAGGTGGATAAGGTGCACAAGCGCGCCGTGGTTGGCACGGGCTTGGGCCTTTCCATCGTCAAGGGAATTCTGGAGTCCCACGGCGCGTCCTACGGCGTAGACAGCACTCCCGGCATCGGCTCAACCTTCTGGTTCGAGCTGGACGTCGCCGCAGGCTATACAGACGCGGAGTTTGAAGAAATTGAATGATATATTTTAGGGGAGGAAGGAGCCTTTTGAAAAGGCTCCTTCCTCCCCTACGTGCTTTGACAGAAAAAAGTTAAGAGTCGTTATTTACGATGATGATAATGATTTGCTCACATATAAAAACATCGCTACCGCAGCTGCCTACAATATCGATTTGAATTGCTTCTTTGCCGTAGTAGTTCGTTACCTCTTCACTATCTATCTCATAATATACCATTGGATCGGAAGATTTCAGATCGAAATGTTTGCGTATTTTTTTCTCTAAAAGTTCCTTCTTTTTTTCCTCGGTGATAAAATTTCCGTCATATTCGGGAGGACATTTAATATCAACTTTAAAATCGTATATGATGCCGTTTTCATCCAGAAAAACCCTTAATTCGTTTGATGAAAAATACTTCCCACGGTTATCCTGCCAAAGTAATTCCAGCGAATTGTCCTCGTTTTCAGTAATTGTAAATGTGTTGAAAACGGATATATCAACGTAATCCTTAAAGAAATCCTCTACAGCCCTTTTTATTTCTTCATCCGACATTTTTGAAATATCACCTATATGAGTATATTCCTTTTCTCTGTTGTTGCCGTAATCGGTGAAACCTGCGATCAAACCGCTATTTCGATCGAAGTGTATCCACAGATCGTTATCGTTATCGTTGCATATATATATCACGCAAATATGGGGGAGATTTACTTGTATAATGATACTCCAAATCATAGGAAATATTTCCTATTTCGAGGCTTTTTTGCGCAATGGCGTTCGGATCCTCAATGGCGGCATTTCTTTTGGGAGTATCTATTTTATATGATCTCGTCAAGGAATACGTAATGTAGGCTGAGTAGGGAGAGAGCGTGCAGGAGGGAATAGAGCAAAGGAATATGGCGATAATCAGAAATATACATAAAAGAAAATATAATTTTTGTTTTTTCATAAGTATTCCTTGTTCAAGAGTCATTATTTACGATATAGAAAAATATCGCATCGTAAAGTGCAGCTAATTTTTTTCGCGCGTTTACATGAACATATATTGCTTCCTTGCCGCGGTAACGAGTTAGTTGCATTGCTTCGATTGAATAATCTCCGACTTCATCGATTGATGAAATACCGTAGTATTTACAAATTGCTTTTTCAATCAACTCGTTTCTCCCTGTATCGGTAAGAAAGGTGCCCGCATATTCCTCGGGACAGGTGTTTGCAATGCTGATTTTGTACAGAAGGCCTCCTTCAATACGGAATCGGGTATAATTGGACGTTTCAAGCTCACCTCGTTTTTCAACCCATTTGACGTCAATAATATCTTCTCCTGTATTCTCGCTTGTATGGCGCGAAAATTCAAAATGATTGTATTGAGAAAAATCGACGTAATCCTTCAGCATTTCGATGATTTTTAGTTTGATTTCCTCGTCTGAAAATAATGTGGTATTTTCAAAAATTCTATCGGTTTCCTGAGGTATGTAGTTATGCAAAGATAAGGTACAGATGTCGTCGGTGTTTTTGAAAAAACTAACTTCATCGTTTTGATCATCGCAAAACTTATATACGTCTGTATTGTAGATTCCACTGTCTGTCGAATGGTGATATTCTAATTTGTATACGAAATCACCAATGATTAATTCCTTGTTTTTTTCTGCTGCTTTATTATAATACACTTTGGCAGCAGGTAATATGATCTTCACGAGCTTTTGCTCTGTTCTTGTCCAAAAATCTTTCGCAGCTGTTACACTAATGTATATTTTTTTAGTGGAATAAACGCCGACAGTAACGAAGCTTACAGTAAGTATCACAGCTGTAATTACACAGATCGTGATGATAATTACTTTTTTTATTTTCATTTGTGGCTCCTTCTTAGATGTTATTTATGACGGGCAAGGAACGAGATTATCTTGCACTTTGAGTATTCGCCGGTTATTTGCGTTTGCAATGTTTTCCAATTCAGCGTTGCTCCTTTGAGCTTTTCAGATATAAAAAAGCGCGCGGAAACGGGAATCTTCCGATCTCCTTATCTGCGCGCTTATATGCTCGTAATCAAGCTTACCCGTCGGCAAAACTATTGTCGGAGAGGGGAGCGATTGCGGTATTTATCTACAGTTATATTATACCATATCCCCTCGGCGCTGTCAATACCGTTTTTTTCAACCGCCCGTATACAAAAAATACCCAAAAATGCTATTGCTTTTTTCGAAAAAATATAGTACAATATAAATATAGATTTCAATCTCTGTAAGGAGCTTCATTTTGACGAATCATAAGGCAATTATCGAAAGTTTTTTTAAGTGCCCAGTCTGTGGCGACAGAATGCAGGTCACCGAGGATGGCAAAAGCGCAAAGTGTGACGGCAATAACCCCAAGGGGAAGCAGCACAGCTTTGATTTTTCCGCCGACGGTTATCTCAGCTTCGGCGTGACGGGCGGCGACTCCAAGGCAGCGGTTGCGGCGCGAAGGGAATTCTTGCGCTCTACGGGGGCATACGCAACGCAGGCGCAGGCAATCGTTGAGGCCGTGAAAAAATACGCGCCCGACTGCAATTTGCTGGTCGACGCGGGCTGCGGAGAGGGGTATTATACCTCGATGCTCTCGAATGTGGCAGAGCATACCGTGGGCTTTGACCTCTCCAAATTCGCTTGCTCTGCGGGTGCGAAGCAGGCAAGGAGAGACGGGGAGAGCAATCTGCTTTTCGCAACGGCAAGCGTGTTTGAGCTTCCCCTGCAGGACGGCTGTGCCGACGTTGTGGTCAACGTCTTTGCCCCCTGCGCCGAGGAGGAATATACCAGAGTTCTTCGTGACGGAGGCATTTTAATCCTTGTGGGTGCGGGCAAGAAGCACCTTATGGGCTTGAAAAAGGTGATCTACGATAACGTTTATGAGAACGGCGAGAGAGCAGACCTGCCCCGGCATATGTCGTGCATCGGCGCCCACAGCTCCAACTCCTACGTGGAAATACGCGGCAAGGAGAATATCGCCGCGCTCTTTTCCATGACGCCCTACTATTGGCGTACCTCGGAAGCCGACAAGGCGAAGCTTGAAGGTGTTGAAAGCCTTGTGACCGAAATAGATTTTGAAATCACCGTTTATAAAAAGACGGACTGGTGAATTAGGATTTAGTGGGTGAATTGAGATGAACTCAGGAAGCCTTCCTTGTGCAAAGGGAGCTGGCACCGCAGGTGACTGAGGATTGTTTTAAAACGCTTGCAGAATATACAATCCCTCCGTCTCGCTATGCGAGCCACCTCGGCGAACCGCGTGCATCTACACCGTTTAACCCACCTATAAATCAAAATATAAAAAAACAAAAAAGGAACTGATAAAAATGAAATTTTCACTTTGCATCCCAATGTATAACGAGCTCTCCATCATCAAGGAGACCGCGCAGACACTCTCCGACTATATGTCGGCAAATTTCGAGGATTATGAAATCATTTTCTCCAACGACGGTTCGAAGGACGGCTGTGACAAGGCCGTTGAGGAGATGAACCTCCCCTGCGTTCGCGTTGTCGGCTATGAAGAGAACCGCGGCAAGGGCTACGCTGTCAGAACTGCTATGCTTGCCGCTGAAGGTGACATCATTATGTTCACCGACGCCGATCTTGCCTATGGCACTGACGTGATCAAGCGCGTTTACAACACCTTCCTCGAAAATCCCGACGCGCAGATGGTCATCGGCTCGAGAAACCTCTCCAAGGACGGCTACGAGGGCTATACCGCCATCAGAAAGCTGGCAAGCAAGATCTACATTAAGGTGCTCTCCATCGTGGGCGGCTTCAAGCTCTCCGACTCTCAGTGCGGCTGCAAGGCCTTCACCGGCAAGGCTGCAAAGGAGATCTTCTCCCGCTGTGAGGTCGACCGCTTCGCCTTCGACTTTGAGTGCATCCTTTGGGCGGTCAAGTTCAATATGAAGATCGTGGAGATGCCCGTAAAGATCATCAACCACCGCGAGAGCAAGGTCAGCATCATCCGTGACTCCGTAAAAATGGTGCGTGACATTCTGAAGATGAAAAAGCGTATTAAGAAGGCGAGCGTCTGATGAGCAAATACGACTATTTGTTTTTCGACCTTGACGGCACGCTGACCGACCCGGGGGAGGGCATCACCAATTCGGTGATCTACGCACTCAAAAAATGGGGCATTGAGGTCTGCGACAGGCGAGAGCTTTATGCGTTTATCGGTCCGCCTCTTTCAGCTTCCTTCAAGAAATATTACGGCTTTTCCGATAGCGACGCCCTCAAATGCGTGGAATATTACCGCGAGTATTTTCGCGACAGAGGCATTTTTGAAAATAAGGTCTACGAAGGAATTTCGGAGATGCTTGCCGAGCTGAAAGGGAGAGGCGCGCAGGTGGTGCTTGCCACCTCAAAGCCCGAGATTTTCGCCAAGCAGATCCTTGATCACTTTGACCTTGCCAAATACTTCGATTTTGTGGCCGGTGCCACAATGGACGAGTCCCGCAACAAAAAGGCAGACGTGATCGCCTATGCCCTCGAATGCCTTGATGTTTCCGACAAGAGCCGCGTCTTGATGATCGGAGACCGTGATCAGGATATTCTTGGGGCGCGCACCAATGGCATCGATTCGCTGGGTGTGCTGTATGGCTACGGCG
Organism: Clostridia bacterium; assembly: GCA_017462125.1. Next base: position 2,986 of record JAFTRQ010000132.1, on the reverse strand, counting down.
ACCTTGCTGAGCTCTCTTCCGCAGGCGCAACGCATATTGCCGAGAAGGTTTCGGATATTTTAAAGCACGCCTGATCTTATGGCGCAAAGGTGAGCGAGTTTCAAATATACGTCAGAAAGGATTCCGCTATGAAAAAGCTGAGAAGAATATTGCTTTCCACCCTCGCCCTCTGTATGGGGCTTGCCGCCGCAGTTCCCGCTGATGCAGCCTCGGGGGATGAGAATATTGTCTCCGATGCCCCTGCTTTGATAGCCGCCTATCACAGCTCTCTGCCGGGGCGCAGTGCCAAGGAGATCTCTACCGATTACTGCATCCGATTGAATCTTGGCGCACCGTTCAATAGCGTCAGCATTTCAATGCCGACCTGGAGCACCTCGGATTCCTCCGCTACCATCAGTATATACAAATGGAGTGGTGACTACAGCATCACGGTGCTGTCCGATCCGCTTGCAACAAAAAGATACACCGCATTGAAGGATAACTCCTTTAACACGCTGTCTTTTGACGAATTGCCTGCAGGTGAATACCTGATCCGCATCCATGACGTCGACGGACGGGTAGGAGTTTGGCATATGAACAAGACAGTATCAAAGGCATACTGCTATGAATCAGGACTTGAGTCCGAATTTGATTGGGAAATGAAGATCAATTTTACAAAAACACCAAAGGAGCCCTTCCTCACCCCCGTGGGATCGGGAAGCTCTATTGACGGAAACCATAAGCCTCCCGAGGAGTACGTGATCCCCGAGGATAGTCTGCTCAACACCCATAAGGTTATGCCCGACACTTGGGTCTTTACCGACGGACTCGGCAGAGAATCGCTGACCTACGAGGACGTGGGCGGTCCCCGAGAGGGCAAGACCCTTGCTATGTTCTATTGGACCTGGCACACCAAGGCTACTGCCTCCAAGGGCGCGGTCAACACCACGGAGCTTATGAAGCTCTATCCCGACGCGAAAAACGATTACGATCATCCCGCTTGGGAGGAAACAGGGCATTATTGCTTCTGGAACGAGCCGATCTACGGCTTTTATAACACCGAGGACCCGTGGGTCCTCCGCCGACATGCAGAGCTTTTGGCCAACGCGGGAGTTGATACGATCTTCACCGATAACACCAACGGCTCGATCACGTGGCGGGAGAGCTATCTTGAGCTCTACGAGACCTGGAGCGACGCGCAGGAAAACGGCGCAGTTGACGTTCCGAAGGTGTCCTTCCATATGCCCTTCGCGCCAACCAACGAGAGCGCACAGCAGATCCGCTCGATCTATCTTGACATCTATCGCTCCGGCGAATATCAGAATCTCTGGTTTTATTACGACGATAAGCCGATGCTTTTGGCGCACAATAATTTCACCGATCAGCTGACGATGCTGGATAAGGAGATCAACCGCTTCTTTACTTGGCGCGCAGGACAGCCCGGCTATCTTGTGGAGAGCACCGCTCCGAAGCAGTGGGGCTGGCTTTCCACCTACCCGCAGGCGCTCTATTCTGTGGGAGGCTCCAAGGGCGTTGCCAAGGGAGATATAGAGCAGATGACCGTAGGCGTTGCGGTCAACCATAACTATGTAACGCACGAGCTTACCGCTATGAACGGCGAGCACGTGATGGGGCGCTCCTATACCTCCACATATCCCGACCGCTACGAGAAGGAGGGTACGTCCGCATCTCTCTGGGGCTACAATTTCTCCGAGCAGTTTGATTATGCCCTTGAGGTCGATCCCGAGGTCATCTTCATCACAGGCTGGAACGAGTGGCACGCATGGAGACAGCCCACCCCGTGGGGTAGCACGAATTCCATGGTCTCCAATGCTCTCGCGGATCAGTTTGACAATGAATTCTCCCGTGATCTTGAGCCCACCAAGGGTGAGTTGAAGGACCACTACTATTATCTGTTGGTCAATTACGTCCGCCGCTATAAGGGCGTTAATCCCATTCCCACACCGAGTAAGGCTGTCACTATCGACCTTGGTGCAGGGGAGGAGCAATGGAAGAGCGTTGAGCCCTATTTCGCGGCTTATATCGGAAACACCGGCGACAGAGATTCCACGGGATATGGCGACCTTGTGTACACCGAAACCTCGGGCAGAAACGATATTATCGGCGCGCAGGTAGCGAGAGACAGCGATTATATCTACTTCCACGTAGAGTGCGCAGAGAATATCACACCCTATACCGATCCCTTGTGGATGACGCTTTATATCGACTCCGATCAAGAGAATCAAGGCTGGGAGACCTTTGATTACGTGATCAATAAGTCGGCGGCAGGCGAAAAGACCGTTGTACTTGAGCGCTTCACGGGTGAGGGCTATGCCTCCGAGAAGGTTGCCGATTGCGAATATACGCTTGATGGCAGATATATGACCGTCAAGGTGGCGAAGGCCGACCTTGCGCTGTCGGGCTACGATTTCACGGTCAACTTCGCTTGGACGGACAACGTGCATGACGAGGGTGACTATTCGAAATTCTCGGGCGACATTATGGATTTCTATATCTCAGGTGACGTAGCTCCCGGTGCAAGATTCAAGTATAGCTATACCAGCACCACGGAGAACGCAGACGTTGCTGAGCTTTCTACCGATCCTTCGGAGAGCGAAAGCGTTTCTATGGAAGAGAGCACCGCGATCCCACAAGAGACCGACACCGAGATCACAACGGACAAAAAGGGCTGTGGCTCAACGTTGGCTGCTACCGCAAGTGCGGCTGTTACCGCTACCGTCTCCGCCGCAGTTGTTCTCGGAAAAGGGAAGAGAAAGAAGAAGAATTGACCTTTCCACATTGATTGTTTCATAAAGACATAAAGAACCCCCGAGTTGTCGGGGGTTCTTTCAGCGTGTCGAGAAACTCTCGACACGCTGGCAGAGGTCGAAAAAGGTAGGTATATTTTTCGTTCTTACATTCGTAGCCGTACGAGGGTACGGCAGAGTGTAAGAACGGAAAAAGCAAGAAATCCCAAGGCGCTTTCGATGAGTGCCTTGGGATTCAT
>JAFTRQ010000131.1 GCA_017462125.1 Clostridia bacterium | reverse complement strand
TACACTTTGGAATATCCTCATGCACCGCTGTGAAGGATTGACTCAAACACCGGCTTGAAGTAACCTTGCAAGCATATTTTACCATTCCGGTCACCGTTTTTCACGGAAAAAAAGCTGCGAACTCTCATTTGAGTCCGCAGTTTAACTGTTTTTTCAGCTTTTCGATGACTAATTTTCGGAAGGATTCCGACTCCAAGACCTCCACCAACGGTCCGAAGGAAAGGATTCTGATCACCATTTCGGGTTCATCATCGTGAGCATATTTAATTTTTACAAGATAGTGCTTTTTGTCAAGCTTTTCGGCTTGCTTTTCAAAATGGGCAAAGTGGAGCATAAATCGCTCGAGCGCATTTCGCTCGTCGAGTATCCTCACGGTGATCGTATCGTATATTACCGCTTTTTCCTCGCCGACCGATTGCCTTTCTCCGGTATAATGGACGCAGGATCTGATCTTAGCAAGATTGACTATTGTAACAGCTCGCCATCCCGCCGTGATCAATCTGAACTTGTCATCCTTTTCGGAATATTCAAGTCGCACGGGGCGGCATCTGACAAACATCGTGTTGCCCTTGCGGTTGACCATTTCAAATTTGATCTGCGAATCGTTACGGATCGCCTCTAAAATGACCTTGAACTGTCTTATATATTCCGCGTCCTCAAAGGGATCACCGTCGCTGTATTTGTCGTAAACGTGATAATCCGCAGGAGTGAATAGAGGCTCTACGTCATCGAGATTCGGAAACTCAACACCAAACAGCTTTACACGAGGATCAAGGGAGATTGCCTTTAGCCATTGTTTTTGAAGCGTGGTCAGAGGCATTGTGGGCTTGTGCTCAAGTGAAGTGGTCATATCGGGATGCACAAGCTGCCATTTTTCATTTTTGAGGGATGGCATAATCGTCAGCACACTCTCACCAAATGCACGATCGGCAACGATCTTTTGCAATTCCTTTTCGGAGTGCTCGCCGTCAATGATACCCGATATAATGGCGGCTACCGCATTGTAATATGCAGAGTAAAGCTCGCTGAATATCATTCGCCCACCTCCCTTCTGACATCGTACATCAGGTACATAGCCTCAAGATCCTTCTTAAACTGATTTTCAATGCTACGGTTGGAGAAGCTCATTTTCACGATACGGCAGATGAAGGTTCTGATCCACGGGATCATTTCGCTTGCATCGTAGACGTCCGCAGAAAAGCGGTAGGTATTCTCGTCGAGCTTTTCGACTGTTCCGATACGCTTTTCGCGTTCAAGGCGCTTGACGATATACTCCTCGTTGTCCTCCACCTTAACCGTAAATTCCACGTGCTCAAGGTGTTCTGTGCCCCATTTGTTGCGTTTCACGCTGACGCCCCACATTTTGCTCTGCATTCTGTCAAGCTCCGCGCGAAGCTCGTCAAAGCGCGGAGTAGAGTCTTCAAGCTTAATATTCGATAAGTAATCAACTCTGTAGGATTGAAAATGGTTGTATTCGGGAAGATATGCCAGAAGATACTGTCTGCCGCTCTGCACACTGATAAATACGCGAAGAGGAATGATCCTGTTCTTTCTCGGCAGATCTCTGCGGCGACTCATATTTGATATTGTTACAACTCGCTTTTCTCTCATTGCAGTGAAAAGCGCCGCAAGGACTCCGCTATCAATGGCTCCCGTTATGTAATGATGCTTGAATGTGAATGCATCTGTGTCCGATTCCTCTTTATCGAGAATAAACGATCCGATCACACCGCAGGGGGCGGCCTCAGAGAAATAATGAAGAACGTCGTTCAAATCCGAGACGTCGGTGCTGTCTGTTCGACGGTAATACATCTTTCGTCCTTCTTTTTCTGCAACGACAATTCCCGCCTCGCAGTATTCCTTGAGCTTTTTGCGAACGGTAGATTCATCGTACATCTGGGGGCTTTCAAATCCCGACAGGTATTTCTCATCAATTTCTGAAAGCAGCTCGGAGATGGTTTTCTTCACGGACGGATCGTGGAGGATGTCAAAAATAATGAAATGCAACGTAATATCGCCGTCGGTAAAGCTCTTTGCTTTCCAAGCATTGTATAGCGGATTGTGCCTGATCGTTCGGCTATCGATGGAGATAAAAACATTTTTACCTTCAGGAGTGCGAACAAAGCCCATATGGTCGCCAAGCCAGCTTTCAAGACGGCGACGCTCGTCGTCGTAAGAGCGCGCACTCTTGCTCTGATAGTCATCACGACTCTTGAAGCCATAAACGTAAAAATCGCGCATATACGCCCGAATACGCTCAAAATTTTTGATCAATTCATTATACGAAGACATAACGATCTCACTACCTCCTTTCAAAAAACTGACAAGACCGATTTTTTATTGATTCAAATTATTCAGATCGAGGATATAGCTCTTACCCTCAAAGGTTACTCTGATCATTCCGTTCTCATCGCGCACAACGTCGGGCATTTCCCCTCCTGTTGCCACAGGAAACAGCAGCGTGGTGAAACGTGTATTTGCGAGGCCGTCTACCCTTCTCATAACCGTGATCGCTTCGTGAAGATTGCTCTCGTTTCTGCCGTTGTACCAGCCCTGATAATAGGGCTCGGTCTGGGCTGATACGGTGGATGCCACAACGCGCTCCCCATGCTCGTCGATGGGGATCATCACAAGCTCATATTTTCTGCCAAAGTCCGAGATCATACCGTTTTTATATTCGGGAAGCGGCTTTACACGGGTGGTATCAAGATGGAAAAGCAGGTCGTATCTGTGGGGATTCCCGTCTGTTGAGGTCAAGGTATCGGAAACGCAGAAGAAGCCGGGCTTACAGAATCTGACCTCACGCTTATGGACGGCGGGCTTGATATGATCACCTCCGAAATCGTCCTCATAAGTAGCGCAGGCATAATCAAATTGCTCATTTGTGATCCAACAGGCATCGATCGGCTCCGTAGACTGCAGGGGCGCTCTTCTGTCCTGTGCTCTGCCATCCACAAGCACAGTATTATGGCTATATCCCGACAAGCCGTAGCTTCTTGCGCGAGAGATCTCATACTGTCCGCCGCCATCATCATAAAGAAGCTCCTCGTCCCCCTTATAAAGGATGATATTCAGCTTATCCTGATGCATATGTCCCGTTCCGAGGGGGCCAACGTCAAAGCAAAGGTAGGTAGCGTCTCCGCTCCAATCCGAGCGCATGACAGCAAAGCCTGCATAAGGAAGATACACGGATGCGGTATCGCCTATAGGCGGCGCTCCCTCGTGGCGGTTTGTATTGACAAACACATATTCGGGCTTTTTTTCGATCAGAGCCTCGGTGCGCGAGGTGAATCGCTTTGTGGGGATCGTGTAGGTATCGTTTGTCCTCGGCTGTGTCAAGGCAGGAGTGGATAGCAGGATAGCGGCGTTGGTGGTGCTCTCGATCAGCTCCACGAAGGCGGGCGGGATCTCTCCCCCTTTGCCAAGCGATACCGCAAGACCATAATAATTCACCGCACAATGGAATACCACGCTTTGATAGTCGGGAGACAGCTCGTTGTGCATTCCGTCGGGCAGGATCTGCTTTTGCATCTCCTTGAAAAGACGCTCCGTAGCGATCTCTCTGTTTTGCTTAGAGTCGGAAAGCTCGTCAAAAAGCGCGGAGAAGGTATAGACACCGTTGGATTCCATCATCAGCCAATTTCCTCCCGTGGGATGGGCAACCAAATGGAGAGATTGCTTATGCATAGAAGCAATCATCAAAAGCAGGGTTACGTCCTCCACCGATTTTGATCTGCGGAAGCCGTCAAAGGCTACCTGCCAAGAGCCCAACAACCGAAGGCCGCACTCAATGGTTCTCCAAGCGCTTCCGGGATCGTTCCATTTTTCGGGAATATCGGTCTGCGCGATCCATTTGAGAAGCTGACGCCGAAACGCAACGGCATATTTTTCGTCTCCCGTGGCAACGTATGCGCGTGCCATATCCTTCCAATAGGAATGACGGTTAAATTGCCAGAGCCACTCGTGATTGCGGGGGCCGTGAATTGCGGTAGGGTCAAACAGATAGTCTACCTCTCCGTCGGGAAAGCTCCAATCGATATTGATCTCCCGCATCACACCTGCCGCGGCATTGTCAGCGATGGCTTCGTGATAGGATTCCTCGGCTGAAAGCTCGCTGACCGAAGCAGCGGCTTTGGTGCGATAACAGTCTGCGCAAAGCGCGACCGCTCTGTGATAGTCCTCTGCTCGCACCGCCTCCGCAAACGCATCACCGATCCTTTCGGGCAGGATCACATCAAACAGGGATTCCAAATGGTCTGCATACTTTTTTGCCGCCGCTTCATTTTCCGCAACCGAAAGCGCGATCGCATATAATTGCTCTGCTCTGTTCATTTTTCACTCTCCTTGCTTTTCATCGTCCTTCAAATAAGACTTTCTTATATTTATTTTATCACAAACATTCCGATTTATCAACCTCTAAATGGAACATATCCATAAATGTGATAGATATTTTCTATTGATTTTTGCGTTTTTTTCTGTTATAATAAACTCATCAAGTGTATTACACGTATTGAAAGGCATATTTTCATGATTTATTACGGTCTTATTACGCTGGCTACGGCAATGTTCAGCGTAATGTTTTTCTTCAATCAGCTGTTTCAAAAGCATTACGGAAGCGGACTTCGCGCCGCTCTGCTCTTTTCTACGGGAAGCGGTGTCGCGGGGCTGATCGTTCTGCTTGCCATTAACGGTTTTTCCTTTGAATACACGCATTTTTCACTTTTGATGGCGATCCTCACCGCGCTCAACGGACTCGGCTTTACCTTCTGCTCGCTGAAGGCGTTGGGCAAGATCAATCTGTCTCTTTATTCCCTTTTTTCGATGCTGGGCGGCATGGCGCTCCCCTTTGTCAGCGGAATTCTCTTTCACAACGAGGACTTGACCCTCGGAAAGGGCATCTGCTTTGTAATCATCACTTTGGCGCTTCTTTTAACTGTGGAAAAGGGCGAAAACAAGGGTGGTACGGTCTATTACGTCGGTATTTTCGTGCTGAACGGTATGTCGGGCGTACTCTCCAAGATCTTTACGGATGCCCCTTATGACAAAGCATCGGATACAGGCTATTCTATTCTGTGCGCCGTGGTAGCTGTTCTGCTGTCCTTGATCCTGCTTTTGATCGTCAGACCCGAAAAGAAAAGGATCAACGCAGGCACCGTGGTCTCTATGATCGGAAACGGTGTGCTCGGGCGGGTTGCCAATTGGATACTGCTGATCACACTTGCCGTGCTCCCCGCCTCGGCACAGTATCCCTTTGTTACGGGCGGTACAATGATCCTCTCCACCCTGCTCTGCTATTTCACTCCCAACAAGCCCAGATGGCGCGAGATCGCGGCGGTCATACTCTCTTTTGCAGGCCTCTTGGTGCTTGTATTTGTACCGTGACCCATACGTATGGCTTCACGAGGTACGCGCTCTCTGTAAGCAACAGATTGAATATTTGCAAAGCATACCGAACTGATCGGTTCATTACAAGCGATAAAAAAGCTCTCGACGGCTGTCGGGAGCTTTTCGTTATTTAGAATCATTATAATCGTTATAGTAGACGATCTCATCGGGAAGGTGAAGTCCAAGCTTTTGCTTTGCCACGCGGACAATGTAGTCATAATCTACAGGGCAATCAATGAGATAGCGCAACTCATCGATCTCATCCTGCAGCTCGTCACGCCTTTCCAAAAGAACTTCCTTCTCGCGCTGAAATTCGTTATACTTCATAATACCCGTAACGAACATTCCGAGAGACGTGACCAAAAGGATTGCCAGCAGCAATCTTATCAGCACCTTGGCATAGGGCGCATCAAGTCCTTTTTTGATCGCTTTTTCCAGATTTTTTTCGTTGATATCAGAGATATCCGTCTCGGTGAGACCCGAAGCTGATCCTTCCTTCTCTTTTATATCCGGTTTTTCCGTCAACATAGACAAGATCGTCCTTTCCGCACGCAGAATCCTCCGCCTGCACGGTCTGTGCCGCAAGCTCTGCCCGTTTCTCTCGCGCTGTTTTTATCTTCTCTTTTATTTTACCAAGAATTTTACCAATTGTCAAGTGATATAGCGAAATTATCGCCCTGCATATTGCGCGCAGAGGAAGCAACAGGATAAAAAACAGCTTTTTCAGCAAAGCCTTCACAAGAGCAACAAGTCTTTCGCTGAGCCTCAGCACCAATCTGCCAAGCGTCAGATAATAGGCAAGGAAGCCTATAGCGATGATCGGATAGATCATTCCGCGAAAGATCCCATCCACGCTGTACAGCAGGATGACCGACGCAAGTCCTGCCGCGATCCAGAATATAAGATCGGTCAAAAATGTGACCGCATAGGCAATCGCTCTTCGCATACGCGAGAGTGGGGGCATTTCCGTCCTGCTATAAGAGACGAAAAAGAACATCTTCAGCGCACGGATGCAATCATACAGCACGCCAAGCGCAGCACCTGTCAGAAAAGCATACAGCAACAGCATCAGCAGCTGCGTTTGTGTCAGATCAATCATTTCGTCTTCCAAACAGCCCGCGCTTCTGCTGTGGTTTGTTTTCAAAATAATATACGCCGTTGATCCTTCCCTCCACAACGACCCTTCCGTCGGAGATGTTCAGCGTGGTGATATGCAGGCTCTCGCCCTCTATCGCCATACTGCCACACACCGTTTCCAAAACAACCCCTTTATCGTCAAAGCTGACTACGTCGCTGACTCCCGTTACGTTGATCCCTTCCCGTCCGTCAGATGAAAAGCCGTGGCTACTCTTCGCCTCGATTCCGCTCATAAAAAACACCTCCGCATATACGTACATCGGTACAATATATGCGGAGCATTTCCTGATTATTCAATTACCTCATAAAGTGATGCGGCATCTGCCTTGGCTGTGTATTCCTTTACGTCCAGAACTCTGACCTTCAAGGTACGCTGACCAAAGCTGATCTCAATCACGTCACCCTCCTTGACGTCATAGGACGCCTTTGCGGGGCGACCGTTCACCGTAACGTGCTCTGCATCGCATGCATCGTTGGCAACGGTTCTTCGCTTTATGATTCTTGAAACCTTCAGATATTTGTCAAGTCTCATCAGCCGTTGACTTTGTCCTTAAGGCTGCTGCCTGCGCTGAACGCAACGTACTTGGATGCGGGGATCTCAACTGCCTCACCTGTCTTGGGGTTTCTGCCTGTTCTTGCAGCGCGCTCCTTAACCTCAAAGCCGCCAAAGCCTGTAATCTTCACGTCGTCGCCTGCTGCGAGAGCTTCTGCGATTACGTCGAGAACTGCGTTAACTGCTTCTGCCGCTACCTTCTTGGAAATGTCAGCCTTTGCTGCTACTGCTTCTGTAAGCTGTAATTTGTTCATAATTTTGAACCTCTTTCTTTTTGAATTTACCATTGGTAACGATAAAAATATGCAAAACCGATATTTCAAACCGCCATCAATTTTTTGTTTAGTTAATTATACCATATTTTTTGTTAAATTTCAATAGGTTTTTCAAAAAAAACACAGTATTTTAAGAAGATTTTTCACAAAGCCAGCAATAATTATGAATCTCTGTGCTTCAGCTCATCCCAAACCGCATCAAGCTGAGGCATAGTGAGCTCCTCTACCTTTTCACCGCGCGCACTGACAAACCGCTCTACTCTTTCAAAGCGATCAATGAACTTATTGGTGGCGGAGGACAGCGCCTCCTCGGAATCCGTGTGCGCCTTTCTGGCAAGGCTTGTGACCGTCAGAAGAAGATCTCCGATCTCCTCGTCCACGTCCTCCTGCACACCTCTCTTCATCGCTTCCCTGACCTCCTCGATCTCCTCATAGAGCTTATCGAAGACCGCATCCACGGTCTCAAAGTCAAAGAACGATGCTTTTTTACCCACCTTTTGCGCACGCATCAATGCGGGAAGCATCGGAGGAATGGCGCGAAGCTTATCTGTCAGCGTATCGCGGTGCTTTTCCTCGCCCTTGATCTTATCCCAATTGACCAGCACGTCTGCGCTGTCCTTGACCTGCACCTCACCGAATACGTGAGGATGGCGGTGGATCAGCTTTGCGCAGATGTCGTTTGTCACGTCGTAGATATCGAACCTGCCCTCCTCGGTCTCGATCTGTGAGTGAAAGGCGACCTGCAGGAGCACGTCACCAAGCTCCTCGCGAAGCAGGACGGGATTATCGGTGTCGATCGCCTCGATGACCTCATAGGTCTCCTCAATAAAATCCTTACGTATGCTTTTATGCGTTTGCTCCATATCCCAAGGGCAACCGCCCTCGCTACGCAAAAGCTGCATAACCAGCACAAGGTCGTCAAAGCTATATGCTTCTTTACCGAGAAGATAGCTTATCTTCTCCGCTCTTTCTTCGACTGTCATTTGCATCATTTTTTCTTCCTTCTTTAATATATAAATTATTTTTCATCAAATTTTTTCACGGTCATATTTCCGCATTCTGTCTCCTATCAGCGGAACGTTGCAGAGGTCGCCTTTGTCAATCGCGCCAAGTAAAACGGTCAACGGCAGATAGATCAATGCGGCAAGCGCAATACAGGCTACCGTCACGGTAGCAGACTTGCCGAAATAGGCTATGGCAAAATTATATGATACCCGTGCCACGCAAACCGCGGCAGTTGACGCAAGAAACGTTTTCAGCAGGATTTGTGAAAGCGGCGGGGTTTTCTGCATCTGCCTTGAGATGAAGTAAAGATTCACACCGTTGATCACAAGATCGCAAAAGTACGTGCTGATGGGCGCTCCCATAATACCGATATCGGGAATGCCGATCAGTATATAAGCCAATACAAGCTTCAACACGGAGCCGATCACCATAGAAAGGATCGGAACGCTTGCCTTAGAATAGGCTTGCAGCACAGCATTGCTTACTGTGATCAGGCAGGAAAGCGTCACCGAGACGCCAAGGATCGAAAGCAGAGGTGTCGCCTCATCAATGGCAGACGTCTCGCCGTGAAATATCAGCTCCAATACGGGCCTGGCGAAAAGAGTCAAGCCTACGGAGATCGGGCAGGAGATCAGGGCTGTCAGCTTGACAGCGTCGGACACCGCTCTCGTTTGCGCCTCGAAATCTTGAGAGGATACCGCTTCCGACAGCGCGGGAATCAGCGGCAACGCCACGGAGGAGATCAACGCGGGTGCCAGACTGAACAGTGGCAACGCCAGCGTGGTATAGCTTCCGTATGCGGCAAATGCCTCTTCGCTACCGTATCCCGTAGCCTGCAAGCGGCGGAGGATCAGCGTCATATCAATGACCTTGGTAAGGTTGATCACAAGCGAAGACAACGTCACGGGAACAGCTGTCTTCAACAGCGTCGGCAGGATCGGATCGCCTCGCTCCTCCGAAAGCATTGGAGGACTTGAGGAGGCTCTGAGCCATTTGATCAGGACAAGGCAGAGCGCCGAAGCGGCGCCCCCCAGCGTCAAGCCTAATACGGCAAATGCCGCTACCGACTCCGTAGTCATCCCCGCGCTGATTGCTACGGTAGCAAAGATCAGCCCAAGGATCAGCTTACCAAGCGCCTCCACGATCTGCGATATCGCTGTGGGAGCCATCTCTCCGAGGCCTTGAAAATAGCCTCGATATGCCCCCGCAAGGCAGATAAACAGCACCGAGGGAGCGATGGCACAGATACAGTAAGTCGCATTATCACTACCCAAAAACGCGGCAAACGGCCTTGCAAAGCCCAGCAACAGCACCATACCTACAAGCCCGAGCACAAGAAATGCACACATGGAAACGCGGAATATCCGCTCCGCTCTGCCTCTTGAGGAGGACAGCGTTCCTGCGATCATAACAGACATTGCAACGGGCAACCCCGCTGTTGCGATCACACCAAACAGCGTATAAAGCTCATAGGCAGAATTGAAATATCCCATGCCCTCGCTCCCCAAGAGCCTGAGCATGGGAATCTTATAGATCAGTCCGATTATTTTAACGATGACTGCCGACAGCGAGAGCACGAAGACTCCCGACAAAAATCGGTTTTTCTTATTCCCGCACGGGCTCTCCCCGCGCCGTTCACATAAGCTCACTCTGTCAATAGCCGCCACCGTAGCACCTCACTCAATCGAAATAGTGGGAAATCACTCTCCGAGCCTCGCTCTTGAGCTTCTCCTCATCAATTGTAGTGTATGCCCCGTTTTCGTAAAGTATGTTACCGTCACACAAAGTCATCAGAATATCCTTCTCTGTCATACTGTAACAGACTGTGGACTCAAAATTGTAGGACGGGATATTATTCATCGCGCTCATATCCACCAAAAGCAGGTCAGCCTTCATTCCCACGGCGATCTCGCCGCAATCGGCTCTGCCCTGTGAGAGCGCGCCGTTTCTCGTTGCGATCCTGATCATATCTGCGGCAAGCGTAACCGAGGGGTCAAGGTCGTTGCCCTTATGGATCAAAGCCGCGAACTGCATTTCGCGAAGCACGCTGAGGCGGTTATTGGATGCCGCGCCGTCTGTACCGAGGGTAACGTTAACGCCTGCATCCTTCATTTTTTTATACGGCATAATACCGCTGCCAAGCTTCAGATTGCTGACGGGATTATGCGCCGCGCTGACACCGTGCTGTGCCATGATCTCAATATCCTCGTCGGTGACCCAAACGCAATGAGCGGCGGTGGTAGGAGAATCCAGCACTCCCGTCTTTTCAAAGAATTGGATCGGCGTGACGCCATGACGTTGGATACAAGCGTCGTGCTCGGACGCGGTTTCCGAGATATGCACCTGCATACCCGTTTTCCGTTCCTTGGTCAACTCACCAAGGTAACGACAGCACTTTTCCACGTTGGTATATTCTGCGTGGAGAGACATATCGATCTTGATCCTTCCCTCCGCCTTGCCGTGCCAACGGTCAAATACGTCGATCGATTCCGCGATACGGCTATCGTTCAGCACGTCGATATCGGGATCGAAGGAGACGATGGAGCGGGACAGATTTGCCTTTACACCGCTCTCCTCCACCGCTCTCGCGGTATCGTCGAGGAAGAAATACATATCCGAGAAGGAAACGGTTCCGTTTCGGATCATCTCGGCAATGGCAACCATCGAGCCGTAATAAACGCTCTCACTTGTCAATCTGTCCTCTGCGGGAAAAATACGCTCATTGAGCCATCTTTGCAGGGGCAGGTCATCTCCGTAGCCGCGGAACAGCGTCATTGCGCTATGACAATGGGCATTATAAAATGCAGGGATCATCAGGTTTCCGTTGCCCTCGATCACTCGGTCGCAGCACTCTCCAGGGAGCTCTGTTCCCACGTAGGCGATCGTCTGATCCTTGACCAACACGTTGACCGCGCGGTCAAATCCGCAGTATTCGGGAAGGTTTACGTTTTTAAAAAGAATACTCATTTTTCTATCCTTCATTTTTGATTGATCTCAAATTTAAACAAATTCTCGGTAAAGAGACGTGGGAGCGATCGCATCGGTATCGATCTCCTCGATTCCCTCGATCATTTCCATAAACTGACGGCAACGGCTGAAATGCCTGTCGTCTGCCGCAACATCACCAAGCAGGCGACGCAGATAGGGTGCGAGAACGTTCAGCTCATACGAAAGAGTGGTATCGATAACCACGTTACATCTGTCCATATACGGAAAGATGTTCAGATCCTCGTTTCTTCGGACACTGTCCCAAAGCCCCATTGTAAAGCCTGTGGATGCACCGCGGAAATTACTGTCCCGAACCAATCTGCGGAAAAGACGGATCAAATTAGGCTCAAACATTCTGTCCTCCACCTTGATCCCGCTTTCGGGACGGACACAAAGAACCGAACCGCCGTGCGCCTCTATGATCGAAAGCACCGAGGGATAGAGCACCTGAATGCCCTCAAACAGCAACACGTCATCGCCGTCGAGCTCGACCTCCTCATAGCGGCTTCTCTCTCCGCTGACAAAATCAAAGATCGGTTTTTTCGCTTTTCCTTTGGCGAACAAGGCATCCAAAAACTCACCGAGCAGCTCGGTATCCAGCGTATCGGGCGAATCGAAATCAAGCTTGGTGGGATCGGCTTCCTTCAGCTCTTCTCGGGAGAACTGATCCTTGAAAAAATCGTCCAGCGAGACGGTGCAGACCCTTCTCTCCTCGTCGCCGAGGTGGGCGATCAGCTTTTTTGCCGCCGTGGTCTTTCCCGAGCAGGTTGGGCCCGTCAGCCCAATCACTCTGATGCTTTTATCCTCGCTCAGATGCGCCACGGCGCGCTCAAGCCTTGCATCAAATTCCTTATCACATTCTTTTATAAAATTCTTGTCGATTCTGAGAAATCCCTTTTTATAGGGAATCCTTTCTGTATTCAGATTCCTTTGCACAAAAAGCACCTCCTTGCAAGCAAGAAAAACGCCGCACGGAAGATTTCTTCGGCAGAGATCAGACAAGTCCTCTGCGGACGTAAAACTCACGAGCCGCATTCAACTTCTCGTCTGTCTTGTCCTCCGCCAGATATTCATAAGGGTATTTTTGATTAAAAAATCTTTCGATAGTACGTTTTTCACCGTTAACGGGAGCATAATCCACAAATTTCGACACTGCGCCTGCTCCCGCGGCGAAGATCGAATGGATCTCCTCCATCATATAGATGTTATAAAGACCCTTTTTACCGTCCAAAGAAAAGCCCACGTTCTCGTAGTTACCCACCGTATTCTTCTGACGGTACATATAATAGGGCGCATAGCCCTCGTGCTGTGCCTTGATCTGCGAATAATCCACGCACTTGCCCACGTCGCCTCCGCGAACCGAATAGATATGGCTGAAGCTCTTGAGCGCGTCACTTGCCTTCTTAACGCTGAAGGTATGGACGGTCAGATTTTCGGGACGAAGTGACAGGATCTTATCGTAGGACGCGGCAAAGCTTGCGAACTTATCTCCGGGAAGACCTGCGATCACGTCGGTATTGATGGTGGGAATTCCCGAATTTCTTGCAATCTCATATGCGCGCAAAAAATCCTCTGCGGTATGGGAGCGCCCGATGATACGGAGCACGTCGTCGTTCAGCGTTTGGGGATTGACGCTGATCCTTGTGATGCCGTGTGCCGCGGCAACACGCATCTTACCCTCGGTAATAGTATCGGGTCTTCCCGCCTCAAGGGTATATTCTTCCACGGTGGAAACGTCGATATTCTCTTCTACGGTGGAAAGAAGCCAAGCAAGCTGTGTTTCGTCAAGAATAGTAGGCGTTCCGCCGCCGATGTAGATCGTTTTTACGTGCAAGCCAAGCTCTTTGATGGTATCAAAGGTTTTTTTGATCTCCCTACCCAAAGCGATCAAATAATCGGGGATCGTGGAGAGCAGCTTTTTAGAAGTATATGACACAAAGGAGCAATATGCGCATCTTGTGGGGCAAAAAGGGATGGAAATATAGACGCTGCACGCCTTCGGGTCGACCTTTTCCACAAATTCCGCCTCGTTGAGCGCCACCTCGGTAGCAAGTGCCGCCTTTTTGGGAATCACGAAATAGTCGCTGACGAGAGCCTTCTTGACACGTGTCTTGGACATTCCCGACGCAAAGAGCTCGGTAGCTACCTTGGAGGGTCTCACACCCACAAGCATTCCCCAGGAGGGGCGGTAACCGATGACCTCACTGCAAACCGAGAGCACCGCGTCACCCACAGCGATCTTTTTGAGTCTGTCGTATGTAATATCCTCACGGATAGGATACACCTTCTCACAGGATGCATACTTTTCATCCAGAGAAAGCTCTGCCATAACCTTTACACCGTCCTCGTTTTCCTCTAAGGAGAGATTCAACTCGGGAGAGGCGACCTCAGGGTCCTCTTCTGCCTTCTCGGAAAACTTTTCGCCCGGGAAAAAGATCATGCAAAGAGTTTGCACGTAATATGCATTGATGTTGCCGCTTATATTAAGCTTCATTTGTCCGTTTCCTGACCTTTCTTCCCTTTTAATCCTTTTTCTTTTTCAGCACTTCGCTGTCCATTACGATGGTAACGGGTCCGTTATTCACAAGCGAGACCTCCATATGCGCGCCAAACACGCCGCATCCCACGTGCTTCAGCTCCGCTGACATCAGGGATTTGAAGTATTCATAGAGTCTGTTTGCCTCATCGGGCGCGGCTGACTCGAGATAATCGGGGCGATTGCCGTGCTTATAATTCGCCATCAAGGTAAATTGCGAGATCACAAGCGCTTCCCCGTCGATATTTTTAACTGACAGGTTCATTTTATCGTTTTCATCGGTAAAGATGCGAAGGTTACATATTTTGGTTGCAAGAAGTCTTGCGTCCTCCTCGGTGTCGCCCTTCGCCACACCCAAGAGGATCATCAAGCCCTCGCCGCATTCTCCGACGACCTCGCCGTCTACCCTCACGTTCGCATTTTTTACTCTCTGCAATACTGCTTTCATTGTCCTGTCTTCCTTTTCTGTTTCTGATTTGCCTTACGGCGCGTTACTCCATTATCACGAAAATCCGCGCGCAACACTCTCAACTCCGTCAAGCGAACGGAGTCTTGAAACGATGGAGTTATAGTGCTCGATATTCTTACAGCTGATCTTCAGACTGATGATACATCTGCCGTTGTTTCTCTTCTGAGAGTTGACGTGCAGGATCGCAACCTTCATATCGGCAAGCGCTACTGCCACGTCTGCAAGCATACCCACTCTGTCCTCGGTGAAGAGCTGGAGCAAAGCCTCATAGACGTCTCTGTGACCGCCCTGCTCGGATGCTTCCCAATATGCGACCTTCCAACGGTCACGGTTGGCATCGTTCTTCATACCCTCAAGCACGTTGGGGCAATCCTTTTTATGGATAGAGATTCCGTATCCCTTGGTTACAAATCCCACCACGTCGTCGCCGGGCAAGGGATTACAGCACTTGGCGAACTTGACCTGACATCCGCTTTCACCGTCTACCACGATGCCGCCGTTTGACTTGATGTTCTTGGGCATCTGCATCTTTTGGTTTTGGACGAGCGTTTCATCGGTTACGGGAACGGGCTCGACCTCTACCGTATTCAGCTTCATGATCTCATCCTTGAGCTTGTTGCCGAACTTGTTCAGCGGAATACCGCCGTAGCCGATGGTATTATACAGGTCATCCGCACTTGCGAATCCGATCTTCTGCGCGGCGGCAGCAACGGCCTCAGCCTTCTGCTGATCGGTCATTTTGACGTTATATTTCTTGATCTCGCCTTCTATGATCGACTTACCGAGAGCAATATTCTCGGTTCGGGATTCCTTCTTGAACCACTGACGGATCTTGGAACGGGATTCACTTGTTCTGACGATATTCAGCCAATCGCGGCTGGGTCCCTTGGAATTCGCCGAGGTCAGGACCTCAACGATCTCACCGTTCTGAACGGTGCGGTCAATGGGAACGATCATACCGTTGATCTTGGCTCCAATCATCTTATTGCCCACGGCGGAGTGAATGGCGTATGCGAAGTCGATGACCGTCGCGCCCTGAGGCAGAGCGATAATATCTCCCTTAGGCGTAAAGGCAAAGACCTCGTCGTGGAAGATATCGGTCTTCAGCGCGTCCATAAACTCGTCGGGGTCGCGAGTTCCGTCCTCGGTCTCGATCAGCCTTGCGATCCATTCCAGCTTCTTGTCCATATCCTCCTTGGAGGATGCGCCGGATTTATACTTCCAATGCGCCGCGATACCGTACTCCGCAATATGGTGCATCTCCCGAGTTCTGATCTGCACCTCAAAGGGGATGCCGTCACGACCGATGACGGTGGTGTGGAGCGAGCGGTACATATTGGGCTTAGGCGTAGAGATATAGTCCTTGAATCGACCGGGGATCGAGTTGAACATTTCGTGAATGATACCCAGCACGGCATAGCACTCAAGCTCTGTCTCCACGATGACGCGCAAGGCATAAAAGTCGTAGATCTCATCGAAGCTCTTGTTTTGGTTATACATCTTTTTATAGATGCTGTAAACCGTCTTGATTCGACCCTCCAGCGTATAATGTATGCTGTTCTCGTTCAGCTTTTCCGAGATCATCGCTCTGATATTCTCAATGAAATTCAGGCTCTTGCCGTATTTACTCTCGATATCGCCCTTGACCTCGCTGTATCCGATGGGGTCAAGATGCTGCAAGCCCATATTCTCAAGCTCCTGCTTGATCTTCTGCATACCGAGTCGGTGAGCGAGGGGGGCATACACGTGCATCGTTTCAAGGGCGGTCAGTCTTCTCTTATGCTCCGCCTTTGCGTCAAGCGTACGCATATTATGCAATCTGTCGCAAAGCTTGATGAAGATAACGCGGACGTCCTTTGCCATCGCCAAAAGCATCTTACGCAGGTTCTCTATATGCTGTTCTTCTTTATCCTCGATCTCAAGGGAAACGAGCTTTGTAAGACCGTCTACAAGAAGTGCTACGTCAGCTCCGAAAAGCTTTTGTATCTCCTTGATATCGGTCTTATCCGCGCAATCCTCCACGGTATCGTGAAGCAGAGCGGCACAGATCGAATCCGTATCCAGCTCAAGTCCCGCAACGATCTCCGCAACCGCAAGGGGATGGGAGATATAGGGCTCGCCGCTGGCGCGGAACTGACCCTCATGAAGCTCTGCGGCATATTCATAAGCCTTCTGGATCTTCTCAAGATCATACTTCTTACCCGTAACACGGAGAAGATCCATCAATTTTTTCGCATTAAATTCGACAGGGCTTGTCGAATCGTGTACAACGTTAGTGTCCATAGTTTATTCCTGTGTGCCCCGTCTCGGGGGCAGATTCAATCAAAATGATGTGTCCGTCAGCATTACGCACCGCATTGGCCAAGCAAGCGCTTATAGGTTTCGGACAACTCGATATTGGTTTTTGCGGCGTTTCTGTACACCTCTACGGAGATGCATCCGTTCTGCTCCTCGTCTACGCCGCAGACGCGGATGTCGTCAAGTATGGAGATCGCAAATCTCAGCTTGGTGTAGCTTACGTGCATATGCGCGTATTCGCCAAGCTTGGAGCGTAGCATACGGTAAGTAAACGAAGTGTGTCCGCCAACACATTCCTGACGAAGCAGGCGGTAGATCTCGGCAATATCCGATCTTGTGGGGATCACGTCCTCGCTATGGCTGAAGCTTGCGCCGTCAAGGATCTCGCGATATCTTGCCTCTTCGCTGTCATATTCCTGCAGGCACTCACCCGAAAGTCGAACGTCCTGTACCACAAGCTGTACGGTAGACTGTCCGCGGAATTCATTGACGTTGATCTGACAGAGCAGATCGACCTGCTCTCCGGGATAAAACTCAAGTTCGGTAGGCGCCATTCCAAAGCAGACCGCCTGATAGGTACGGTCAGAAGAGGTCAGCAACAGCTTGGAATGCTTGCCCGCTCCCATAGAAATGATCTTATTGACAGTCATATTCTTCACAAGGAACACAGGGGTAGGATTGGCAACACCGAAGGGCTCCAAGGTGGCGATCTCCTGTGCCAAGGGCAGACCGATATCCTCCGCATCCACCTCACAATCAACCTCGTAGCGGATGCAGGACATATCCTCGGTCAGCTGTTCCCTCGCGTATTCGTTGATACGCTTACGGAACTCATCAATATTGGAACGACTTACACTGAGTCCCGCAGCAAGCTCGTGACCGCCGAAGCGAACCAACAGATCACTGCAATAGCCAAGTGCGTCTACAAGGTTCATTCCCTTGATGCTTCGGCCCGATCCCTTACCGACGTCCTCTGTGGCACCGTCGAATGAGATCAGGATAGAGGGCAGACCGTATCTTTCGGTGATCCTTGAGGATACGATACCGATGATTCCCTGCTGCCAATTATCGGCATGAAGCACGATGACCTTATCGTTTTCAAAATCGTGAGTTTCCTCTATGATCTTATAAGCTTCCTCAGCGATACTGTTCTCTTCCTTCTGACGTCTGAGATTGATCTCACAAAGCTCCTGTGCCATCAACGCCGCCTCGTCCTCTCTGTCTGAAAGGAGGAGCGCCACGGCTTTTTCCGCAGAGCTGATTCTGCCCGCCGCATTGATTCTGGGGGCAAGAGCAAAGCCTATGAAGCCTGCGTTGATCTTTCTCTTTTTCTGCAGCTTATCGCCTGCGGAATTTCTTGCGTTTGAAGGATTACTTGCCGCCTCTATCAAAGCCGCAAGTCCACAGCGCTCGGTCTCGGACAGCGCCGCAAGTCCGTGCTTCACGATCACACGGTTTTCATCCGACAGGGGCATTACGTCTGCCACCGTACCGATAGCGGCAAGGTCTGCGTACTCGGAGAATATCCGCTCTACACAGCAAAGAGGACTTTCATCCTTACAGCGGCTGATCTCCAACGCGCACACAAGCTTGAACACCACACCAACTCCCGCAAGCTCCTTGAAGGGATACTCACAGTCGGGACGGTGAGGATTCACCACAGCGCAGGCATCGGGAAGACAGGCATGGCATTCGTGGTGGTCGGTTATGACCATCTCCATTCCCAACGCCTTGGCATATTCAGCCTCGGCATTTGCCGTGATACCCGTATCTACGGTGACGATCAGATCGGTGCCGTTCTTCTTCAGATTGTCCAGCGCCATCTCTGAAAGGCCGTAGCCCTCCTTACTTCTTGAGGGGATATAATAATTGATATCGGCTCCGCGGGACTTGAGGTAAAGATAGATCAGCGTCACAGCGGTAACGCCGTCCACGTCATAGTCGCCGTATACTGTTATACGCTCATGCTCCGCAAGGGCACGCTCTACGCGCGCTACCGCCCGATCCATATCCTTCATAAGTCTCGGATCATGAAGCTCGCTTATCGACGAGGTCAAAAAGATGCTCGCGGCATTTGCCGTTTCATAGCCTCTGTTATATATAATTCCGGCTGCAACGCGAGATATACCGTTCTCTCGGGCGATACGATCGATTGCCTCGTCGATCTCCCTGTTTCCCGGCGTATACCGCAGTGACCAGACCTTTTTCTTTTCAGTAAATTTCATTTTCACTCCAAAATTATCGTATGAAAGCAGATGCTTTCGTTTTCATTCGTTAATCAAAGGGCTTGAATCTTGCCGCGATGGCAAGTGCGACCTTAATGCCGTCCACCGCCGCGCTTGTAATTCCGCCCGCATAGCCTGCGCCCTCTCCGCAAGGATAGATGCTTCCCTTGCCAAGTGCCTGCATATTTTCTCCTCGCAATATTCTCAAGGGAGACGAGGTTCTGGTCTCCGCGCCCGAAAGCAACGCGCCGTCAGCCGCAAAGCCCTTGATCTTTTTGTCAAACGAGGCAAGCCCGTACCGGAGCGAATCACAAACGAAATCAGGAAGCACATCATCCATATGTGCCACCTTGAAGTGATCGCCGCCCATATAGGTGGGCATAACCTCATAGGGCTCTTTCTCTGCAACACCCCTCATAAAATCGCCTACCGTCTGCACAGGGACTCTGTAATCGCCGCCACCCGCTACAAAGGCGCGCCGCTCGATCCTTCTCTGAAAGTCGATGGCTCCTAAAACCAAGCTGCCGTTGACAGACTCGAAGTCCTCCACTCTCACCGAAACGGCAACCGCGGAATTGGAATTGACACCGTCACGTGCAAAGTGACTCATACCGTTGACCACAACGCCGCCGCACTCGCTTGCCGCCGCAACGACCTCACCGCCCGGGCACATACAAAAGGTATAAACGCCTCTGTCGCCCTTGGTATCGGACAGCGCGTATTCCGCCGCACCCAACGAGGGGGTTCCCGCGAAGCGACCGTAAAGCGCTTCCTCGATATGGGATCTTTTATGCTCGATACGAACGCCTACGGAAATAGGCTTCGGGATCATTTCATATCCGTTTTGCAGGAGCATCTCGTAGGTATCTCTTGCGCTGTGACCCAATGCAAGCACCGCGCAGGAACACGAAAAGCTTCCCTTCGTAGTTTTCGCTTCTACCGTACCGTCCGATCTCTCGTCAAGAGAGGTCAACTTACAGCGATAGATCACTTCTCCGCCAAGGCTTTCGATATGTCGAAGAATATTATCAACCACGCTTCTCAGGATATCCGTACCGATGTGAGGCTTTGCCTTCATTGTGATCTCCTCAGGAGCGCCAAAGCGAGCCAAGGTCTTCAGAACGTAGGTACATTTGGGATCGTTGATCCTTGTCAGTAGCTTGCCGTCCGAAAACGTTCCCGCACCGCCTGCTCCGAATTGGATATTGGAATCCTCATCCAGAATATGGGAGGTATAGAAGCGTTCCATAGCCGCTACTCGGTCGGCAACCGAATCGCCTCGGTCGATGATGATGGGACGGTAACCGTGCTCAGCCAAAATCAGCGCGCAAAACATACCTGCAGGTCCCATACCAACCACAAGCGGTCTTGCAGACATCCCTTCGCTACCGTAAGACACCTCGATCTCATCAAGCTCCACGGCACGGGCACCAAGGCGCTTCAATCTACCCGCGGTCTTCTCCGAAAAGGATCCCCTCGGAGTGACCGATACGGCACAGATCAGTCTGACATCGTCCTTCCGTCTTGCGTCCACGGATTTTTTATAAAGATTCAAAGAGCAGGAATCCGCGGAAATGCCCACGCTCTTCAGCTTTTTCTCCGCTAATCGGACAGCCTCCTCAAGAGGCTTATCCGGAGTCAGGGAGATTCCGTCAAGAATATAGATTTCTTTTTTCATGGATCACCGAATCATTGTTTACTTGCGGATTCTTCTATGAAGATGGTAAAGCTGCCGCCCTCATTCTCCACGGTCACACCTTCAGGCAGGTTATCGCTGCTGAGTGTCACCTCGGGATTTCGCCCAAGAATGACCTCGGTGAGGTATACGGTATATTCCGACACCTGCTCCAATGCAACGGGGTCGCCGTACACGGTCACGTAGCTGAGCTCGGGCTTGGCCACGAGATCCTCTCCGATGCCCGAGATCTTCACGACGACGGGTATGCTCTTCTGAGCAGTAACGTTGACCTTGACCGTAATATCCGCAGTAGAATAGGAGATCGCACCCTCCTCAAAGGAGACGAAATCGCCGTTCTTATCGCAGAACAGGAGCGCAAAGCCCGCAAAGCTCTTACTGCTGTAAAACTCGCCGTCGATATGATACTGCGCGGAATCGATGATATCCACCATAGCGCGAGGACCGGTAATATCTACGTAATAATCGCTTTGCACGATCTCGTATTTATACGTAGTGATCGTGGTCATACTACCGCGCAGAACCTCAAAGCGCACGCTTTTCGTCACGCTGTAATCCGAATACAGATTGACGTTCTGCGGGTCTGTTCCCACAACGGTGATGCTGGATCCCGACGGAGTCTTGATACTGATGGGCAGACTGTGCTTGCCATCCTTCGAGAGCTGGCTGACGTCCACGGTGGCAACGTAATCCGATTCGCTGTATTTCCGAAGGTCTCTGTTAGAGCCCTTGACGGTAATGGTAACGGTAGATTTATCCATACCGTAGATCACCATATTATCCTGAGCGCGAAGCTCGTCAACACCCGTCACGTTGATCTTCAGCGTCAGCGTCGAGGTAATATCGGTATCGTTGAGGTTGACCATATAGATCCAGATAAATGCCGCAATGATCAGGCACACGATTCTGGGCACGATGTCAAGCTTTCGCTTGGGAGTGTGCGCAACCGTAATACCCTCATCCCCTTTTTTCTCGGGGTCTTTTCTGAAATCATACTGCTTCATCAGTTTTCCGCACCTCCCTTATCGATTTCTTCCACGTCGTGAAGCTCCTCGTCCGGCCCCTCGGTCGAAGTCGCAGAGGGCTCGTTTGCTCCGGAGGCAAAGGGATTCGTCGTCATATCGGCAACGCTCTTACCTGTCAACAGCTTGAACAGATCATCGCGCAGGTCACTGGACTTATGTCTGCCGCCCTGTCCGATATCGTTATAGTGGCGCTTGAGAAGCTTATTGTTTGCGATCGAGATCGTTCCCGTTTCCTCGGAAACGACCAGCACCACCGCATCGCTGACCTCGCTGATCTTCAGCGCGGCGCGATGACGCGTGCCAAGGCCCTCGGCAACGACGTCATTCTCGGAGATCGTCTTCGACTTATTGGACGCAGACACGATTCTGCAATTTCTGATGATCACCGCACCGTCGTGCAGGGGGGATTTATTGACAAAGATATTGCAGAGCAGCTGTCTGGAGACCACCGCGTCGATGGGAGTGCCCTCGGACATCTGATTGCGGAGTCTGCTTGTACGCTCGAGCACGATCAGCGCGCCCTCGCCCTTGGCGGAAAGCTCAAATGCCGCCGCGCAGATCTCATCAACCGCCTGCAAGACCTGCTCGTCGTCCGTGCTGTATCGGCTTCTGATTCTTTTGAGATTCATCGAGGTAGTGGTACCGAATTCCTCAAGAACCTCTCTCAACTCGGGCTGGAACAGCACGACCACCGCGATAATACCGACGGTAAAGAAGTTTTTGAAGATCGAATTGATAGCGATCATACCCAACACGTCACTGAGAACGTAGATCACGATCAGCAAACCGAATCCCATAACGATCCTTCCCGCATGTCTGTCTCTGATGAATTTGTACACCATATACAACAGCGCGGAAAGCAACAGTATATCTATGATATGGATGAACGTAAAGTTCTGGCCTGTAAACGGAAACGCTATATAATCCTGAAAAAATTCTACGATCCTGCTCCACAGGCTCACGGATTTTTCTTGTTGCATCTGTCTGGCACTTCCTTTCTTTGATCTGTACGGCAATGAAAGCCGTTACGTGACAGGATCACCTGCCGATCAGTTTTTCTTGGGGCTTCTGCTCTCACGGAGCATATTATGCTTAATATTCCAAAGCTTTTCGGAAAGGTCAACGTAATAGTTGTGAGGATTGGTAAAGCGTCGAACTTCCTCCCACATTCCCTCGATCTCTCTTTGGTGATGCGCTCTGATCTCCTCCAGAGTCGGGAGCGCGTAGACCTGCTTGCCGTCCTTGAAGACAGGCACCAACAGCTCCTCTGCGGTATAGTTCTCCATCAGCTTTCTCTTCCACACGTGCTCGGGATCGAAGATCTCCAAGGGCTTGGAGTCATCGATGACCTCATCGTACACGCAGATCAGATCGGCTTCGGCTTTACCCGTATCCTTTCCTCGCAATCTGTAGATCTTTTTGAAGTGAGGCGTGGTGATCTTTCCCACGTTTTCGCTGATCTTGATCTTCGGACGCACACTGCCGTCCTCATTCTCTACTGCACACAGCTTATAAACCGCACCGAAAACAGGGTGACTCTTAGCTGTGATCAACCGTTCGCCGACGCCGAAGCCGTCGACCTCTGCGCCCTGACGGATCAGCTCGCGGATAATATATTCGTCAAGCGAGTTGGAAACAATGATCTTGCAATCGGTCCATCCCGCTTCGTCAAGCATTTTTCTGCACTTCTTCGTCAGATACGTGATATCTCCCGAATCGATTCGAATACCGCATTTTGTAATTCCGCGGGGCTTCAGCACCTCGTTAAACACCTTAATGGCATTTGGCACACCCGATTCAAGCACGTTATAGGTATCTACGAGAAGCGTGGCATGGTCGGGATAGATCTCGCAATAGGTCTTGAACGCTTCATATTCGGTATCAAACATCTGCACCCAGGCGTGTGCCATCGTTCCCGTTGCGGGAACGCCGTACACCTGATCCGTGATGGTGCACGCAGTAGAGCCAACACCGCCGATATAGGCCGCTCTCGCGCCAAGGATCGCTGCATCGGCGCCCTGCGCGCGGCGGGATCCGAACTCACTGATCGTTCTTCCCTTGGCGGCTCTCGTCAATCTTGCCGCCTTGGTTGCGATCAAGGATTCGTGGTTAATGATCATCAAAAGATAGGTCTCGATGAATTGCGCCTCGATAGCCTTTGCGCGCACAGTCAGCAGAGGCTCACCCGGAAAGACCACGGTTCCCTCGGGAATCGCCCAGATATCTCCCGTAAAGCGGAAGGTAGCAAGATATTCGAGAAATTCCTCGTCAAACAGCCCCTTGGAGCGCAAAAACTCGATATCGTCACTATCAAAATGAAGGTCGTTAATATATTCAACGATCTGCTCGAGGCCTGCAACAACGGCAAAGCCGCCACCGTCGGGATTATCACGGTAGAAGAGATCAAAATAAACGGTTTTATCCTTGATGCCACATTTGAAATATCCGTTACTCATAGTAAGCTCATAAAAATCGCAAAGCATCGTAAGATTTCTGCTGATATCCTTCATAAACGGTTCCTTCCTTTCAACAGTTTCTCATTGGGGAAAAACAAGTACGAGTGTATGTATTAAAAAAATTTATTATATTAATTATAAATTAAGGGTTAATATATATTATAACAGATAATACCCCCTAAAGTCAAGGGATTTCGCAATAATTATAAGGTTTTTTTGCAGTTTTTTACGTCTTTTTTTGCAACTGAGCATTCGCGGAAGCCAAAACGCACTTTTCTACGAAAAAAGGCTCTCGCCCATAAGTGCGAGAGCCTTGAATTGTAAATTTTTTGTGACTTTTATTTTTCAGGCTTTTCCACAAGCTTCAACAGCGTTAGGATCACCGCAACGTAGCAGATCGCGCCAAACAACGCATGGGAAAGATAGGACACAAGCATCAGAATGACGGTGTTTACCTCCTTGGGCATACCTGCCGCAAGGATATAGTAGACGTCATTAACAAGCTGACCGAAAATCTTGGACACGAAGACGACCGCAGCAGCAGCCATAGCCGCGCGCATCAGGCAATTCTCCTTATCGTACGCCTTGCGGAACGGGTAGACGGGTATTGCCTTCCCTGCCGCGGAAAGGATCTTGTCTTTTTGCTTCTGGCGGGTCAGGATCGAATTGACGAAAAGAAGCACAACGGCAAGCTGTATTGCTTCAAGCAAGGTATAGAACAGCACGTTGATCAGATCCCACAGCCATGCCGAAGGGATTCCACCATCAAACAGCCACGATACCAGCGTATTGGCGGTATATTTACATACCGTGGCAAGCAGGAAGATGGCAACGCTCCCCTTCGAGCCCAACAAACTGAAGCGATAGATTCCGTAAATGATCGTTGCATAGGATACCGCGATCGCCGCAAGCTCTGCAATTTTACCAAGATAATACAGCAGATCGGGGAGGATCGTTTCACCAAATGCGATATTACTGTTAACGCTGACGTTCAAGGGAGAGATCACGAAACAGCACAGCGAATACAGCACCGCAAAGGACACGGCACTGACCAAATACAGCTTTTTACGCAGATTCAAGTCATTTTGAGACAGTTTCATCATACACCTCAAGCTTTCGGAAGCTCACGGAGAAATTCTTCGATCCTCGCAAGCGCTTCCTTGATATGACTCATAGAATAGCAATAGGATACGCGGAT
The DNA here is from genome assembly GCA_017462125.1 of Clostridia bacterium. The sequence continues at coordinate 11,435 of JAFTRQ010000131.1, read as the reverse complement.
AAACCCTTCTCCGCTCACACCGAACGCACTTCCGGGAACGACGGCAACCTTTTTGGTCATCAAAAGTCGCTCGCAAAATTCCTCGCTTGTCATACCCGTGCGCTTGATGGATGGGAAGCAATAGAACGCGCCCTTGGGCTCGAAGCAATCCATACCGATCTTGTTGAAGCCATCCACGATCAGTCTGCGACGCATATCGTACTCCGCTACCATATCTGCAATATCGTCGTCACCGTTCTTCATAGCTTCTACAGCCGCATACTGCGAGGTGGTGGGTGCAGACATAATGGCATACTGATGGATCTTGGTCATCTGCGCGATGATCGGTGCGGGAGCACAGGCATAACCCATTCTCCAGCCCGTCATAGAATAAGCCTTGGAAAAGCCGTTGATCAGCACGGTCCTCTCTCTCATACCGTCCACCGACGCAATGGAAACGTGGCGTTTGCCGCCATAGGTCAGCTCGGAATAGATCTCGTCGGAAAGGACACAGACATCGGTTCCGCGAAGCACCTCGGCAACCGCTTCAAGGTCTTCTCTTTCCATAATCGCACCTGTAGGATTGCAGGGGAACGGAAAAACAAGAAGCTTTGTCTTGTCGGTGATAGCGGCGCGGAGCTCTTCTGCCGTAAGGCGAAATTCATTTTCCGCCTTCAGCTCTACAATAACGGGGACACCGCCCGCAAGGCGGACGATAGGCTCGTAGCAAACGAAGCTGGGCTGAGGGATAATGACCTCGTCTCCGGGGGAAACGAGCGCGCGGATCGCGCCATCGATGCCCTCACTACCGCCGACGGTGACAAGCACCTCGGTTTTATGGTCGTACTCCACACCGTAGCGGCGGGAGATATAATTACAGATCTCGCGTCTGAGCTCGATCAATCCCGCATTGGAGGTATATCGGGTCTTACTGCCCTCCAAGGATTTGATTCCCGCACGTCTGATGTGCCAAGGCGTAGGAAAATCGGGCTCTCCCACACCCAAGGAAATAACGTCGTCCATGGTAGCGGCAATGTCAAAAAATCTTCTGATACCCGACGGCTTGATATCCCGTGTTACCGTTGGGTTAAGTATACGATCGTAATCCATCATAAGGAGTATGCACCTCTGTCATCCTGCTCGTCGCCTACAAGCTCCACGTCAAGCTCCTTATAACGGCGAAGCACAAAGTGAGTGGCGGTAGAGGTAACCTCGTGCATTGTAGCAAGCTCCTTTGCCACGAACATCGCAACCTCCTGGAAGGTCTTTCCCTTTACGATAACGCAAAGGTCATAAGAGCCCGACATCAGATAGACTGTCTCCACCTCTCTGTATTTCATAATAGTCTCCGCAACCTTCTCAAAGCCAAACTCCTCCTGAGGGATGACCTTCAGCTCGATAAGCGCGGAAACGTATGCGTTGTCAAGCTTTTCCCAGTCGATCACGGCCTTATAGCCTCTGATCAGTCCTGCCTTTTCAAGCTCCTTGATATCCTCTGTTACCTCCTTCTCCGAAAGGTCTGTCATAACAGCGATATCCTCAATGGGGCAGCGGGCATTGTCCGCAAGAATTTTTAGCACCTTTGTATTCATTTTATACCTCCAAGCTAATAAAAAGCGTAACGGGGGTGCAAACAAAAATTGCTTACACCCCGCGCGTCCTGCCGCATCTCCGCCATAATGGCAGAGCATACGTCAAGTAGATATCAAATTATCGATCAGATATACTTCTTAACGAGATCGCTTGCTTCCTCTGTGGGAATAGAGGATGTGATCACAACGTTCACGTCCATCTTGTTTGTAAGCTCATCAACTTCCTTAACGAATGCCTCAAATGCCGCAACATCGTTGTTGGCGATCTTGAGCGCGCCGTCGATGAAGAGATCGGTAACGTCGTGATTGCTTGCGAGGATACCTGCTACGAAGCCGTAAAGAGCCTCTGCGTCGAAGATCAGATACTCGTTTGTATTGATAAGACGAGCGGTGTACTTAACGTCAAAACGAAGACCTACACCCTTTTCGATGCAAACAACGGTACCGTTGCTCTTTTCGGTTGCTTCATTTACCATAGAAATGAGAGCCTTTGTTTTGCCTGTACCCTTAACGCCGATAATAAGTTTAACCATAATGTACTCCTTCTGCCGCCTGTTTGCGGCCATGTATTTTTGAGTTTCCGGTTGGAATTTTATATTCTTTAGATAATTATAGCATAGTTTGCCGTGTTTTGCAAGTAGTAAAATAAAATTTGTGCAAAATTATTTCAATTTTTCTTCCAATTCTGCGCGGAGCTCCTCATATCCGGGCTTACCGAGGAGAGCGAACATATTCTTCTTGTACGCCTCGACACCGGGCTGGTTGAAGGGATTCACGCCGAGCATATAGCCCGAAATTGCGCAGGCAAGCTCGAAGAAATAGAGGAGATAACCGAGGGAATACTCGCTTCTGTCCGCCATTTCGATGAGAACGTTGGGCACACCGCCGTCAACGTGAGCCAAGAGTGTTCCCTGCATAGCGGTCTTCTTAACGGTGTTCAGGTCAACACCCGAGAGGAAGTTGAGTCCGTCGATATTTGCCTCGTCGTGAGGGATCTTGAACTCGATACCGTTGTCCTCAACGGAAATAACGGTCTCGAAGAGGTTTCTGTTACCCTCCTGGATAAACTGACCGAGAGAGTGCAGATCGGTGGAGAAAATGACCGACGCGGGGAAAATTCCGCGAAGATCCTTACCCTCGCTCTCGCCGTAAAGCTGCTTCCACCACTCGTTAAGCATCTTTGCATAGTTCTCATATCCTACGAGAATTTCGGTAACCTTGCCCTTGCGGTAAAGGATATTTCTGATTGCGGCATACTTATATGCATCGTTCTTTTCGATATCCTCGTCTGCATAAGCGAGACGGGCTGCGTTGGCACCCTGCATCAGCGCATCGATATCACAGCCTGCAACGGCAATGGGGAGAAGTCCTACTGCGGTGAGCACCGAGAAGCGTCCTCCAACGTCGTCGGGAACCACGAAGGTCTCATATCCCGCCTCGGTAGAAAAGCTCTTGAGCGTTCCCTTGGCTCTGTCGGTGGTAACGAAGATTCTCTCTCTTGCGCCATCCTTGCCATATTTCTTTTCAAGCATTTCTCTGAATACTCGGAAAGCAACCGCAGGCTCGGTGGTAGTACCCGACTTGGAGATAACGTTGATGCAAACGTCTCTGCCCTCGCAAAGCTCTACGAGCTCGGCAAGAGAGACCGCGCTGATATCACAGCCTGCGAAATAGATGTCGGGAGTGTCCTTTTTCAGATTGTTATAGTTTGCGGATTTCAGAAATTCGATGACCGCTCTTGCGCCGAGATAAGAGCCTCCGATACCGATAACGACGAAAACGTCACAGCTCTTCTGAATCTTTGCGGAAGCCGCCTTGATTCTGGCGAACTCCTCCTTGTCGTAGTTCTCGGGAAGATCTACCCAACCGAGAAAATCGTTACCCGCGCCGCTCTTCTCACGAAGAAGCTTATGAGCCGCGCTGACTGCGGGCTGTATGTTTGTATACTCGTGCTCTGCGATGAATTGAGACAAATACTTGTCGGAAAGCTTGATTGCCATTTTTAACCTCCGTTATATACAGAAGCCGTCTCGGATAAGACTCCGAATACGGACGGCTATTGAATTTGAGATTTTATTATAACATATTTTTTTGATTTTTGCAATAGCTTTAGAGCCTCAAATCTTGATTTTTTTGCAAAATGTTCGTGAAAATTCCCTATTTTAAAAGAAATTTCCCGAGCAATCGCCACCAAACGCCGAAAAAACCGATCCTTTCCACGTCACTGTCGGAGTAAACCGCGGTTTTCCCGATCTCCTTGCCGTTGAGCGTAAAGACGACCTCCCCCACTGTGTCTCCCTTTTTCACGGGAGCGCTAACAGACTCGGGCAGCACGATCTCACACTCGATCTTCCCTACGTTGCTCTTATCGGTAACGCAGGAAAACGCATCGTATTTTATCGGCAGACTGTCAGCTACACCGCCCGTGATTTTAAGGCTTTCAAGCTCCTTTGGCATATGCTCAAAGACCCCGTAGTTGGCAAAGCCAAAGTCAAGGAGCTTTTTTGCCTCGGCATTTCGGATATCTCTCGTCTCCGCGCCCATGATGACACAGACAAGGTGCATTCCGTCGCGCTCGGCAGTTGCCGAAACACAAAAGCCCGCCTTGCTTGTGGAGCCTGTTTTCAGCCCCGTACAGCCCTTGTAAAAACGGACGAGGCGATTGGTATTCGTCAGCCCGAATGCACCGTCTCGCACGGTATCCATCCAGATCGAGCTGTATTTGAGGATGGTCTCGTGCTTGATCAGCTCAGCGGACATAATGGCAATATCCCGCGCGCTTGTGACGTGGTTCTCAGCCGTGTCGTCAAGACCGTTGGTGTTCTCGAAATTGGTATTCTCCATACCGAGCTCCTTGGCGCGGTCGTTCATTGCCTTGACGAAAGCCTCCTCACTACCCGACACAAATTCAGCGAGGGCGCAGGCGGCATCGTTTGCAGAGGCAATGACAACGCTTTTGACCATATCCTCCACACTCATCTGCTCTCCAACCTTCAGAAAGATCTGGGAGCCTCCCATGCTTGCCGCCCTTTCACTCGCGGTGACGGTATCGGTCAGCTTGATCCTGCCCTCGTCGATTGCTTCCATCACGAGCAAAAGGGTCATGACCTTGGTGACCGACGCGGGAGGAAGAGCCTCATTGGCGTTCTGCTCATAAAGCACTCTGCCCGTACTCGCTTCGATCAGGATCGCGCTTTTGCAGTTGAGATTCAAGGAGTCCTGAACGGGAGCGGGGGCGGCTTCAGCTTTCTCTCCTGCGGGTGTAGATTCCGCAAGGGTCGGCAACGTAAGGCTCGACAAAATCAGCAACAGCAGCATAATAATTGCCGTTATTTTGGTTAAAAAATTCGTTTTTTTCATAAAAAATCACCTCTTGCTTAAATCTATTAAGCAAGAGGCTTGGTTTATGAATCATACTGAAAAAAAGAAATTATTCGTTCATCGCAGTTTCTGCGTCAACCGCTTCCTCCGCATCGGATATTGTTATAGCACCGATGCTTTGGCTCTCTGCCAGCGCAAGAAGAGCCTCTTCCGTCAGCTTATCGACGGGAACGGTCAGCTTGACCCACGGAGAGTATCCCACGTGATAGATCTCGGTATATTCGATGACCGAGAACGCGCTTATATTCTCTTGGAAGAGCCGCTCATGGTATTCCTTTGAATAGGAGTTCAGCTTCTCACGAAAGGCACGGACCTCTTCGATTGTATTGCAATTCTCCCGCTCTCTCATGATCTCCCGATACCCCTCGTCTCCTCCAATGTCTCCTCCTGCAATGACTACAGTCAGGGTCAGGCACTCCAAGCCATAGGAGGCGGCGTATGCATTTGCCTCTCCAATCGCCTCCGCAAGTGTGGAAAAACGATCGACCGATTCGTACTCCTTCACGCCAAGATAAAAGGTGAGCTTTGCAAGGGCATTCTTTTCGCTTTGAGAAAGCTCTCTTTCGGACGCAGATTCGCTGTCCGAAGAGATATCCGACTGCCTTTCCTCGAGGCTATCGGTTACAGATTCCCTTCCTTCGGATTGCTCCGTTTGCGTCACGTTGTTCTCGGTGCGATCGGATGCCGTTTCCGAAGTATCCGTCTCGCAGGAAAGCAAAAGGAACAGAACGCACAAAACAAGTACAAAAAAACGTATCATGTTATTTTTCATAAAAGACCTCCGTTCCGCCGCGACACTGCCGCGACACGATCTATTCACCTATTATACGAAGGAAACGAAAAAAATCCTTAAAAATTTATGAATTCTTTTTCGAAGCACGAAGGGCAGTTCTGATATAAGCAAAGGTCTCCTTCTCGCCCTTCTCGGCAAGAAGGCGGAGCCATTCTTCAAGGAGGTCGGCTGTCCTTTCGTGCATCTTGGCTCTTGCATTGCCTCGGAGAAAATACTCAAGGGCTGAAGAATCGGTATAATCCTTGCCGCGGTAGATCTTGCACGCCGCCACTCTGTCACAGAACATCTCGGCAACGTATCGCATAGGCATAGGAACCGGCTCATAGCGCTTGGTCTCGGTATTCAGATCGTTCCAATACTCAAAATGGTGCTTGTTTCTACCCTTATGGTGCATCCACGCAAGCGAGTAGCCAAAAAGCTCCCTTTCCTTTTCATTGGGGCTTTTTGTACCGAGATAATACTTGGCACCCGGAATGAATTCGGTGGGGGAGTATTTGGAGAGATCGTGAAAAAGCCCTTGAAGACCGATACCGCATTTGATGCAATGGGCAATGACCCTGTGACGGTGCTTGGTGATGGTGATAAAATGTTTGACAGGATGTGACATAATTCAATACAAATTGATATGGTTTACATTCTCATTTAACAGATTTAAATTCAACTCTGTCAAGGAGATTGAGCTTAGGATTGTTGGCGATCAGCTGCTGTGCCTGCTTATATGCCAATGGATTGAGCAGGTTCTCGGGCTTGTGGGCATCGCTTCCGAAGACCACGTCACAGCCTATATCAGCCGCCAGCTGCCAGAATGCGAAGGTGGGATAATTTCTGACCTCCTGCATACCGTAAAAGTTAAATTCAAGAGGGATCTTATGCTCGTTTGCGCACTTGATCAGCCTTGTCATTTCCCTTTCGTAGACCTCAAGGCTTTTGCTGTAGAAGAGCAGATCGGGGTGAGCTACGTAGGTGATCTTTCCTGTTTTGATCGCCGCGATCACGTCGTCGACGTAACATTTCAAGATCGCATCGTCGTTCGTTCTTGCTCCGTTATAGATCATGGAATCATGATAGATTCCACGAAAATGCTGACCTAAAATCAGATACTCCACGGGATAATCCTTGATATATTCAATAAAGCTGTCAAAGCAGCGGTCAAAGTATTCGACCTCAAAACCGATATGTATTTCGATATCGTTCTTGTATTCCTCACGCAGAGAGAGCAAGGATTCAAAATATGCGTCGGTCTCGTGGAGCTTCATTCGCATAGAAAGGAGTCTTTGGAGATTTCCCTCGGGGATATCCTCGGGAAAGGGCATGGGCGCGTGCTCGGAAAAGCCAAGCACGGAAAAACCAAGCTCGATCGCCTTTTCCACGTATTCTCTGTCCGTGCCCGATGCGTGACCGCATCGGGCTGTGTGTGTATGGTAATTTGCTGTCATTTCGAATTCCTTTTTTATATTACGATATTACGTTACTTTAATTTGATAGATTTGATATAGATCACATCGCTCGGCTCGCTTTTGCCTTCAAAATAATCAAAGCGGATCTTACCGATCTGTCCCGACCAGCCCTCTTTTCCGTCAAAGGAGACCGTGAGAGTATGATATTCACCGTCGGCAACAAGCTTTCCTGCGGCATAGCAAGAGCCCGTATATCCCTTCATCTCTCCTGCGCAGTAATAAAACAGCGTGCTGTAAGAGCTATTAGAGTTTGACGCGGGGATCATATATTCGATCTCCATGTTTTTGTAGGTGTTTGCAGAAAGCGCAAGGTTGGAGAAGATAAGCTCCACGTTGACGTCTCCGTTTGAAACCGTGGGCATGATCTTAACCGCACCCTCGGCGTCATCAAAGACCACCGTTGTCTCCTTGACCGACGCAAAGATTGCCTCACTTCCCTTCGCTGTCAAATCGTTGACTGCGGCGATCTCCTGTTGGTTGGTAAGTCTGAAGCTCTTCAGGAAAAGGAGGTCTCCCGCCTCACCCCAATAGAAGAAATCGAATCTGATCTTGTGGATCTCTCCGCTCCACTTATCGTCGGGCAGATAAAGCCGTGCGGTGTGGTATTCGCCGTCCTTTATCAGGCTCGTATGCACCGTATAGCCCTCCGTTGCCTTCTTTATATCGCCGCTGGAAAGGAACAGGTACGTGGTAAGCTTTTCCGATTTGGTATCGGTAGGGATCATATACTCAAATTCCACGGTATTATAGTCGTCGGCGCTGAGCACTCTGTCGGAATTCACACCGAAATCAAAGGAAACGTAAGGATCCTGACCTTCGATCAGACGGAACTGTGTCGCTTGCATTTCTGCATTGTAGGAGACCTCCGTGTTGTTCTTTCCGCAAATAATACCGGACATCTGCTCCTTTGTGAAATCCATATCGGTCATATCCACCTTATCAAGGCTGACTCTCTGATCCTGCTTATCCTCGCTGAGCGACGCATTGTCGGTGAAATCCTTATTCTCGGCAAACACACCTCTGACGTAATCGGGCGTGCCCGAGGTCAGAAGATAGCTGTAGACGATCGGCTTATAAGCCTGCATGGTGATGCTGGAGGAGGGGGCAACGTAGGTGGTGGGATTTCCCCACGGATTGGTCGTGCCGCTGTACTGATGCCTGATGGCGATCAGCTTATCCACGTTGGGACAATAGATTCCAAAGCCAAAATTATTCTTCGTGTTGATCCATGTTGCCCAAACCTCGGTGTTTTCTCTGCCGAAATAATAGGAGCCCGATTCGTCCCAGCCACCAAGGTTATCAACGTACTTCAAGCCTTCCGTGTCTCCCGTCCATGGCTTTGTGCCGTTATAGTAGCAGAGCGTATCGAAGAAGCTGACCAAATAAACCGCGGGGATCTCCTGTCCGCCTACTCTGTGCTTCCAACCCGAATAATCGGTTGCAACGTTATCCACCTTAACGTATTCATCGTGTAAGGTGTATGTGTTTTCATAATAGCAGAAGGAGATATTTTCATCAAATCCCCAATCAAGTGCCTGAGACAGGATATAGATATAATCCTCTCCAACGGCTATGTTGATCAGACGCTCGGAGCCGTTGTTCTTTTTATCACCGCCCTGCACGGGATTATAAGGCCAGATTGCCCCGCTTGACTGCGTTCCCGACACGTATTCGCCATTGGAATAGGTGCCGTAGAAGGACTGTTGGATCAATCTTCCCGTATCGTGGATATTGACCATATTTTCAAGACGCTCAATGCCGTCGTTTTTATCCTCATAATAGGTGACGGCACCGCCCCAGCTGAGGCGAACGCCGAATTTGAAACGGTCGTTTTCGATAAACAGATCGTCATCGTAAAGCGGGATCGTCTCGGTATTGAGCGAGTAAAGCGTCAGGGTGGCATCGATCTTCTCACAGGTGTTGAATACCACCTTTTCAAGCTTTGCGCCGCGCTTACCGTCAAGATACGCGGTGATCAGACCCGAAAAAGAGGTCTTGAATGCATCCATAAAGAAGTAATCCTCCGTCTGCTCTCCGTCAAGAGTATACGTGATATAGACCTTCATCGGAGCATCTGCCGCATAGAGGAAATTCACGCGGTTAAATTCGGCTTCAAAGCCGCCCTCGGGAAAGGTAATCTCAAGCCCTTGATTAAAGGTAAAGGCGTTGCCGTCCACAGATGAATAATTCTTCGCAAGATACGTAAAATTCTGTGTGGTTGTTACCATAGCCTCTCCGTCTCCTTCCGTAACAGTCAGCTCGGGGAGCCCGACAGTCTCCTCCTCGGGAACCGCAGTGCTTTGCTCTGTATCAATCTCATCACCGCCGCAGCCGACTAAGCCTGACAGAGTTAAGCAAGCTAACAGCAATGCCATAAATTTTATAGCTTTTCGCATATAGTCACTCTTCCCTTTCAAATATTCACAGATAAACGGTTATGGGTGCAGAATGCGTTATACGCGCGCCTTCAGATATGCAAAGCCACGGGAGATACCCTCGATGCAATCCTCACTGCCCTCAAACTCGATGGAAAGATATCCGTCGTAGCCTGCGCGCTTGAGCACCTTGATGCAACGGTCAACGTCTACGTCTCCGTTTCCGATGATCGCACCCTTGAAATAGTTACAGCCGCGTGTCTGACCGTAGCCCTGCTGAGGGTTCTTTGAGAGGTGCATATCCTTCGCGTGGGCATGGATAGCGTAGGGTGCTACGCGGGAGACCGCTCTGACGTTATCCTCGTCGGCACATGAGAAGTTACCCATATCGACGAGAAGTCCGAAGTTTTCGTGGTTGACAGCGTTGAAAAGTCTCTCCATTCTGTCGCTGTCCTGCGCGATATATCCGTGGTTTTCCACGCAGGTCTTGATGCCCTGCGTTGCGGCGTATTCGGTGATTTCTCTGGCGTTTGCAGCAATGGTGGGAAGCATCAGATCGAAGCTTCTGCCATTGCCCTCCTTATAGATGTTATAGCAGCAATCGTGACGCATAACGCTGACACCCAGAATCTTGGCAACGTCGACCTGATTCTTCAATCTTTCCACCTCGGCGCGGTCTGCCTCGGGGGAATTTTTATAAAGGTTACCACCGATGGTATAGGAATTGATGGTCATACCAAGTCTGTCCGCCTCAGCTTTGAGCTGTCTTGCATAATCCTTTTGTTCCTCAAGATTCGCACCGGGAAGGTCGATGAATTCGATGGCCTCAAGACCGATCTCCTTCGCCTTTGCGATGGTATCAAGCACGGTCATCTTACCCGCGCGGATGTATTGCATAAAAGAATAAGAGCTTACCGAAATTTTCATAATAATACCTCCTGTGCCCGCTGAAATTCTGCATTTTGTGCGTATGGGCTTTTTATTAATAATATTCTAAACTATTTTTCTTAAAATTGCAAGGGGTTTGCACAAAAAAGCTTCAAAAAAGCCCTCTCTCTGCGAGAAGGCTTAAAGATTGATTCAGATTTCCGTAGCGGTGTCCTCGATTCTCTTTTTAGGAACGATGTAGTCGCGGTTTTCATCGAGATAATATTTTGTGTCCTCGCCCTCTTCGATCTCGACGATACGGCTCTTGTGGGTGGGATAGCCGAAGCCGATGACACAACTGATATCAAGGCTATCGTCGATGCGCAGTATCTCACGGAGCTTACCGTGATGCACGTTGGCGACGATGCAGGAGCCTACACCGTGGGCGTATGCGGCAAGAGTTATGTTACTTGCGGCAAGCCCCTCGTCAAAGGGATTGCGAGCGTTTGCGGGATAAAGCATTGCCACGAAAAGGGTCGGGCGCTCACCGATCTTGGGCTGACCCTGCCCGTCCGGAAGCGCAGCGCCCCACTTTGTAATATCAAAGACCCGATTGACGGTCTCGGGGGTACGGACGTAGATATAGCGGAGCGATTGGCGGTTCATACCGCAGGAGGCAAGCTGTGCCGCTCGTTTCATATCGTTAATGACCTCGTCTCCTATCTCGCGGCTTTCGTCGAAGCGGCGATAGGTGCGTCTGCCCTCAAGCAGCTTCATTATTTCGTTCGTATTCATAGCGATTCCTTTCTTTTGGATAAATTGCAATTTATGGGGACGTTGGGGATGCGATGTTTCCACCTTTTTTGAAAAAAAGGTGGAGCCAAAAAACTTCCTCAAAAATTGGCAATAGAGTAGCCATTTTATCTTATAAAACCGTGTAGATTTTAATCAAAGCCTCACTACTATCGTGTTGCAAGTGATTTTTAAATCC
>JAFTRQ010000130.1 GCA_017462125.1 Clostridia bacterium | reverse complement strand
TTGGTGTATAATTATCTCGCTTTCTTGTGTGTTATTTTGTGGTGATTTAATTATACAACAAAGCAAACGGATACTCAATACCTTTTCGGTAAAGAGTATCCGTTTTTTTTCTTAGACTAAGTTAATGACTCAGCCCCTTTTCTTGATAATGTAAAATTATCTGATGTCAACGTTAACCTTCTTGTTGCAACCGTTGGCAGCGGCCTTGATCAGCATACGGATCGCCTTTGCGATTCTGCCGTTCTTTCCGATAACCATGCCCATATCGTCGGGCGCAACGCTCAAGGTAAGATTGATGCTTGTTTCTGTCTCATTGCTGACAACAACGACACTGTCGGGGTCATCAACGATCGCAACTGCGATATTGCGAAGAGTTTCCTTCAAATCTACCATGATATCTCCTTGCTAATAAAACGGGTGATATCGGATCAGTCAACGATGCCGGACTTCTTGAGAAGAGCCTTAACGGTCTCGGTGGGCTGTGCGCCGTTTGCGAGCCATGCCTTAGCCTTGTCAGCGTCGATCTTTACTTCAGCGGGCTCGGTCTGGGGGTTGTAGTAACCGATCTCCTCGATGAAACGACCGTCTCTGGGGTAACGGCTGTCAGCAACAACTACACGGTAGAAGGGAGCCTTCTTTGCGCCCATTCTTGTAAGTCTCATTTTTACCATTTTTTTGTCCTCCAAAAATGTTATAATAAATTATTTTTTTATATTCCATTAAAACCTTTGCGGTTTAAACAGCTTTTTAGTTTTGTGTGGGCTGTCAGAAGGGGAGCTTCATTTTGCTCATCTGGCGTCTGCCCTGCTTGCTCTTGCCCATATCGGAGAATTGCTTCATCATTTTCTTGATCTGATCGTAGCTCTTGAGAAGCTTGTTGATCTCCTCGACGCTGGTGCCGCTTCCTTTCGCGACTCTTTGCTTTCTGGATGCGTTCAGCACCTCGGGGTGCTCGCGCTCGTAGCGCGTCATGGATTTGATGATCGCCTCCTGATGGACGATCATTTTGTCATCGACCTTGGCGTCCTTCAAAGCGCCGGGCTTCATTCCCGGGATCATACCCGCGATCTGATCCAGACTTCCCATATTTTTGAGCTGCTGCATCTGATCGAGGTAATCGTCAAGCGTGAAGATCGACTGACGAAGTCTTTCCTCCATTTCGGCGACCTTCTTTTCATCGAACTGTGCCTGTGCCTTGTCGATGAGGGTGAGCACGTCGCCCATGCCGAGGATTCGGCGCGCCATTCTGTCGGGGTGGAAGGGCTCGATCTGATCGAGCTTTTCGCCGACACCGATGAATTTGATCGGCTTGCCTGTAATATAACGGACGGACAGCGCCGCACCGCCTCTGGTATCACCGTCAAGCTTTGTGAGGATGACGCCTGTGATATCCAGCATATCGTTAAAGGTTTCTGCCACGTTCACCGATTCCTGACCGATCATTGCGTCGATGGTGAGCAGGATCTCGGTGGGCTCTACGGCCTCCTTGATATCCTGAAGCTCCTTCATCAGGACCTCGTCGATCTGAAGTCGGCCCGCGGTATCCACGAACACCGTGTCATAGCCCTTTTGATTTGCGAATTTAATACCTTCTTTTGCGATCTTGACGGGAGATTCCTTATCGCCCATCTCAAAAACGGGAATGCCAAGCTTTTCGCCGACGATCTGCAGCTGCTTGATCGCCGCGGGACGGTAAACGTCGCAGGCGACGAGCAGGGGATTCTTGCCTTGCTTCTTCAGCATTCCTGCAAGCTTACCTGCGTGTGTGGTCTTACCCGCACCCTGAAGACCGACCATCATAATGACTGTGGGGGGCTTGGGGGAAACGATCAGCTTGGAGTGGGTGGAGCCCATAAGCGCCGCCAGCTCCTCGTCAACGATCTTGATGACCTGTTGACCGGGGTTCAAAGATTCGAGCACCTCCGTGCCAACGGCACGCTCGGAGACGGTTTTTATAAAGTCGCGCACGACCTTGAAGTTTACGTCGGCTTCCAGCAGAGCGAGCTTGATCTCTCTCATACCCGCCTTGATATCGGCTTCGGTAAGCTTTCCCTTGTTTTTGAATTTTTTGAAGGCATTTTCTAACTTTTCGGATAAGTTCTGAAACATACTTGCTGTAAATACCTCCTTTGTTTACTGTGTGATTCCTTTACCCGACGCTGTCAAGCAGAAGCCTGATCTCGTCCTCTATGGCACCTGTTTCCGCGCCGCTCTCGCAGAGCTGAAGCGCGCGCTGGGCGTGCTTTTGCGCCTGCTCAAACTTTTTTGCAAGTCCAAGCTTTTCTTCATAGAAGAAGAGCTCCTCCTCGGCTTTTTTGATCAGGTCACGGACACCCTGACGGGAGATTCCCATTTCCTCCGCGATCTCGGAGAGCGACATATCGTCGTTATAATAGAAGTCCAAAGCGTCTCGCCGTCTTTCGGTCAGCACGTCGCCGTAAAAGTCAAGCAAAAAACCGATATTCAGATTTTTTTCGAACATTGACGGCTCCTCCGACACATTTTTTTGACTTTTTGCCTTGAAAAACAGGTGTAAAGTAAAACACTTTACAGATTATATCACCTTTTTTTCATTCTGTCAATAGTTTTTTTGAAAAAAATAAAAAATTTTTGATTCTTTTTCGTAACAAGCTTTTTACTCGGTGGCTTTGTCTGCGGCGGCAGATTGCTCGGGGATCGTGATATTGCTTTCCGCGCTCTGCTCACGGGCCGATGCGGCTTTTCATAATCATCGTACTCCTTTTTGCGTCAAACGCCATAAATTCAATATTTTGGCATTGCTTGTAGTTTATTTACAATTTTACTATATCATTTTGGACCCTTCTGTGATATAATAGGATTGCTCAAAAATATCAACTTTTTAAGATATAGGCTTATTTGTGTTTTATTTTTATACATTTTGAAAGGAAAACTCAATATGAAAAAAACAATTGCCGCAATTCTTGCGCTCACCCTGCTTGCATCCGCTTTTGTCTCCTGCGACTCGGGAGCGGAGCAGAGCGAGAGCACTTCGATTGAATCGACGGCGGTGCAGACCGAAGCTGACGGAACCACGCTTGATACAACCGAAGGCGAGACGGAAACAGAGACCGAGACCGAAACCGAGCCTCCCGTGGAGGCGGCGCTCCCCGAGGGCGAGCCCGATCTGACCTACGTTACCGACGACGGCTACAAGATGTCTCAGTACGACGGCAAGGAAAAGATCGATTACCGCGCGGCGTGCGCTTATTATATAGAGGATGGATACACGCTTTACACCGAAAACAAGATCGGTACGGCGCTTTCCTCTACCTTTATTAAGGATGACGCCTATCGCGTGGTTATGATCAACCAAAATAAGAACGAGCTTTACATTGGCGAATGCGAGAGCGGAGCGGGGAATTTCCCCGTAGCAAAGCCGGATTACGTAAGGATGAACGACACCACCGTTACACAGCATCGCTCGGATATGGAAAACGGAATGGGATATTTCATCCGCTTGGCGGACGGCAGCTTTATCATTTTCGACGGCGGACATTACGAGGATACCGACGATTCCTACGCGCTTCTTTGCCGTCTCAACGGCTCGGAGGAGAACATCCGCATTCGCGCGTGGTTCATTACCCACTCTCACGGTGACCACTTCCGTATGTTCAGTCAATTCTCCAAGGACTATGCCGACAAGGTCCAGCTGGACACCCTTTATTATTGCGCCGTGGTGGACGAGCCTAACAGAGATCCTTATCTGAACGGCACCGTCAAGACCGATCTTGCAAGATTCGAGGGCGCCAAGGCTGTGCAGATCCACACGGGAATGGCCTTTGATTTTGCGGACGTGCGCGTGGAGATCCTTTGCTCTCCCGATCAGGTTTACAAGAACGTGGAGACCGATGATTTTAATGAGAGCAGTGTGGTCAGCCGCGTCATAAGTGAAGAGGGCTCGATCATTATTAACGGCGACATCGGAGTGAACGGCTGCAGCTTTATGATGGATTGCTACGGCGAGGCGCTCAAGAGCGATATGGTGCAGATGGCGCACCACGGTCTGGAGACCTCTCCCGTGGCTTACTATGATCTGATCAGCCCCTCCACCGTCTTCATTCCTTACGGGGAAAGCCTTGGTGGCGGCGGCAGAGCAAAGCAGCACGTGATGCAATCCGAATACGCGCAGGAGATCATATCTCACGGCTACGGCAATGCCACGCGTCTGCTTTCCCATAAGGCGGTCAGATCCGATACGGTGGATCTGATGCCCGCGAGATCGGGCTCGGTAACGCCTAACAGGTATATATCAAGCCTTAAAAAGGATTCGAACGGTTATCTTACCTATACCGTGGTGGGAGAGGGTGATAACCTCGACGTGAATTTCTGGTATCCCGTGAAAAAGATCGATTGGGATACCACCAAGTACAATGCCGTCAGAATCGTTATCGACTCCTACCCGATGGAGGGTCAGGAGGGATTGTATAACGGCGGCGCACAGCTCTATTTCACCTCCGGCAAGGACAACGCGGGGTCTTTCACCGCGGCAAAAAGCATTGGAATGTTCAGACAGGGACATTCTACCAACGATACCTTTGTTTTGATCGGGTATCTTGGCAACGTGGAGGGCTTTACGGGCGAGGAGATATCCTCTTTGCGTATCGATATCGGTGCGACACCCGGTCAGCAGGTTGTGATCCGATCCATAGAGGCATTCCACGTTGAGATCGACGAGGATTGATCAAATCGAGCCGAATCAAGCAAAAAGACTTGGTTCGGCTCGGAATTTTGCCGCTGATCGATCGCCTTTGTTATGCGGTTGACAAAACAGGGAAAGTATGTTACAATATTACAATATAACTATATTTAGGAGATTAATATGAAAAAATTAACAGCGTTCCTGCTTACGCTTTGTATGCTTCTTGCCGCTTTTGCCGCGTGCGATTCGGGTGAAGCGCAGACCGAGCAGAAGACTACACAGGAAAGTGACGTTACCACAGAGGTAGAGGTTGAGGAATTTACCGAAGCCGATGAGGGCAACACCACCGAGACCGAGTCTGAATCCGAGACCGAGCCTCCCGTGGAGGCGGCGCTTCCCGAGGAAGATCCGTCTCTCAGTTATACCTCGGCGGACGGATACGTGATGGATCAGTATGACGGCAAGAGCAAGACCGACTATCGCGCGGCGGTGAAGTATTATCTGGAAAACGGTTACGGTGAGTACAGCGTTTCCGAGATCGGCGGTATGCTTTCCACCACCTTGATCGGCGAGAAGGGCTATCGAACCGTTACCTTTAACGGAGCGAAGGGTGAGCTGTATCTCGGCACCTCCGCTGACGGGGCGATCCTTCCCGAGGCAGGGGAGCTTGGCGAGAAGGTCTGCGACGTGACCGTGACGCAGAGACACTCTCCCGAGATCAACGGTATGACCTACATCGTCCGTCTGACAGACGGAAGCTTTCTTGTGATCGACGGTGGATATAAGGCCGAGGCGCAGACCCTGTACGATACGCTCTGCCAGCTGAACGGCTCCGACGAGGGGATCCACATCCGCGCGTGGCTGATCACCCACTCTCACGGCGACCATTATCAGGCCTTCAATCAGTTCTCCAAGGACTACGCAAGCAAGGTGACGCTGGATTATCTGCTTTATTCGCCTGTGTCGGGCGCTAAGAATCAGGATAGCTATCTGAACGGTCAGGTCAAGACCGACCTTGCAAATTTCAATGGGGCACAGCTTTGCGGTATTCACACGGGCACGGTGTTGGACTTCGGCGGCGTGCGCTGGGAGTTCCTTCTGACCGCCGAGCATCTGTATAAGACCAATGCTCCCGACGATTTCAACGAGACCTCGACCGTCAGCCGCATCAAAAACGAGGAGGGCTCGATGCTCTTCCTTGCCGACTGCGGTGTATATGCCTCCGATTGGATGGTTGAAAGCTATGGCGACGCGCTGAAGAGCGATATGGTGCAGATCGCGCATCACGGCTGTGAGACCGCTACCGCCGAGCTTTACGACAGGATCGCGGCGGCGACCTGCTTCTGGCCCTGCAGTGAGTCTTTGTTTATCACGTATCGCGGCGAGCTTGTAAAGCAGCATATCATCGAGGCGGAGTATTCCAAGGAGCATCTGCTTCACGGCTACGGCACGATCACAAGACCGCTGTCTTATAAGGCCGCAGCTCCCGCGTATTTCAGCATATTCCCGAAAGCCGCGGGAGCTGTAAACACCAGCCCGTATGCGTCAAACGTGCGAATTGAGGACGGCGTTTTGAAATTCGACACCAAGGCGTCGGGAGAAAGCTACGATCCCTATATTTCGTATACGTTGAAGAACGTTGAGACCGAGGATTACAACGCGATCCGTATCGTTGTGAATACCGAGGCTTGCAGCGGGGGAGCGGGCGTGTTCTTTACCTGCGGTAAGGATCAGGCAGGCAAATTTTCCGCCGCGAAGTCGAGCTATCTCGGCGTTGCGGGAGCAAGTGACGACGGAACGACGACCCTGATCGGATATCTTGCCGACGTTGAGGGCTATACGGGCAGGCTGTCCTCGATCCGTTTGGACTTCGGTACGGAGGACGGACAGACCGTAGAGATCTATTCCATCGAGCTTTTCTACGTTGACGTGAATTGAATTAATGTGTGGGGCAAACGTTGTGTTTGCCCCGTTTTCACGTCAAAAATGAATGTATATACAGAATAATATGCATTTTGCATCAGTATTCATAAAAAACAGGGAAATATCGGGGCGATAAACCGACAGGTTAAACGAAAATCGGATAAATCTGTTTTATCTGTTGACAAAATACAAGCCAAGTGATACAATATAATGTAATCAAATTTTATTTTTATTCATTTTAGGAGGACATTCAAATGAAAAAGATCATAGCACTTATTCTTGCTGTTATGATGGTCGCAACGCTTAGCGTAACTCTTGCTTCCTGCGAGAGCGACGAGATCATCGTACAGACAAATGCATTCTTCGCTCCCTTCGAGTATTACGAGGGCGAGGAGATCGTTGGTGTTGACGTTGAGATCATGAACATGGTCGGTGAAAAGATGGGCAAGAAGGTTACCTTCAAGAACGTTGAGTTTTCCGCTATCATCGATAACGTGAAGGACGGTAAGGTTTGTGACGCAGGCGCGGCAGGTATCACCATTACCGAAGAGCGTAAGGAAAAGGTTGACTTCTCGATTCCTTATTACACCTCCGTTCAGTACGTTATCTTTGCAACCGATTCCGACGTTGCAAAGAGAGGCGAGGGCGAGGATCAGTACATCGTTTGGGAAGCGCTTGCAGGCATGACCATCGGTGTTCAGACCGATACAACCGGTTGGATCTACACAGACGGTGAGATCTACGCTACCGCTGACAACGACTACGGCTACGACGGCGTTCTTTACGGAACCAACACCGAGCTGAAGACGTTTGACAACGCTCAGCTTGCGGCTGACGGTATCGGAAGCAACCTCGTTGACGTTGTTATCATCGACGAGCTTCCCGCAGAGTACATCGTATCCAAGAACTCCGGTCTTGCTTGTCTCCCCCTGTACTACTCCGGTGCTACAGAGGCTGAGGATGCTCCCGTTGAGGAGCAGTACGCGATCTGCGTAACCAAGGGCAACGACGAGCTTCTCAAGGCTATCAACGAGGTTCTTACCGAGCTGATCGCTGAGGGCAAGGTTGAAGAGATGGTTATGAACCATATGATCAAGGACTGATAAATATTGAACCGAATCGGAAAAGAACTGTGCTCGGCATAGTTCTTTTCCTCGTTAATTGAAAGGAACGGTATGGATTTTATTTCAAAGATAATCGAGCTTTTCACAACGCAAAAGTATATGGAAAGCATGTGGCGCGGTCTGCAGACGACTTTGCTGATCTCGGTTCTGGCGGCGGTGCTTGGCTTGCTTTTGGGTACTGTTGTGGCTTTTGTTTCGATCTCCAAAAAGACAAAATGGACGATCGTGCCCAAGGCGATCTGCAAGGCTTATATTACGGTCATCCGCGGTACGCCTATGGCGCTTCAGCTCTTTATTATGTTTTACGTTATCTTCACCTTCAGAGGCTTTCCCGAGGTGGTTACGGCAACGCTTGCCTTCGGTATCAACTCGGGCGCGTACGTTGCGGAGAATATCCGCGCGGGCATTTTGTCCGTTGATATCGGACAGACCGAGGCGGGAAGAGCGTTGGGCCTTTCCGGCCGCGTAACGATGCTGAAGATCGTGATCCCGCAGGCGATCAAAAACGTGATCCCTGCCATCGGTAACGAGCTGATCGCGCTGATCAAGGAGACCTCGATCGTCAGTATGATCGGTATGTACGACCTGACGATGGCGGCAAAGATCATCGGAAGCGGTAACAATATGGCAAGCTACATCGTGCCTATGGCTGTGGCTGCGCTCTTCTATCTTGCCATCGTATATCTGCTTACCTTTGCTATAAAATTGATTGAAAGGAGACTGCGTGCAAGTGATAAGCGTTAAGAATTTATACAAGGATTTTGGTGAATTGCGCGTGCTTGACAGCGTTTCTCTGGATATCAAAAAGGGAGAGCAGGTCGTGATCATCGGTGCTTCGGGAAGCGGTAAGAGCACGCTTTTGCGCTGTCTCAACTTCCTTGAGGAGCCCACCTACGGCGAGATCTGGTACGGAGACCGCCTGCTTGGCAACGCAGACCCCTATCTGCATTTCGACGTGATCGCAAGCTCCAAAACCTACAAAAAAATGGTGGCGGAGCGGGGTGCCGTTCCCGACAGAGAGACGGGATATTGCACCGAGATCATTAAGGAGATCAAGGAAAAGGATCTTCTCCGCAAGCATGAGGGCGGGGAATTCAAGAAGCTTCTAAAGCAGGTAGAGAAGGATAACGGTCTTGACATCAACGTGGCAAGACAGTCTATGGGAATGGTGTTCCAGCAGTTCAATCTGTTTAATAATCTGACGGTGATGCAGAATCTGACTCTGGCTCCCACACAGCTGAAGCTGAAGACCAAGGAGGAGGCGGAAAAGACCGCCTGGGAGCTCCTTCGCCGCATCGGTCTTGAGGACAAGGCGAACGAGTACCCCTCCAAGCTGTCGGGAGGACAGAAGCAGAGAATCGCGATCATTCGCGCGCTTGCGATGAATCCCGAGATCATGCTCTTCGACGAGCCCACGTCCGCCCTCGACCCCGAGATGGTAGGCGAGGTGCTTGACGTTATGAAGCAGCTTGCCAACGAGGGAATGACGATGGTTTGCGTGACGCACGAGATGGGATTTGCCCGCGAGGCGGCTGACCGCGTGCTCTTTATGTGTGACGGCAAGATTGCCGAGGACGGCACACCCGAGGAGGTTTTCGACCATCCCAAGCATCCCAAGCTGCAGCAGTTCTTGAACAGTGTTCTGTAAATATAACAAAAAATCCGCAGGAATGGCGTGATACTCTTAACGGAGTATCACGCCAACTCTATTCGCCTTTGGCGAGTGATATTGCTTCGCAGTGGTATTCGGCTTACGCCGAGTGATATTCGCTGCGCGAGTTATCTGGCGAATAGAATATCACTGTGAGGCATAGCCGAACAATATCACTGTCCGAAGGGCAATATCACTCTTTGCGAAGCAAAGAATATCACTCACATATAAAGCAGAAAAGAGAGAGCTTTACGGAATTTGTTTCCGCATTACTCTCTCTTCTGTTTTATTGCAAGTTTCGCATTTGTAATACAAATGTCG
>JAFTRQ010000129.1 GCA_017462125.1 Clostridia bacterium | reverse complement strand
CGACATTTGTATTACAAATGCGAAACTTGCAATAAAACAGAAGAGAGAGTAATGCGGAAACAAATTCCGTAAAGCTCTCTCTTTTCTGCTTTATATGTGAGTGATATTCTTTGCTTCGCAAAGAGTGATATTGCCCTTCGGGCAGTGATATTGTTCGGATATGCCTCACAGTGATATTCTATTCGCCTCAAAACTCGCGCAGCGAATATCACTCGGCGTAAGCCGAATATCACTGCGAAGCAATATCACTCGCCAAAGGCGAATAGAGTTGGCGTGATACTCCGTTAAGAGTATCACGCCATTGATACTGTTCTTTTTTTATACCATCTGCCGCCGCATTTTTTCAAGCGCACCCTTTTCAAGCCTTGACACCTGTGCCTGCGAAATCCCGATCTCTCCCGCTACCTCGGTCTGTGTGCGATTTTCGAAATACCGCATTCCAATGATCGTCCTCTCCCGCTCCGATAAATTCTTCAACGCCTCACGCAAGGCGATATTTTCAAGCCAACTGTCGTCCCCCGAGCTGTTGTCGCTCAATTGATCGATCACGTACAGAGAATCTCCCCCCTCGCAATACACAGGCTCGTAGATCGACATCGGTTCAACGATCGCCTCCATTGCGCGCAGCACAGGCTCCTTTTCAACTCCAAGACGCGCCGCAATCTCATCCACCGTGGGATCGCACTCCTTTTCGCCCATCATCTCTTCCCTCGCCTGCAAGGCCTTATATGCAAGGTCTCGGATCGATCTGCTGACGCGCACGCTGTTGTTGTCTCGCAAATATCTCCTTACCTCACCGATGATCATCGGCACCGCGTAGGTCGAAAACTTTACGTCAAGATCGGTATTGAAATTGTCAACCGCCTTCACAAGCCCGATACAACCGACCTGAAACAGGTCGTCCGCATTCTCTTTTTTACCTCCGAATCGGTGTATCACAGACAGCACAAGACGCAGATTGCCGTATATCAGCTCCTCTCGCGCCCTGTCATCTCCCGACTTTGCCCGAATGAGCAAGCCCTTCTTTTCATCGTCGTCAAGCACCGCAAGATTCGCAGTATTGACGCCGCAAATTTCCACTTTATTATAATACATTTTGTTATCTCCGCAATTTGAAAATTCTATGGGATAACAAAAGTATTCCCTGCCGCGAACTGTGCAATACATTTAGCCGCGGCAGGGATTTTTTTCATAATATTTTCTATTTCAATAAAAACGGATCAATCCACGTATTGGCTGAAGTCCAAGGAGTTATCCGCACGGGCGGTTGCCTTCGAGGGAGTCGTCAGATCGACGGAAACCTTGTCTGCGTATTGCATCGAGCCCTCGTCAAGAATTCCGAAAAGAACGCGGAATTTAACGTCAAGGTCACTCGTATTGCCAAATGTGATTTGAAATTTTTCGGCGTAAATCAGCGTAACGTTAAATCTCTCCTCCAATAAGACCGCATCCGAATCGGGTAAAAATCCGCTATCCTTCAGCGCCGTGAGGAATTCAGACGCAAAATCGTAAAATCTCTCCTCGCGCACCTCATACAAGGTCTCGCCCTCGGTGTCGGTCTCCTCAACCGTATCGTAAAATATGATCCTCTCGCCAATCACAGGCTCTCTTGTCTCGGGGAGCTTGACCAAAACAGCTCCGTATGCCGAATACTTCGTTTTGGATTCATCAGAGTCCAGCAAGCGAAGCTCCTCGTCGATAGCGTAATATCTATCTCCGATCTTACAGTAGTAATCGACGTCTGCAAATTCGATCTCGATCTTCACCTTACCGAACAGCGACTTCGTCACCCTGACCGATTCGGTCAGAGGCAGATTCTTGCGTATCGTACGCTTGATCCTGCCTGCAGATTTCAAGAACAGGCTGTCGCCCTCCTCGATCTCAGCGGCACCGATGATCTCGCCCTCGTTGAACATCGTGACCTCACCGACGACCTCGATCCGTCTGATCGGGAGCAAAAAGAATAAGACCGCGAGCAGCACGACGGCAAAGATTCCTACGGGAATTCCAAGCAAAATGCGCCTTGCTCCCTTTTCTCCGTAACGGATAAAAAGCTTCGCTCTCGCTCCTTCAAGCTTTTCTCTCAACTGCTCTTCGGGCTTTTTTTCGCCGTTTTTCATCTTTGCTCACCACCTTTTTCGTTCATATCCGTCCGTTTTTTCTACTTTTTGTTTATTATTCTATTATTTGTTTAGTTGTTTTTCTTCTCCGCAACCACTTTTTTGATCTTTTCATATATGATCCTGTTGGCATCGGGCTTTGCAAAGGCTTCAACGTTTCGTGCAAGTCCGTCACGCTTTTCAGTAGCCGTCAGCAATTCCTCCACAACGGGTAAGAGCCGCCGGAACTCACTTTCCTGTACCAATTCGCAAGCCTTGGCATCGTAAAGCGCCTTGGCATTCTTGTACTGATGATTTGCCGCAACATAGGGCGAAGGAACGAGAACTGCCGCCTTTCCCATAAGCGCAAGCTCAGAGATCGTCATCGCGCCCGCGCGGGAAATGATCAGATCCGCCCGCTTCATTCTGCTATCCATATCGTAAATATAGTCGACCAACACAACGTTCTTCTTCGCAAGAAGCCCACGCTTTTCAAACTCACTCTTCAGGTGCTCATAGTCGCGTTTGCCCGCCGCGTGATAGAACTCGGTATCGGGATATTTGTCGGCGATCTTCTCAAGCATCTCGCAAACAGCCATATTCAAGGTCTCCGCGCCGAGAGAGCCTCCGAAGATCAGCACGCTCTTCGAATATCCCTTTGCGATCTCGGCAGTATCGGTGCTTTTTTGACCGACAACAGCGGGATTTCCCACACAAACGATCTCCTTAGCCCTTTTGATCTGCCCTGCAGACGATTCAAAATTCGTCATCACGCAATCGATCCTTGGAGCAAGCCTTAACACAGCCTTTCCGGGAATGGCATTGGATTCGTGAACCAGGGTGGGAATACCCATCTCCGCACCTGCATTCAACACAGGATAGCAGGCAAAGCCACCCGTACCGATGATCACGTCGGGAGCAAACTCCTTGATGATCCTTTTCGCCTCTCCCTTCGACTTGATCATTGAGTACAGGGTGATCAGATTTCTCGGGTCATAGATCTTGTGGCTCTGCTGTATATTAACGCGATACAGCTTTTCATAACCCGCGCGCGGCACAAGATCCTGCGCCTTATCGCGAGGCTGCATCGAGCAAACGAAAGCGATCTCGCTGTCCTTTTCATATTCTCTTATTGTATTCGCTATGGCGATCGCAGGGTTTACGTGACCCGCAGTACCGCCGCCCGTCATTAATACTCTCATATAAATCTCCATTCCGCCGCCGGGGAACCTAAAAGCTCGTTTTATTCTCCTTTAAAACCTCTACACGGCGGCACAAATAGTAAAGGTTGAATTTTGCCGAACAGGCAAAATTCGTGCGTGAAGCAGTTTGTTTACCTATCAGCAGGAAGGAACTTTCACGCTGTGCTCCTCTTATTTTTTCACGTAAGAAAACCTCGACATGGAAATAATAATTCCCATTTCAAATATCTGCAGCATCAGCGCCGTACCGCCCGATGAAAAGAACGGCAGCGCGATTCCCGTATTGGGCATAGAATTGGTAACGACCGCGATGTTCAATATCGTCTGCAACGCGATCTTCGTCGTCAATCCGTAAACCACCAACGCAGAAAATTTATCGGGACATTTCGAAGCGATCTTATAGCCTCTCCAAAGCAAAAGCGCAAAAAGTGAGATCACGATAACAGCGCCAAAGAAGCCCAATTCCTCGCAAACGATGGTAAATATAAAGTCGTTCTGCGCCTCCGAAACGTAGCCGTATTTCTGTCGGCTGTTACCAAGGCCCACGCCAAAGAATCCGCCCGATCCTATTGCGTAAAGCCCCTGCCACGTCTGCCATGCGGGACCGCGAGGGTCGGCATTCTCCAAAAACAGCCAGGTCGTCACACGCTCCATGGCATAATCCGAAACCAAAAGAACAAGGCCAACCGCAACAATACCCGCGCCGATGATCAATGCCATCCACTTTTTGTCCGTACCGCCGATAAACATGATCGTAAGACCGAGAAGACCGATGATGATAAGACCCGAAAGATGCTTTTCCAGCATAACGAGGCCGCAGATCGTGGCGATTGCGATACCGGGATAGAGCACACCGTAACGGAAATGCCCTCCAAAGCGTTGCGACAGCTCTATGCGCTTTTCGTATTTCGACATCAGGAGCGCGAGCAAAAGCACAACGCCCAGCTTTGCGATCTCCGAGGGCTGAATGGTAAGCGGACCGATCTCGATCCAACGCTGTGCACCGCCTCCGGTCGTACCGACCACAAGCACCGCAAGCAGCAGCACGATAGATCCGCCGTACACGGCGATTCCGAAAACTCTCCAGAACCAAGGCCGAGCGTAGATCACAAAGATCGCGGTAAACAAGACCGCCGCTACAAGGAAGATCACGTGTCGCTTGAAGTAATACAGGCTGTCGCCCATATATTTATCGGCGTAAAACGAGCTTGCGCTGTACGCCATGACCGCGCCGAGCATCGAGATCGCAAGAACGATCAAGAGAAAATATACGTCTATGCCGCCGCGGACCAAGACCTTCTCCTCCGCAGGCGCCTCTGTTTTATGTATCGGCTCGAGGTAGATCGGATCATGCTTCTCCAGATCTCGCTCGTATGCATCGTTAACAAGCTTCACCTTGCTTTTCACAAAAAATCCAAGCCCGCTTTTTTTGTTCGGATCCTTCTGACTCACCGTTCTCCCTCCTTTTCCTTCAATACGTTTCTAAATTCAAATAACGATTCCAATCATCGCGACGGCGCAAAGCGCAACCGATACGATAAAGAACACCGTCACGATCTTGACCTCGCTCCAGCCAAGCAGCTGGAAATGATGATGCACGGGTGCTTTTTTAAAGATTCTTTTACCGTGCGTAAGCTTAAAGTAAACTCTTTGCAAAAGGCTTGACAGCATTTCAAAAATAAACACGAACGACATCACGATCACCGCGATCAGCTGTCCTTCACTGATTGCGCATCCCATAATGATTCCGCCGATGAAGAGCGAGCCAGTGTCGCCCATAAATACCTTTGCGGGATAATGGTTGAATACAAGAAAGCCGAGAAGCGAGCCCAAAAGAACGCCTGCGGCAACGCCCGTGTAGCGTGCGCCGAGGATAACCGCCATGACGATCAGAGCCATCGAAACAGCCGCTCCCACCGAGGAGGCCAAGCCGTCGATACCGTCCGTTATGTTGGTGCTGTTGACGAAGCCGACGATCACGATCAGATAAACCACGTACGCAAACCATCCAAGCTCAAGGGACAGATCGATAAAAGGAATCTTCAAAGCGGTTGGAAGATTGCCCGTCATTCCCATCATTGCGAGATATGCCGCCGCAACGAAGAGCTGCAGCATAAACTTCTGCGCCTCATTCAAGCCCTCGTTTTCCTTCTTGACAAGCTTTTTATAATCGTCGATAAAGCCGATCAGTCCATTGGCAACGCCAAGGCAGACAGTCAGTACAAAGGGGAGCAACGCACGGCTGTCGTTTGCTCCGATCACACCGCACTTTTCAAGCACGATCCACACAAGCACCGCCAATAGTGACGCGATGATGAAGCAGATTCCTCCCATTGTGGGAGTGCCCGCCTTGCCCGCGTGCTCCGTGACGTACATATTGATGGGCTGATTCAGCTTCTTTGCCCTCAGCAAAGGTAAGATAAGCCTTGTAGCAAGCAAGGTAAGCAAAAACACCGCGACACACACGATCAGCGCCTCAACTCCAATGGCAGTACCCTGCGCAATCCCTTTATTTGCAAATAATTCGTAAAGCATTTTGTTTCTCCGGGGTTTAATTTAGTCTTTAAAAAGCATTTCAATCAGATTTTCAAGCGCCATGGCGCGACTTGCCTTGAACAGGATCACGTCTCCCGCCTTCAGCTTGTCGGAAATCTCCGCGGCGATAGAGGCATAGGCCTCTCCGTCAGCCTCGGCAAATACCACCTTAACGCCCGCGCGTATCGCCTCTTCAGCGATCAGAGCACCCGATTTGCCGAGCGTAAACAGCATATCGATCCCCGCATTGGCAAGGTATCTTCCCACCTGACGGTGAAGCTCATCGGAGGTCTTTCCAAGCTCCTTCATATCACCGAGGACCGCGATCCTTCTGCCTTCGGTCTTGAACGACGAAAGCGTATCGATGGCGGCGCGCATGGATTCGGGAGCGGCATTGTAGCAATCGGCAAGGACGGTGACACCGTCTCTCTCCGAAATATTCATTCTCATACCCTTAGGCACGTAAGATGCCAAGCCCTCGCGGATATCACTCTCGGATACGCCGAAAAGATAAGCCGCGAACGCCGCAAATGCCGCGTTGTACGCGAAATGCTCACCGATAAGCGGCACGCGAAGGTCAAACATATAGCCATTGACCGTGTGAAGATCGAAATGCGTTCCGTCCTTCTCCACCCTTACGTTGTTGATTTTATTTTTGCGATCAATGTAAACGGTTTCGTATCTGTCAGAATAATGGTCCTCAAGCAAGGGCTCGTCGCCGTTGAGCAGAAGATAACCGCCTTCGACGATGCCCTCTCCTATCTCAAGCTTGGCACGGGCAATATTCTCTCTCGTGCCGAGATACTCAAGGTGAGAGGAGCCGATATTGGTGACCATCGCAACCGTGGGATTGGCAGCGTGAGTCATTCGTCTGATCTCGCCCAAAGCGCTCATTCCCATCTCAAACACCGCAACCTCGCACTCGGCATCCGCCGCCATAAGCGACATCGGCATACCGATCACGCTGTTAAAATTACCCTCGGTACAATAGGTCTTGAAGCGCCTGCGAAGGATCGCCGCGCAAAGCTCCTTTGTGGTGGTCTTTCCAACGCTTCCCGTTATGGCGACCACGGGCAAATAGCGATTGCTTCTGTATCCCTTGGCGCAATCGGCAAAGGCGTCGATCGAATTCTCCACGACAACGTAAGCCGCCTGCTTGCCCGAAATATTGGTAGGCACGTACTCGCAAAGGATGCATCTGCAGCCCTGCTCGATCGCCTTGATTATATAATCGTGACCGTCCACCCGCTCGCCGCGCGTCGCCACGAACATCGTATTTTCGTCAGCCTCACGGGAGTCGGTGCATATATATTCAAAAGCACAGCCGCTCTCGCCTGTAAAATCATACAGCTCTCCACAGCACCACTGCGCAATGTGCTCCATATCCGTGCTTCCAAGTCCAAGCCTTATCTTCATAACTACCTCTTTTGCCTTCAATAATACTTTTCGATCATCGCGCTGACGATCTCCTTTTCCGAAAAGGGCTTTTTGCCATTCGCGCCGATCTCGTAATTCTCATGTCCCTTACCCGCAAGCAGGATAATATCTCCCCGCCTTGCGTTTTTGATTGCGTATTCGATCGCTTCCCGCCGGTTGTCGATCACCGTATAGCACCCGTCCTCCGAAGCACCCGCCAAAATATCCGCAATGATATCCGACGTGCGCTCGCTCCTGCTGTTATCCTCCGTCACGATTACAAGATCAGCCATCGCCGTGGCGATCCTGCCCATCAACGGGCGCTTTTGCCGATCTCGGTCACCGCCGCATCCAAATACCAAAACGATCCGTTGGCCAACCTCGCAGAAGGATCTGACCGTGCGCAAAAGGCTTTCCAGCGCATCGGGAGTATGAGCGTAATCAATAAAGACCGAAAAATCAACCTTTTCTCCAAGCTTCAGCCGCTCAAGTCTTCCCTCCGCACCCGTCAGGGTTGCAAGGGCGGTCTGTATCTCTCTGACAGGGGTGCCGAGCAGATGCGCCGCAACCGCCGCCTCCATGGTATTCATAACGTTGAAGCCACCCGACAAGGGCGAGCGCACTCTCATTCGCAACGCGTGCGACACAAGCTTGTATTCAATGCCGCAAAGGCCCTTTTGGTGCACGTCCTCCGCCACAAATCCCGCCTCTCTGCCCTCACCCGAGCAGGAATAAACAGGACAGCCGATCAAATGCGCCAGCCTCCGACCGTATCTGTCATCCAGATTGATCACAGCCCGTTGGCATTTTTCAAAAAGCCTTGCCTTGGCGGCAAAATAGTTCTCCATATTTTCGTGAAGATCGAGATGATCCTCCGTCAGATTGGTAAACACCGCAACGTCAAAATCGATGGGCTCCGTCTTTTCAAGCAGCAGCGCGTGTGACGTGACCTCCATCACCGCAATCTCCACTCCCTCACGCTCCATAAGATACAGGATCTTATAAAGCTCCTCGGGGTCGGGCGTGGTCATATTTGCCTCGTTGTTATGAGGCTTCACCTCAATCCTGCCCTTTTTCGTCAGACATCCAACCGTGCCGATCAAGCCGGCATATATGCCCGATCGGTTCAGCAGCTCATAGATCAGCCGCGTTACCGAGGTTTTTCCATTGGTGCCCGTCACGCCTACGATCCGAAGATTTTGCTGTGGATTGCCGTACCAAGCCGCAAACAGGCGCGCCACCGCCCGTCTCGCAGACGGAACGACAACGCAAGGCACCGCCAAGCGCTCGGGATCCGCTCTGCCCTCTTTCACGGCACTTTCGCTGACCACCGCCGCCGCGGCACCGCGGCGTATTGCATCGTCGAGAAATCGGTGACCGTCAACGTGCAAGCCCTCGATAGCAACGAAAAGATTCCCTTCAACGATCCGCGCGGAATCGGGGCATATCCCCGTGATCTCAGGGTCGTTTTCAAATTTTCTCGCGGGTATTCCCGCATTCCTCAAAAGATCCGATAGCTTCATTTCAAGCCCTCCGAAAAATATAAGTGATCAAAACATTATATTTTTCTTCAAGCCCAAAAATGCTTCTTATTCCAAACCGTCCAAATATCGGAAGGTCACGTTAACAACGCTTCCGACCTCTACCTCGGTTCCCGCGGCAGGGCTCTGCTCAACAACAACAGCTCCCTTGCCCGTGGCGTAATTTTTCGTACCCGAAATCTTGATGTTCAAGCCAAGATTGGTCAGCGTACCGTTTGCCGCAACCGCCGTCATACCCGTCAGATTGGGAATCTTGACAGTCTTCTTCTGATTCACCGCCTCATCGGTGGTGTAAAGAATGATCTTCGCCGTGCCCGGCTCAACCTCGACTCCGGGAGCAGGCGACTGCGCTTTTACGTATTCACCGTCACCAACAACCTCAACCTTAAAGCCAAGGCTTTCCGCAAAGGTCGTAACGTATGCAACCCGTCCCTGCACCAGGAAAGGCGCGCTGACGATCTTATTTTCCATTTCCTCCTCGGTGTAGATCGGCTCGACTCCGTAATAGGGCAGGATCTGCTCCATCAAAGCGCCGATATACGGTGCCGCGATCACACTCGCGTACAAAACACCCTCGGTAGGCTCGTCAACAAGGATCAGTGCCGACAGCTTGGGTGCCTCGGCAGGCGCATAAGCGATCGCCGAGCATACGTATTTTTCGTAATCCGTGCTTACCTCGTCCTTTTTCTCGGACGTACCTGTTTTTGCCGCAATTCTGTATCCCGCAACGTATGCGTTCTTAGAGCCGCCGTCGGTTGCGACACCCTCCGCAAGCACCTGAGAAACCGCCTTGGACGTTTCCTGACTGATAACCTGTCTGCGCACCTGCGTCTCATAGGAATAGATAACGTTTCCTTCGTTATCCGTGATCTCCTTGATAAAGTGAGGTGTGAGAAGATTGCCACCGTTGGCAACGGCGGTGATCGCCGTAAGATGCGCCAAGGGGGAGATCTTGAAGTTCTGACCGAAGGAGGCTGTAGCAAGATAGATATCCGTACTTTCAAAGGTTTCGTCGTCCCAGAAGGTAACGCCCTTTGTGGTCACGCTCTCACCCGACAGATCGATTCCCGTTTTCTCGAAATAGCCGAACGCCTCAAAATATTTGCGGTAATTGTCCATGCCGATCTTGGCGCCCATCTGCATCAGTACAGGGTTACAGGATTGCTGTAATCCCCTGTCAAAATTCAGCATACCGTGACCTGCGATATAGTGACATTTGATCTTCTGTCCGCTGACGATATGATATCCGGGACAGCTGAACAGCTCGTTGTCGTCAACGAGATTTTCCTCGTACGCCATCGCGGCGGTGATGACCTTGAAGGTCGAGCCCGGCATATAAAGCTCGTTAACCGCCTTATTTGCCCAGGTTTCAAGCAAAAGCTCCTGCTTCAACGCGGTATATTCGTCGCTACCCTCCTCGAAGCCGCTCTCGTCCAATTTTTCCTGACATTGATAATTCAGCTTCCAGGGATCGTTGAGGTCGTAGCTTGGATACACCGCCATTGCAAGAACGGCACCCGTTTCAACGTCCATTACGATACCGAGCGCACGGTTTTTACCGCCCGATTCAATGTACGTTTCCTCAAGCTGCTCCTCAAGCTCCGCCTGCACGTAAATGTCAATCGTCGTCGTTATGTTATACCCGTCAATGGCGGGAATGTAGCTTTCGTAATCATAAACCATCTCGTTTCCGAAGGAATCCTTCGCGCCGATGTACTTTCCGTCGGTTCCCGAGAGAATGCTGTTATACTGATATTCAAGGCCGTAAAGGCCCGCGCCATCGCTGCCCGTAAAGCCGAGAACGTGACAGGCAAGGGTGTCGTAGGGGTAGTAGCGCTTGCTTGTGGCTTGCAGGTGAAGCAAAGCAAGATCGTCAAGCTCGCTTTCCTCCAAAAATGCTCTTACCGCATCCGCCTGCTCCTCGGAGATATGTCGCGCAAGAGTACGGTCACGGTATTTGGTGTAGCCCGCCTGCTTGATCACCTCGTCGTAGGTAAGTCCCAAGGTATCGATGGCAACCACACCTCTTGCAATGATATCCGCATAATCCTTACCATCCTCCTCACTCTGCCGCTGAATCGCCGCAGGGTCAAGGAACAATCGGTACGTGGTGATATTCGTAGCGATCACCACTCCGTTGGTATCGTAAATGTTTCCTCTGTCCGCGCTGACCGAGGTCTCCTGTGTGATCTGATCGATGACCTTTTGCTCATACTCGTCGAAATTGAAAATCTGTATCAGAAGAATCCTGCAAGACAGAAGCAAAAACAGCACGCTCATCGCGATGCATATGATCCCTGCGCGCTTGCGTGTTTTGGTGCTCGGCGTTCCACCTTCCATCACTGTCCTCCTCCTTAAAATCAAATTCAAATAAGTATATGCCTGTCCTCAAAAAAATATGCGAAGGGCGAACTGCATCGTTCCGTCGAAGGCCTCTCGCCCAACGGCTTGACACAGTTCGCCCCTGCAGATATCGGCGATCAATCTGCCTTCAATCCGATCGCCCTCAAAAGCTGAGAAAGGAGCGATTCTCCCTTTTCCTCTTTGTCGTAAATGTCGATTTTTTCATCCTCCGCGATGTCAAGATAACGGGATGCGGCATAGTCCGCACTGATCATACCGTACTCCTCCACCGCCAACTCCTTGATGTTCAACATATTGTTTTTCACCTCAAGGTCGGTATCCAGGTCGTTTCGGATCACCTCCAACGCCTCGATCTGGTTTTCGAGCTTGCTCACCTCTCCCGAGGCGCGGCTTACCATAACGGAGCTACACACGATCAGCAGCAGCGAAAGTGTCACGATAAGGAGCGCGGGGATGACCTGTTTGGGCATTTTCGCGCTTTCTCCCTCAATGACCTCTTCGTTGAAGTGTTCCTTGAACTCGTCCACAACGAATTCAGAAACGAGTCTTGAGCCTGCTTCCTTAGTGTTCTTCTTTACGGCAAGCCACACGGCTTTTTTTGGCGGTTTACCCGATTCCTGCACACATTTTGCATCCGCCTCTGCCTTTTCATACTCATTTTCCGCGCGAGTATAAAAATTCGGCAGCCTGTAGCCTCGAAGATCCTTATAATATGCGGCAAAGTCGTCACAGCTCATGTACGATCTGCCACCTATCTTCATCGTTTGATATTTTTCATCCCGAGCCGACACCTCGTCGTGGCTGAGCCCGAGCATTCTCGCATTTCTTTCAACCTCTGCCTGCCTTGCAGGATCAAGAGCGCCGGTTCTGATGCCGCGATTTCGGAATTTCTCGCAAAGCATATCGATATACAGCGCGCTGACGTCGATCCCGCCGTGAGAGCGAGACGGGCTTCCCGTCATAGGCTCCGCGGTAGCGGCTATGATTCTCGTCTGTGTTTTTTTCATTGCTGACTCCAATCAATCATCATATCTTTTCCGCCACGCGAAGCTTTGCGCTTCTGGAGCGGGGGTTGCCCTCGATCTCGCCGTCACTTGGCAAAATGGGCTTTTTGGTGAGCACGTTCACCTTCGGCTTTCTTCCGCACACACAGATCGGAAGGCTCTTCGGGCAATTACAGCCCGACGCAAGATCCGCATAGGTCTGCTTGACGATCCTGTCCTCCAACGAATGGAAGGTGATGATCGCGATCCTTCCTTCGGGCGCCAGAATCTCGGTTGCGGCTCTGATCGTCGGCTCAATGGCATCAAGCTCGCCGTTCACCTCGATACGGATCGCCTGAAAGGTGCGCTTGGCGGGGTGGTGTCCGCCCTCTCGCGCCGCCGAGGGGATCGCGCTCTTGATGATATCCACAAGCTGACCCGTGGTCTTGATCTCCTCCTTCTCCCGTCGTGCCACGATGGTAGAGGCGATCTTGGGAGCAAATCGCTCCTCACCGTAATTGTAAATAACCTTCTTCAACGCCTCATAGCTGTAGGTGTTGACCACGGTGTAAGCGTCAAGCTCGCTCCGTCGGTCCATCCTCATATCAAGCGGCGCGTCGGTGTTGTGCGTAAAGCCGCGCTCGGGCGTGTCAAGCTGATAGGACGACACTCCAAGGTCAAGCAGGATACCGTCGATCCTGTCGATGCCAAGCATCTCGCAGCTTTCCTTTACAGACGAAAAATTGTTTCTGACAAAGGTCACTCTGTCGCTGAAGTCGCGCAGACGCTGACCTGCCGCCTCAATGGCCGCCGCGTCGCGGTCTATGGCGATCAATCTGCCACCCTTGTCAAGTCTTTTGACGATCTCAAGCGAATGACCTCCGCCACCCGCCGTCCCATCGACGTAAATGCCGTCGGGCTTTATATTCAACGCTTCGATGCACTCGTCAAGCAGCACCGAGCGGTGTGAAAAGTTGATTTTTTCCATACGATCCTCCACCTGTTAAAGTCCCAAGCGCTCCAGCTCCTCGCGGATGTCTTCGGCATCCTCGGCTTCTATCTCACGCTCATAATTTTCAACCGACCAGATCTCGCAATAATCGCTGCATCCAACGAAGATCGCCTCTTTTTCGATCTGCGCAAAGGAAAGCAGTGCAGGAGGAAGCAGAATTCTTCCCTGACCGTCGGGCGTGACCTGCGCCGCGTTTCTGTGGAGATATCGCAAGGCCTTCTCGGAGAGTTTTCTCTCCTGTGCCTTGATGGGGTTGATATAATCCTTCCAGCCTTCAAGAGAATAAACCTTGAGGACCTGCCCCCTGATCGACCTTACCACCATAAAGGATTCGCCCAATTCTTCCCTGAATTTTGCAGGCACGAATATTCTGTTCTTCGAGTCAACGCTGTGCTCGTATTCACCTGTAAACATTTCGAATCCTCCTTTCGTGTTTTTCGGTCGATTTATCGAAGCGTCGGCACCACGTTGGCGGCAAATTCAACATTTTCCACCACAATTGTGGTCTCGCGCCCCACCTCGATGTTAATATTATAATATACAATACAATTTTTTTCAAGAGGGTTTGAAAAATTCAAGGCGAAAATCGTTCAAGAAATACGATATTTTTTTTCTTTTTCTTCCCAACGCGCCCCTGTTTTCACCGCTTTTGGGCAGATACGAGCAATTATTTCATATTATTGAGAATTTATCCATATTTTTCCATTATTCAATGTAAGTGTTGTTCAAAACAGCAAGCGCGCTTGCGCCGAAGCTTCAAAAACTTTGTGCAAACGTACAAGGCTTTGTAAAACGCTACCGACAGATGCCGCTTCCTGTCAAAGAAAAAAGGAGCAGCGAGCAACCGCAAGGTCGCCCACCGCTCACCAAATCCTACGCTCCCTTTTTCGAGGGGAGAAAATCATATTTTCGCACTCTCACAAAGAGCGACTTGAAAGCCTTACGGTCAAACGGGATCAGAGGATACAGATAGCTTCTTTTACCGTTGACCGCCTCGTTTGTGGCGATCAGAATGACCGTCAGAGCAGATCCTCCGATAAAGCCCCAAAGGCCGAAGATCGCCGTCAAGATCAACAGCAGGATCCGCATAAACTTAAACGCGTATCCCAACTCATAGCTCCGTTGCGTGAAGTTCGCGATCGCAACGAACGCCATATAAAGAATGACCTCGGGGATCAGCCACCCGATGCTCACCGCAAAGTCGCCGAGGATCAAGCCCCCAACCACGGAAAGCGAATTCGACAGCATATTCGGCGTGTTCAAGGACGCCATCCGCAAGCCGTCAATGATGAATTCGGTCAATAAAAGCTGTGCGATCAGGGGAAGCCTGCCCGTCTCCGTCGGGATAATAAAGTCCAACCATCCGGGCACAAGCTGCTGATGCGTGACAAGAAGATACCACAGCGGCACCATATAAAGCGCCAACCAGAAAACCACGTGCCGTACCACTCGGATATAGGTTCCCGTAAGCGGCGGGAAATAGAAATCGTTGGTCTCCTGCATAAAATCGAATATCGACGTCGGAAGCACCATGGCCTCGGGCGAATTGTCACAAAGGATCAGCACGCTTCCCTCAAGAAGCTGTGCCGCCGCGGAGTCGGGGCGCTCCGTGTATCGGATCTTCGGAAAGGGGTTATACCACTTTTTCTTGATAAGACACTCGGCAAGCGATTCGTGACCCAAGGTCAGCGAGTCGGTCTTGATGCCCTCCAGCTTACGCTTCAGATCCGCAACGTATCCGAGATCAGCTCTGTCCTTCATATAACATATCACAATGTCGGTCCGTGAGCTTGCGCCAACCGTCAGATAGCTCATCGTAAGCTCGGGGTTGCGGATCCTGCGGCGTATCAGCGCAGTATTAAAGATCAGCGTTTCAACAAAGCCGTCTCGCGCACCGCGCATAACCTTGTCTCCCTCAGGCTCCCCCGTCTCCCGCGCAGGATAGGTCCGCGCGTCGATGATCACCGCATATTCTCCAAAGGCGGAGCCAAGCATCAGCGTCGCGCCCGAAAGCACCATCTGTATCATGCTCTCAAGCTCGGTCGCCGCGTCACTCTCCACGTAAGGCATATGCGCCTTTATAAAGTCCTCCACCGCAAGGTGCGCGCCCTTTTCTCGTTCGCCCTTCGCCCAAGCGCCGTCACTTCCCTTTCCAAGTCCCTTCAGCGAAAGCAGATAGATGATCATCTTGGACATGATCGCGTCCTTTACAAAGCCGTCCACGTAATATAAGGTCAGCTCGTCCTCGCCCACAGACAGCGTCTTTTTGATCAGATCAAAATTATCCTTGACGTGCAGAATCTCGTCAAGCATCCCAACGTTGTCAGCGTACGACGGTGACAACCGCCTCTTTTCCGTCGATTTATCTTCCATATATAATACCGTCCTTCTCCGTCGTATCAGCTTTGCAAAGCTCGCGACAGTAATCCTCAAAAATAGTATGAGCGGCAAAAAAGCAAAAATACGGCATCGGATATTTTTCCGTTGCCGTAATTTTTTCTATATTTGGATGTAATCAAGCAATTTTCAACATTTTGTTTATTTTTCTACCGCTTGTTGTATTACCCCTCTGCTTTATCGTCCTTTTTGCCGTTTTGAAGCTCCATAAGCTCGCTGAGGAAATGCTCGACGTCGGTAAATTCTCTGTAAACAGAAGCAAAGCGCACGTAAGCAACGTGGTCTCTCACCTTCAGCTTCTCCATCACCATCTCACCGATTCTGGCGGTGGTCACTTCCTTTGTCAGCGAATTCTGAAGCTCGTTTTCGATTTCCGTAACGATCTCGTCTGCATTGACAGGTCTCTTTTGCGTAGCCTTCAGCACGCCTGCGAGCAATTTCGTCCTATCAAAAAGCTCGGTCTCTCCGCTCTTCTTGATAACGAAGATCTGAACCGACTCAAGAACCTCAAAGGTTGTGAATCGCTTCTGACATTCTTCACATTCACGTCTTCTTCTGATACTGTTTCCCTCATTCACGGGTCTTGAATCCAAAACATTGCTCTTGGCACAGCCGCAAAACGGACATCTCATTGGCTTAATCTCCTTAAAATACGCTTGAAAGATCAAAAAGATCTGTTTGTTTAATTATACCACAAATTTTCTTATTTGTAAAGCAAATTTTGAAACATTTTAAATCAAAAATCTCTTGACTTGAAAGCGCAAAAGGAATATAATTATATATATTGATCATTCATCAAACGGAGCTTAAATATATGAAAAGAATCCTAACGGTACAAGATATTTCCTGTGTTGGAAAGTGCTCCTTGACGGTAGCCCTTCCCATCATTTCCGCCCACGGCATCGAAGCCGCCATCCTCCCCACAGCCGTCCTCTCCACGCACACTGCCTTCAACAGCTTTACCTTCCGCGATCTGACCGAGGACATCGATCCTATCTGTGAGGTCTGGAAAAAGGAGGGCATTGCATTTGACGGCATCTATACAGGATACCTCGGCTCCAAGGAGCAGATCGATCTTGTGCTTGGCATATTCCGCGATTTCGGTGAAGGAAAGCTGAAATTCGTTGACCCCGCAATGGGCGATAACGGCAAGCTTTATAAAGGCTTCGACGAGGCATTTGCACTTGAGATGGCAAAGCTTTGCGCCGCGGCTGATATTATCGTTCCCAATCTGACCGAAGCCTGCTTTATGCTTGGCAAGCCCTATCTCGCAAGCGGCTACGGCGAGGAATATATCAAGGATATTCTGCTCTCGCTCACAGCGCTCGGCTGCAAGAAGGCGGTCCTGACAGGTGTTGGCTTCTCCGACGATAAGCTGGGCTGCTACGGTTACGACAGCGAAACAAATACCTTTTTCTCCGATTTCAATGCCAGAAAGGCGCAAAGCTTCCACGGCACGGGAGACGTATTCGCTTCGGTCTGCTTCTCGTCGATCATCAACGGCAGATCTCTCGCCGATTCCGCCGCCATCGCCGCCGATTTCGTCTGCGACAGCATCGACGCAACGCTGAACGACGAAAGACCGATCTTCTACGGCGTTCATTTCGAGAAGCTGTTAAAAAAATAAACGTCAAGAGTCTGCCGTCAACGAGGCAGGCTCTTTTTGCTTGGCGCCCGCTTGCATATTTTAAGCGCTCCCGCAGTCGGGTTTTACTGTAAAACGTATTGACAAACCCAAAAAAGGGGTGTATAATATATAATGTAATAATTTTGTTTTCGGAGGACAAATAAAATGAACGACATCGTAAAGCAACTCTCCAAAATCGGTATTGTTCCCGTCATCAAGATCGAGAACGCGGCTGATGCAAAGCCCCTTGCAAAGGCTCTTATCGACGGCGGTCTTCCCTGCGCCGAGGTTACCTTCCGTACCGCTTGCGCAAAGGAAGCTATCGCAATTATCGCAAAGGAATATCCTGATATGATCGTGGGCGCAGGCACCGTGCTGACCAAGGCACAGGTTGACGACGCGATCGAAGCAGGCGCAAAATTTATCGTTTCCCCCGGCTTTAATCCCGAGATCGTAAAGTACTGTCAGAGCAAGGGATGCCCCATCGTTCCCGGCATCAACAATCCTTCGGGAATTGAAGCGGCTCTTGAGCTCGGTCTCGACACCGTTAAGTTCTTCCCCGCAGAGCAGTCCGGCGGTCTTGCTATGATCAAGGCTATGTCCGCTCCCTACGGCGGCGTGACCTTTATGCCCACAGGCGGTGTCAGCCCCGCAAACGTAAACGATTATCTCGCATTCAACAAGATCGTTTGCTGTGGCGGAAGTTGGATGGTTAAGCCCGAGATGATCTCCGCAGGCGATTTCGACGGTATCACCAAGCTGGTTCGCGAGGCTGTTGACACAATGCTTGGCTTCAAGTTCAAGCACATCGGTATCAATCCCTGCAATGACACTTCCGCAAACGCTGCTGACACTCTTCAGAATTACTTCTCCTTCGAGCCCAAGGTTGGCGGCAAGTCTATCTTCGCAAGCCCCGAGTTTGAAATGATGAACGAGAAGGGTCCCGGCACCAACGGACATATCGCAATTCAGACCAACAACGTTGACCGCGCAGTTTATCACCTCGAGCGCCGCGGCGTCAAGTTCGACTATAGCACCGCTACATACGACGACAAGGGTAATATGAAGTTCATCTACCTTGCCGACGAGATCAACGGCTTCGCTTATCATCTTGTAAAGTAAGAGGACGCGTGCCTCCGGCGGCGAGCTTTTTTGAAAAAAAGTTCGACAAAAAACTTCCCCAAGAAAAGTTTTTTATTACAGACAGCTTGGTTTTTAAAACGGTGGAGATTTTCAGCGAAGAAAATCCGCTATCGTGTTGCAAGTCAAATTGAAATTTTTACAACAAATAAAGCCTTGGGTAAACCGATTTATTGAAAGTTTTTGAAGAGCTCGAGAAACTTTTTTCAAAAAGTTTCTCGAACGCCTCCCTCGGCATGAAAGGAAATAATATGGCAAAGGTAATTACGTTTGGCGAGCTTATGCTCAGACTTCAGCCCTACAACTACGAGAGATTCGTTCAGTGCGACCACGTTGAGTTCACATTCGGCGGCGGTGAGGCAAACGTTGCGGTTTCTCTCGCCAACTACAACATGGACGTTGCATACGTTACAAAGCTTCCCACCCACGCGATCGGTCAGGCGGCAGTAAACAGCCTCCGCAGATACGGCGTTGACACCACAAAGATCGTCCGCGGCGGCGACAGAGTGGGTATCTACTTCAACGAGAAGGGCGCTTCTCAGAGAGGCTCGGTCTGCATCTACGACCGCGCAAACTCCGCTATTGCAAAGGCAACCCGCGAGGACTTCGATTGGGACGCTATCTTTGACGGTGCCGAGTGGTTCCACTTCACAGGCATTACTCCCGCTCTGGGAGCTAACGTCGTTGAGATCTGCAAGGACGCCTGCAAGGCGGCTAAGGCAAAGGGTCTCAAGATCTCCTGCGACCTTAACTACAGAGGCAAGCTCTGGACACGCGATCAGGCTCGCGAGGCTATGACCGAGCTCTGCCGGTACGTTGACGTCTGCATCTCCAACGAGGAGGACGCAAAGGACGTATTCGGCATCGAGGCTGAGGCTACCGAC
The DNA here is from genome assembly GCA_017462125.1 of Clostridia bacterium. The sequence goes on along the minus strand of JAFTRQ010000129.1, from coordinate 11,211 downwards.
ATCTACGGCGGTAAGCTGAACCACGAGGGCTACAAATCTGTTGCAAAGCAGCTCGCTGACAAGTTCGGCTTCGAGTACGTTGCGATCACTCTCCGTGAGAGCCGTAGCGCATTTGACAACGGCTGGTCCGCAATGCTTTATAACGTTGCTGACGACGAATACTGCTTCTCCAAGAAGTACGACCTCCACATCATCGACAGAGTCGGTGGCGGTGACTCCTTCGGCGGCGGTCTCATCTACTCGCTGATGAACGGCAAGTCCACTCAGGGCGCAGTTGAGTTCGCAGTTGCGGCATCCGCGCTCAAGCACTCCATCGAGGGCGACTACAATATGGTTACTGTCGCTGAGGTTGAAAAGCTTGCAGGCGGCGACGGCTCGGGAAGAATCCAGAGATAATAAGATTTTGATAGAGATTGCGGGGAGAAAACTTTCGAGAAAAGCTTTTCTCCCCGCCCCCTCTTTCAAAAGCTTTTCACAAGAAAGGAAAACGATATGACGTATAAGACGTATAACATATTGGATTACGGTGCAACAAGCGATGGAAGGCTTTGCACACGCGAGGTACAAAACGCCATTGACGCCTGCTTTCTCGCGGGCGGCGGCATTGTAGATATTCCCGAGGGAGAGTACGTTGTGGCAGGACTACGCCTGCGCTCAAACGTGACCCTCCACCTTCTCAGAAACGCCCGCCTCGTCGGAAGTATCGACCCCGAGGACTATTTTGCTTACCTCGACGATGAGCTGGAGCCCATTCCTGTCGAGGATCGCAATATGATCGTCAGCACGGCGGTAGAGGGCCACACCTCCCGCTCCATTATGCCCTACAGCCGATGGAACAATGCCATAATCCGTGTCATTAATGCCGAAAACGTAGCGATCATCGGAGAGCTTGGCTCCATTATCGACGGCAGGAATTGCTTTGACGCGCAGGGCGAGGAAAATTATCGCGGCCCCCACGCCATCAATATCTGGTTTTCCAAAAATATCACTCTCCGAGATTATGCCGTCATCAACAGTGCCAATTGGGCGCACGCCATCCAGAACAGCCAAAATATCACCTGTAAAACCGTCTCCGTCCGTGGCGGCCACGACGGCTTCGATGTGCGCACCTGTGACAACGTGCTGATCGAGGATTGCGTCTTCCGCACGGGCGACGATTGCATCGCGGGCTTTGATAATATCGATGTCACAATCCGCCGTTGCGTCTTTGATTCGGCTTGCAGTATGCTCCGATTTGGCGGCAGCGACGTGCTTGTGGAGGAATGCTACGGCTCTGCCCCCTCTACTTACGGATTTCGCGGTCACTTAACACCCGAGCAAAAGAAAAACAGAGCCGATACCGACGAAAACTGCCGTCACAGTTGTCACGACGTTTTTCTGTATTATTGCGACAATCGCGCCAAGGTCCGTCGCACCCCCGGCAACATTGTATTCCGAAGCTGCGATTTTTACAATCCCGATTCGGTGCTGAATCATCCCTTCGGTCACCTTTGGTGCAGTAACCGCGCACTTGACAATATCACCTTCGAGGATTGCCTCATCGAGGGCGTTCGTATGCCCTCAAGACTGAGTTCTCCCGCAAATGAGCCGCTCACTCTGATTATGAAGAATTGTAAGGTGACCGCACGGGAGGGCTTTGAGAACGAGGCTTTGATTGAGGCGCACAACCTGAAAAAGATCGTTCTCGACGGCACAACGTTTGAGAATTTTAACGACCCGACCGTCGCTTGTACCCCCGATTGTGAGATCGTAAGCACAAACAGCACCGCCATTAAGCTTGCGGAGAATAAAAACCCGCCTCCCGAGGGGTTTTGAAAAAAGCGCATGCATAAAAAATGCATCAATTCAGATAAAAAGAACAGTTGCCTACCTATAACAGCAAAAATCACTTTGTGAGATAAGCAAAAAAAATATTCCAACTTTTTTTCAAAAACCTATTGCAAAACACCAACAAATATGATATAATAATCAAGTCGCTGGTGTGGCGCAGGGGTAGCGCAATTGATTCGTAATCAATAGGCCGTGGGTTCAAATCCCACCACCAGCTCCAATAAAAGGCAAATGGGTTTATCCCGTTTGCCTTTTATTTGTGTTTGTAGAAGATGCAGAACCCCTAAAATGCGAAGCATTTTATCGTTTTGCGCAAGTGCGATTTTGCTCAAGTTGATTTTTGGCGCAAAACAGGGTTCGTAAATCCCACCACCAGCTCCAAGAAGGAACAGTTTGGGTTTATCCCATGCTGTTCCTTCTTTGCAGTTATGTCACGGATAGAACCCTCTCAAATCGCTTGCGATTTGATCGTTTTGCGCAAGTGCGATTTTGCACAAGTTGATTTTCGGCGCAAAACAGGGTTCGTAAATCCCACCACCTTTATTTGTGTTTTTGAGTTTAAATTTTGAATTATCGGTGAGTTGAGCGACATTCCAAACCGTAGGGCGGGGGCTTGCTCCCGCCGTGACGAACGATTAAAACCGATGAAACGGCGGGAGATAAACCCCCGCCCTACGATATGTTTACTCACCGACAAACCGCAATTTGACATCCTAATAAATTATCAAAATATTTTTCCAAAACCCCCTTGACAATTCTGTCTATTCGTGATAGACTATATATGTAGTCTACTAACAATAGACAGTTTTCCTGTAAGGAGGTATTATTATATGGAAGAAATGAAGCTTGGCGTTATCGAATCCCGCTTTGCCGACATTGTTTGGGAAAATCAGCCCCTATCCACCAAGGAATTGGTTAATATCTGCGAAAAGGAGCTGAATTGGAAGCGCACCACCACCTACACGGTGCTGAAAAAGCTCTGTGATCGCGGCATTTTCAAAACCGAAAACAGCACCGTCACCGCAATCCTCTCAAAGGATGAATTTCAAGCGATCCAAAGCGAGCAATTTGTCGGTGATACCTTTGACGGCTCCCTTCCCGCCTTTCTCGCGGCTTTCACTTCACGTAAAAAGCTGAGTGCCAAAGAAATCGAGGAGATTCGCCGAATGATCAACTCTTTTGAGGATTAAGTGGAGGTGCCATATGGAAAACGCCTTTCTGCACCTGTTAAATCTCTCAATCACCGCAAGCTACGTCATTCTCGCGGTAATATTGCTCCGTTTCCTGCTTTTCAAAGCTCCGAAATGGATCAATTGTCTGCTTTGGGCTGTTGTGGGTCTGCGCCTCGCCATTCCCTTCTCCGTCGAGAGCATCTTCAGCCTCATTCCATCAAAAGAGCCTATTCCAAGTGATATTATGCTCTCGCCCGAGCCGCAAATCGACACGGGCATCGGCGTGGTCAATAACGCGGTCAATCCCGTGATCGAATATTCCTTCACACCTGCCCCTTTGACAAGCATCAATCCCCTGCAAATATGGATTCCTCTTGCAGCGTGGGCTTGGATCATTATCCTTTGCGCAATGCTTCTGTGGGGGCTGATCTCCTATCTGCGTCTGCGGCACCGTGTTGCTCCCTCGCTTCGCACCGAGGGCAACGTCTACCTCTGCGACCGCATCGATACTCCCTTCATTCTCGGTATCTTCCGCCCGCGGATCTATCTCGCCTCTACCTTGAGCGAGGAGGAGACAATCCACGTCATCGCTCACGAAAAGGCGCACCTTGCAAGGCTCGACCACATCTGGAAGCCGCTCGGCTTTCTCTTGCTCTGCGTCTATTGGTTCAATCCCCTCGTTTGGCTTGCCTATATTCTCTTCTGTCGAGACGTGGAAAAGGCTTGCGATGAAAGGGTTATCCGCGATATGAGCACGGACGACCGCCGTCACTACTCCACGGCGCTTCTCAACTGCAGCATTCGCCGCTTCACCGTTAATGCCTGCCCCCTCGCCTTCGGTGAGGTCGGTGTCAAGAGCCGCGTCAAGGCGATTCTGAATTACAAAAAGCCCGCCTTCTGGCTGATCATCGTGGCACTTATCCTCTGTGTCGCGCTTGCCGTAACCTTTTTAACGATGCCAATCGAGGAAACATTCGGAGAGACCGATCCCGATGCAATGACCGCCGAGCAACGCTATCTTATGGATACCTACCCCGAATACTTCGGTCTTGACGCATCGGACGGCCTTGACGTCTACGTTTGGCAGATGGCGGAAAACAGCTACAGCTTCGGTCTGCTTCCAAGCTCCGACAGAAATTGGCTTGATAGCGAGCTGGTGAAATTGAGGGGTGTCAACGCCCTGCAAATGCGCTTGATTCTTGCCACTTACAACTTGTCAAAGGACGATATCAGAATCATTCCTTGGCAAAATCCTATTTCAAGCTATCTGCCCCCCTATTGCATCGTAACCGAGGGAGAAAGCATGGAGGAAAAGCGAGACGCTTACGTGAAAGAGATCGAGGATATGCTGTTTTTGGAAACGTTACCCTATCATCCCCCGGTTTACGATACCGAAAAATTTGATATCGACGGCGACGGCGAGGACGAATATTGCAGTCTGAACTATGGCCTGACCTCGGGAGTGTTCAGCTTCTCCTTCCGCGTTCTTGAAGCGGAAGCCAACGAGGCAACGTATCATACCACATTTTATTCCGCTTGGTATAAGCTCTCCTTCGTCGAATGTGAGGACGGAGTTATGCGCGTTCAAGGCATCGACCAAAATAACCAAACGCATCTTTTTGATATTACAATTGCCGATGGAAACGTCCATCTTTCCGAAAACGGCGTGCCGATCGGAGAGATTTTGGCCACAGTGTATCTGCCCGTTGAATGAGGGAGAAATTGCAATTTATAGGGGGAGAGACGCATGCCTCCGGCGGCTTACTTTCTTTGAAAAGAAAGTAAGCAAAGAAACTTTCTATAAACCACGAATTTTTTCAAAATTCGTGGTTGAAAAGGATAAAATGGATACATAATAGCCATTTTTTGAAAGTTTTTGGGATTCTTAAGACCTTTTTTCAAAAAGGTCTTAAGCGGGGTGCAGGGGCAGAGCCCCGCACGCATCCCCCCTACAAATCAAAATTTGAAATCCCCGCAAAAGAAAACCGCCCGACTTGCGTCGGACGGTTTTCTTTTTATATCTTATTCCTCATAAAGCTCCGGACATTCCTCGCCCGCCTTATAAGCGGCGATGTACTGCTTCATCCATTGATAGTATTGGTCACCGTGACCGCCCTCCATAGGCTCAATGTCGCGGCTGTATTCGGGCGTGTAGTTATCGACGAAGGTAGTCTCACCGTCGATGATGAACCGCTGTGCCGCCCACTCGTTCCACCAAGTAATGGTCACAACCTTGGGATGGTACTTGAATGCTGTTTTCCATTGGTTATAGAAGAACTTTCCGCCATCGCGTCCGTGCGCGGTCGGCCTTGACATATAGGTCTCCTGTGTGGCAGTAGCAACGCTGAGCTGCTCGGGACCGTTGTTCGTATATAGCGTCTTGGAATTATCAACGTTCAAGAATCTCCAGCACTTGTCCTTTGTTAAGCCCCACATACGGCGGATCGTAAACAGCTCGGGACACGGGAAGTCCTCCACCAGCTTTGAAGTCAGCATAAAGGGCTTGCCTTCCCAATAAACAAAGCAATCCTGCCACTCCTCAACCGTGTAGAATTTTTCATAAAAGGCCTCGATCAGCGGACCTTCGGATGCACCGCACCACGGCACGATGTAAGGCGCCTTTAAGCCCTCTGCTCTCATTTCAAGAATGACCTCGCAAAGGGTACGCATCGGTGCAAAAGCCCACACCTCACCCTTATTTGGGTCGGTGACATAAGTGTCGTTTGCGTTGGTGTAGTCAAGGATGATAAAATCCACCTGCGCCTCGCCAAGCAAAGTCAGATTGTTGCGTGTTGCTTGCTTGTCTGTGCTTCGGTAGTAACCCTGTGCAGGCTTTGCCCAATAATGGAAGGCAGTTACACCGCCCCATTCTCTCTCACCCGCCAGCACCTCGGAAATGTTATTGAAATCGGTTACGGGCTCTGTTCCCGTGCCCAAAATTCCGTCAAACCAAACCGAGTAACAAATGCTCACAAGTCCGGTCTTGTTTGTGATATCAAGTCCCACTCCGTCGTCCTCCGTTTCTGCTTCCGTCTCTGTTTCGGTAATGCTCTCGGAGGCTTTTTCGGTGGTTTCGGACGTCTCCTCAACTGTCGCATCGGTTACCTCTGCAGTGCTCTCCGTCGGCAAAGCGTCCGTCGTCTGCTCTCCCTTGCCCGTATCGCAGGATACCAGACCAAACACAGAAAGGGCCGCCAACAGCATTGCCAACAATCTCAAATACCTTTTCATAAAAACCTCCATAATCACAATATATAATACGTTTGTCAAAGAATCTGACAAATATCCTTCAAGCGGTTTGCAAGATCGTACGCCATTTTTCTGATGGCATCAAGATCGGGCTTCTCCTCCTTGCGCCACTTGTTGATCATATAGGTGGGCGGTACTGCCATGGGAACCATATCACAGCACTCAAGCAGATTTGCCGCCTCCTCACAGGCGTCAAGCAGCTCCTTGGGGTTACTTCTGCGATAGTCGAAGCAATCGCAGGTGTATTCCTTCAGCGCCTTTTTGATCTTTTCAATACAAACTCCCGCAACACCCTCGCGGTTAGGCAGGGGCACAATGATATTCTCACCGTCGCGCTTTCTGTAGCAGCCGAACATTGCCGCAATCGTCGCAGGATCGCGTACCGTTCCGTCGGGATAGAAAATACCGTGCTCGGTGTCGCATCTGCCGTGGATCATCAGCTCAAAGAGATACCAACCGATATTGTACTCCTCGCAAACCTGAAGCACAAGGTCATAGGGGTTCGCGCGGGCGAGACATCCTGTTTCGGTGTTCATAAAGGGCTTGCCGTACTTTGCGGCGATCTCACTCGTTATCTGATGCTCACGCTTTATGTCCTCGTATTTGCGATCGTAGTTGTGAATACTGATCACGTCGCAAAGTCCAACCGTGGGCTCCATAGAGGAGGTCAGCGCGTAGCCAACGGTAATGGCATTTATCGGATCTCGCTCACGGATGAAATTGATAAAATACTTGATAAACTCGTCAACTCTCGCCCGTCTTTCTGCCCTCTTTTCGGGAGGTGACTGCTGAAGAAAGTAGGAAATATAGGGCTCGTTCATAACGTCCCACATCAAAAGTCCGGGCTCGTCCTTGAGCGCATCTATCATCTTCTCACAAAACTCCTCCTGAACCTTGCGGTACTCGAGCGAAAGTGTTTTGGGTTCGTCGTCGTTGGTCATTCCGTTGCCGTTAAAAAGGATCGGCATACTTGTGTAGCCGCAATCATAAGCGACCTGCACCTGCTTTTTGACCTTGGTGATATATTCGTCGCCGCCATCCTCATAAGCCTTGGCGCTTGTCCAGAAGCGGATACTGTTAAGTCCCACTCGCTTGCCGTAGCCAAGCTCACGCCTCATCTGCTCCTCATCGGGATTGATCTGATAGCAAACGCCGCGAATATGTCTGTAATCGTTTAAAGGTTTCATAATGTGACCTCCGAGATTCTCTTTATAAAATTTTATCACAGAAAGATGGTAATTGCAATAGTTATTGAAAAAATATTTTTTGTGCTGGTAGATTGCAAATTATCGTTCAGATGAGCCGTGTAGCTATCATCTCTCCAACAACTCAAGCTCAAGCGCTACCTTAACCGTGGGATCGTAAGAGAGCGACAACGCAAATTTTTCCTTTGCTCCCTTGATATTTCCATTAAACATATCTCCGTAGCCCAACATCGCATAAAGCTCGGCAATTCTGTTTCTTTGCCCATCGCCAACGAAGCAATTATAAAGCGTTCCGATTTTCTTGTGATAGGTGCAGCCGTCGTGAAGCTCCCGTTCCCACTCAAGAATCGCCTTTCGCATAATGCTCTTGGCGCGCATTTCATCTCCGCACTGACGGATCGACATAGCGTAATAATAAACGAATTCGCCACCCATATTCCACATTCCCACGTCTCGAAGAGAGGAAAGGCGCTCAAACAGAGCCTCTGCCTCCTCTGTCTTTCCGCATTTTTCAAGAGCGACCGCCTCAAAATAGAGATAGGGCATCAGCACGCTCTCGTTCCAGAATCCCACGTTGAGATTCTCGGGCATAGTCTGTGCCGCGCGGAAATATCCGAGAGCATCCTCAAATCTGTCCTCTCCCAAGGCAACTCGACCCTTGGCAAAGCAAGCGAACATATAGGGCTCGGCGGTGATCAGCTCGGCTCCCTCACCGGGGGAGAATTTGTGCGATCTCATCAGCTTTTCCGCCATATCGTACTCCCCTGCCGCGTTGTAGGTCCGCGCAAGGGTCAGCTGCATCTGATCGGTGGTCTCCTCGGGCTTGTATTTTTCAAGAAATGCCGCGTTTTCCGCTCCGGTTGCACCCAGCTTGCGCATAACGGTCTCGATCTCGCCAAGCAGGGTCGCGTCACCCTTGTGAAGCTCCACGGCTCGGCGAAGCAATGCCAAAGCCTCACCTGCGCGGTCGAGATGGTTGAAATAAACAAGGGCAAGATTACGATAGGTGACGTAATAGTCGGGCAAAGCCTTGATCGAGCTCTCCCAAAGCGCAGCAGCAGCCTCATATTCACGGGCATTGTAGCGCAGACAACCAAGCAGATACGCCCCAAATCCGTCCTTCGGGTCTGCATCGATAGCGGCTGACAAAACCTCCGCCTCCTCGGCGCGTATGGGAAAGAAATCGACCTCCCTTGCCTTCTTCGCCGCACTTCTCTCTCCTTGCAAGGTCAATTGCGCCTGTTTTTTCATAGCAATAAGCCAAGGTGTAGCGAAGCAACGTCTTGTCGCCCGAATAAGGCAGAGCGCCCTTTATCAGCGCTATCGCCTCGTCAATAAATCCCGCGCGGATGAGATCGTAACCGATATCAAGCGTCGTCTGCGCCACGGAGGAGCAAAGCGACTCGTAAAACGCCGCTTTTCCCTTGCCTGTAATGACGGTCAAGGCAAATCTTGCAAGGTGATTCAAGGGGTCAAGCCGCAGAGCCTCGCGGCAAAGCTCCGCCGCTCGACGGGTCTTGTTGCCCAGCTCGAGGTCGTGCGAGTGGGTAGCGTAGTAGGTGTGCTTGGGGTAGCCACGCTCACTCTTAAAGAGTGCCAACGCCATATAAGCACGGGCCAAGGGGTGATAAAATTCCTTCGCGAGTGCCGCCTTTGCGTGATAATGCATTGCCGCAAGATCGCCGCGACAGCCATCGATCTCAGAAATCGCCGTCAATGCCGCAGAAACGAAATTATTTGACCAAGCGGCGCGGTTCAAGGCATCGTAGGCTTCATCCTCGCGTCCGAGAGCGCGGAGACAGATCCCGCGGTAATAATTCACCGCCCCGTCCTCGGGATTTTGATTGTATCTGCACTCGACTTCGTAAGCGCGGTCAAGATACGCAAGCGCCTCGGCATGGCGGGTTGTGCGGCTGTAATATTCGCCAAGCCCCTTCAGCGCGGGCAGGAAATTCGGCTCGCGGCGAAGTGCCTCCCGATAATAGAGATCGGGCTTGTAAAGCGGATCGCGGTATTGGTCTATATGCTTGCCCGCCTCGACCAATTCACAAGCGGTCTTCAGCTTATCGGGCAGCGGAATTCCCTTGTTGTCCTCGGGAATATGTATCTCGTCGCGGTCTTCCTCGCGGTAGCTGAGTATGACCTCGCCGTCTGTTGCAAGGGTAATTGTCAGCTTTTCGCCCTCGGGATAATCAAAAGGAACCTCCCAAACCCTTGAGGGGGCTACGTCTGCGGTATTATCAAGCAATACTCGTCCGTCCTCTCCATAGGCGGTCAGACGGCAATTTTTCATAACCGAGGTGGCGTTGACTCTGATCTTCCCCGCCTCTCTGTCAAGAGAGAGCGCCGCGTCAAGAGTGGCATAGCTTGTGTAGCCAATTCCCTCGGTGGGATACCAATATTGGGAAAAGGTCTTGGTTTCAAAGGGGGCGATCCAGGTGAAATCGGGCTGATCGTTGGTATAACTACCCGCCATAAGCTCGGCATATGGGCCGTCGGAGTCGGTCAGCTTGCTCTCCCACTTGTCGGCGTTTGTGCCGTAACCCCACGTAAACATCTTTTTGCCGGGGGAGATATTGTGATCTGCGATATGCAAAATTCCGCAACCGCGTCTGAAATCGTAGCCGCCGAAGAAATCGTACTTCGACGGTGCGGCGAAATAGGAAGTCGCCATAGGCGAGTTGCCGTGCTTGCTAATATCCTTTGGAACGGTGATATTATCCGCGCCGTACTGCCCCGATGCTAACGGGAACGTCGTGTGGGATCGGTCATAATGGTGATGCACCCATGTCACGTCGGGCGGAAAGACCAGCTTATAGTCCTCGTGGACTGCCACGGCGGCGTTCTCCCACCACAAAAAGCTGTGCTTCTGATTTGTACGGTTGGTCACAAAAACCCTTGTCTCAAAATAGGATTTGTCGGGGCGCAGAACCACGCCTACCATTCCCTTCGTGCGGTCTGTGGGCGAGTGCTCGGAGAGCCAGACGATAGCGCTTCCGTCCTTGCATTTCTCAAGCGAGTAATCCACGGGCATCATCGTTGAGGGACGGTGATGATAGGGCCAATTGAACTCGATTCCGCCCGACATCCACGCGCCGTATGCGCCGATCAGGGCGGGCTTGATCACGTGCTGACGGTAGAGAAAATCGTAGCCTGTGGTCTTATCGTATGCCTCGAAAATCCTGCCGCCGAGGGCGGGGATGATGGCAAGGCGGATGTAATCGTTTTCAAGGGTAACGACCGTCCATTTTTTGTCCTCCCGATGCTCTCCGTCAACGTGAGAGGTCACGCGTGCGGGATACGGGTCACCGGTTGTTCCCTGATGATTTGAGGTCTCGGAAAACATCGGCATCTCCTCGGGCTCGACGAAATCGTAGGTGGGTATCACCCACTCCTCAACCGCCATTTTTACTTTTGAATAGCGCTCCATACGAAAGTCCTCGCTTTCTGTGATTTAAGCCACCTTGGGCTCTTTCTTGATTTCATTATACTCTAAAATGCAAGATGCGACAAGGGAGCATTCTTTCACTTTTTTGGATTATAATTTACTGTTTATAAATTACTTGACAAATTTGCTGATGATAGTTATAATAAAATACAGAAGTTAAATTGCGATTTATGGGGACGCGTGCCTCCGGCGGCGAGCTTTTGAAAAAGCTCGACCAAAACTTTCAATGAACCACGAATTTTTTACAAAATTCGTGGTTGAAAAGGATAAAATGGATACATAATAGCCATTTTTTGAAAGTTTTTGG
>JAFTRQ010000015.1 GCA_017462125.1 Clostridia bacterium | reverse complement strand
TTTGCAACCGAAAGCACAGCGGTATACAGGATCTTGCCCATAAAGGTTGCCTTCATATCCGAAAAACGGCTCTCCATACGGATGGGCTTTTTCGGAGGGATCTCGGGAATTTTGAGTCCTGCCATCTGCTCGAAAACGTCATCGGTGACCTTATCAAGTGAGGCATTTTTGTAAATTTCAAGCACGGCATCGGTATAGGGGTTACTTGCACTCTCTCCCGCTATGCTGACTGCCAAGCTTAGCCGTACGGTCTGACAATCCGAGCAAAGCTCAAAACGGTATTCACCATCTTCAAGAACGTAGCGGTTATCGCTTAAGTTCCAATAGCGCAAATCATTCTTCTCTACCGCAATCTCCACGCGCTGTGTTTCTCCCGCTTTCAGATATACCTTGGAAAAGCCCTTCAGTTCTCTTACGGGACAGAACACCTCCGCAGCAGGCGCGCCCACGTAAAGCTGAACGACCTCCGCGCCGTCATAAGCCCCCATATTCGTCACGTCGCAGGAAACGAGATAACCGTTTTCGGTTTCCTGTACGGACATATTTTCATAACGAAATGAGGTATATGAAAGTCCGTAACCAAACGGATAGCGAACCTTTTTCCCAGCGGTCGTATAGTAACGGTAGCCAACGAAAACGCTTTCCTTATACACCTCGTTTTTGGTTTTCCCGAAAGCATCGCAGAAAGGCACGTCTGCGTATTCGCACGGCCACGTTTGGGCAAGCTTTCCCGAGGGCGAAATTTCGCCAAACAGAAGCGAATAAGTTGCCTCGCCGCCATTCTGACCGGGCAGATACATATTGAGAATGGCATCCACCTGATCCGCAAAAGGCAATTCCATAGGAGATCCGCCAAATAGCACAACGGTTACGCGCTTATTGGCTTTGATCAATGCATCAATCAACGCAAGCTGGTTTTCGGGCAGTCGCATATTTTCTCTGTCTGCGCCTTCACTTTCCACGTAGTCTGTCAGGCCTGCAAACACGAGAATACTGTCATACTCGGCGCATGCATCAAGCGCTTCCTCTATCAGCGCGGTGCTCGCTACAAGCTCATTTTCCCGGTACCCCTTGGCATAAGTATATTTCACACCGTTTGCATCAAATGCTGTCTTGGGTGTCGAGAGATATGTGGGATTGATCATCGAGCTTCCCGAGCCTTGGTAGCGCATCTTCTCGAACAGCTCTCCGCAAACAAAATAGCCGTTGTTTTTGTCAAGCGGAAGCATTCCGCAATTTTTCAGTAGCACCGCGCTGTCTTTGGCAATCTCCTTTGCAAGGGCGTGATGTGCTTTGAAATCGGCTTGCTCCTTCTTCTTGCTTTCGTGCTTTGCTACAAGGGTGAGAACGTTTCTGACCGCTTCGTCAAGCACGGATTCGTCAAGCTCACCGCTCTCAAGTCCATCCATGATCCACTTACGGCAGATCGCGGTATCACCCGGCATTTCAAGATCAAGCCCTGCGCGGAGCATGTTCAGGCGGTCGTGCGTTGCGCCCCAGTCGGTCATCACAAGCCCGTCAAAGCCCCACTCGCCGCGCAAAACCTCATTCAAAAGCCATGCATTCTCACTGCAATACGTGCCGTTGATTTTGTTATAAGCACACATCACCGTTTCGGGATGTGCATCCTTGACGATCATTTCAAAGGGCTTCAGATATATCTCGCGAATAGCACGCATATCGGCAACGCAATCGCCCATAAAGCGATAGTTTTCGCTGTTGTTGAGTGCAAAGTGCTTGACCGACACACCGACGCCCTCACTTTGAATACCTCGCGCCTCGGCAGCCCCCATTTTTCCCGCAAGGTAAGGGTCCTCGGAAAAATACTCAAAGCATCTGCCGCCAAGCGGATTTCTTTTGATATTAACCGCAGGACCGAGCACCACGTCCACGCCGTAGTGCTTTGCTTCCTTACCGATAGCCTTTCCCATTCTATATGTGTTTTCGGGGTTCCAGCTTGAAGCACTTGTCGCTGCTGTCGGAAAGCACGTAGCAGGCTCACTTCCCGTTACTCCGTTATCTCCGCCAGCTCCTTGCACGCGCAACCCGTGAGGGCCGTCGCTCATTCTGACGCTTGGAATATGTACGCGCGGAACGGGATTGGTATACATAAAATCCGTCCCCGCAACCAAAGCTACCTTTTCTTCACGGGTAAGCGATTTCATAATATTCTCTATATCCATAAAAATTCTCCTTGTGATGCAATCTTACATTTTACATTATATCATAAATCTCGCCGTTGTTCTTGCATTTTTGTTCGATTTGTGATATAATTGTCTTGCATTGTAGGGGGTGATGATATGGAGCATATTGATTTTGAGTATTTGTGCCGTGTGATCGGCAATCTTGCGGGTATTCCCGTCCGTATATATAAGGATAAGGAGCAGACCTTCTTTTATTCGGTGGTAGATTTCCCTGCGGACCCTATCGAGCCGTATTTAGATAACGTATTTGCAATCAACGAGCATATTGGCTATTTCACGACACCTTTTTTCAACTATTACGGCATCGTCCGAACAGATCGACACACGATCGTGATTGGTCCTTCTCGCAGAACACCTATGAGCGATCATGATCTGCGTGAGCTGGCTTTCGCGTGCAATCTGGATTTTTCCCGGGTAGAGGCGTTTTCCACCGCGATGAGATCCCTCGTGCAAATGCCCCTTGGCAGCATCGTACAGATCCTTTGTACCATGAATTACGTACTTAACGGCGAAAAGCGTTCGCTTGAGGATGTGACCATCTATGATTTTGAGCAGATAGAGCTTGAAACCATGATACAGAACGAGCAATTTGACAAGCGTTACGAGAAACAGACCGAATATGAACCGCGAGAAACGCATAACACGCTCGCCCTTGAGCAAGCGCTGATGCAAATGATTGAAAAAGGAGACGTCGGCGCGTTATGTGAATGGCTTTCCCGTGCTCCAAGTGTGCGCGGCGGAGTCATCGCCAACGATGCTCTGCGGCAGTATAAAAACACCTTTATCGTCACCGCCACGCTTGCCTCACGAGCGGCGATCAAGGGCGGTATGGATGCCGAGGATGCGCTTTCGCTTTCCGACGAATATATCCGCAAAAGCGAATTGATGTCGGGCGTTGAGTCCATTGTCAATCTGCAATATCATATGGTCCTTGACTATACCCGTCGCGTTGAGCGCGTACGGCTTGGCAAGAATCCGTCAAAGCTTCTCATGCAGGTGACAAATTACGTGCAACACAACCTTTCAAGGCCGCTCGACGTAGACGATCTGGCAAAAAGCCTGTTCATCAGCCGCACGCATCTTGCATCCAAATTCAAGCAAGAAACAGGAATGACGTTGACCGATTTCATCCTCGGCGAAAAAATCGAGGAGGCCAAGCGACTTCTTCGTTACAGCGATAAATCGCTTACCCTGATAGCGGATTATCTCGGATTTTCCTCCCAAAGTCACTTTACAAGAATATTCAAAAAGTACAGCGGCCAAACGCCAAGGGAGTACCGAGAAAACAGCACCTAACAGCAGAATTT
>JAFTRQ010000128.1 GCA_017462125.1 Clostridia bacterium | reverse complement strand
CGCGCCGGCGCCTAGGAAAAGCGCCACTCCGCTACGCTTCGTGACGCTTTTCCTATGCGATTCCTTAATTCTTTATCTTTTCGTCAGATTTTTTTCACCCCAACTATTGACAAAGAGCCAAAATAAAAGCATTATAAAAATGTTCCCACCGCCCTCCGGCAGTGGGAACATTTTTATAAAATCTAAATTAGTGCAGAACACAACGCTCGGTGTCCTTATCAAAGACGTGAGCTCTGGTCATATCAAAGCCAACCTTAATCTTGTCGCCTGCGCGAGTGGTGGATCTGGAGGAAACGCGAGCGGTAAGCTTGCCCTCTTCACCAACATTCAGGTACAGATAGATTTCAGCACCCATCAACTCGGTTACATCAACATCAGCGGTAAGAGTAGCACCCTCACACTTTGCGATATTGAGTTCATCATCAAAGATACATTCGGGACGAACACCAACAACAACCTCCGTGCCGATGTAATCAGCAAGAGCAGGATTGGTTGCCTTTTCAGCGGGCAGCTGAAGTGCGTTGCCCTCATACATAAAGAACACATCGTTGCCCTTCTTCTCAAGCGTGCCGTTGAGGAAGTTCATCTGAGGAGTTCCGATAAAGCCTGCAACAAAGATGTTTACGGGCTCGTCGTACAGCTTCTGAGGAGAATCTACCTGTTGGATCAAACCATCCTTCATAACAACGATTCTGGTTGCCATCGTCATAGCCTCGACCTGGTCGTGGGTAACGTATACGAAAGTGGTCTCAACGCGGTTGTGAAGCTTGGTAAGCTCGGTTCTCATCGCAGCACGAAGCTTTGCGTCCAAGTTGGAAAGCGGCTCGTCAAGCAAGAAGACCTGAGGATCACGAACGATTGCGCGTCCCAGTGCAACACGCTGCTTCTGACCACCCGACAAAGCCTTCGGCTTACGGTCGAGCAGGTGAGTAATGTCGAGAACGCGAGCGGCCTCTTCAACCTTTTTCTTGATGGTTTCCTTCGGAACCTTGCTCAGCTTCAAGCCAAATGCCATGTTCTCAAACACGGACATGTGAGGATACAAAGCGTAGTTCTGGAACACCATCGCGATCTTACGGTCCTTAGGAGCAACATCGTTGACCAAACGGTCGCCGATAAAGAGCTCGCCCTCGGAAATTTCTTCCAAACCTGCGATCATACGAAGAGTGGTGGACTTACCGCATCCGGAAGGTCCTACCAATACCAAAAACTCCTTGTCCTTAACTTCAAGGTTGAAGTCGGATACAGCGGTAACGCCGCCGGGATACTTCTTATAAATGTGTCTCAAGGATAAACTTGCCATTTTTTCATTTCCTCCTCAGTTACCGCCAAGCTTGACGGCAGTATTATTCAACGTATAATATTGTACCAAATTTTTTGCAAAAAAGAAAGAGTTTATTTCTCCAAATTTTCACTTCTTGTTTTGTATATTGTGCACAATTGAAAATTTATTTTTTTGAATATCCGTTCAAAAAGAGCTCTTTTTGTCTTAATATATTAAAATTATGCCTTTTGACGAGAGCGCATTGTAAGCGAAATGCGCTTTTTGGGAACGTCAACCGAGAGCACACGAACCTTTACAATGTCCCCTACCTTTACAATATCAGAGGGGTGTTTGACAAAACGATCCGACAGTTGGGAGATGTGAACCAATCCGTCCTGATGCACGCCGATGTCCACAAACGCACCAAAGTCGATCACGTTTCGAACCGTTCCTGTCAGTTCCATATCGGGTTTCAGATCCTCCAGCGAGAGAATATCATCACGCAAAACGGGGGGAGGCAAACTGTCTCGCACATCACGCCCGGGCTTTTCAAGCTCGGAGAGCACATCCTTGAGCGTCGGTTCACCGACACCGAGCTTTTCGGCAACCGATGCAATTCCCTCTTTTTGCACCTTTCCGCCAAGCTCTTTGAGATTACCGCTCGCAACGTCATCCTTCGTATAGCCAAACATATCCAAAAGTCCTTCTGCCGCCGCGTAAGATTCGGGGTGCACACCCGTGTTGTCAAGGATCTCCTTGCCTCCGGGAACACGCAAAAATCCGGCAGCCTGCTCGTATGCCTTGGCACCGATACGCGGAACCTTGAGAAGCTGTGCACGCGAGGTAAACTCGCCGTTCTCTTCACGGTATTTGACGATGTTACGTGCCGAGGTAATGTTAATACCCGAAATATAAGACAACAGCGAATAAGATGCTGTATTAATATCAACACCGACCGCATTGACGCAGTCCTCAACGACACCGCCCAACGCTTCGTCCAGACGCGCCTGCTTCATATCGTGCTGGTACTGTCCAACGCCGATCCCCTTAGGATCGATCTTGATCAATTCTGCCAAAGGATCCTGCAAACGACGTGCGATAGAAACCGCACTTCTCTGCATAACATCAAATTCGGGAAACTCCTCTGCCGCAAGCTTGGATGCCGAGTAGATCGATGCCCCTGCCTCGCTGACAACGATATATTTTACGTCCTCAGATATCTCCTTGAGAAGTCCTGCAACGAAAATTTCGCTTTCCTTGGATGCTGTTCCGTTTCCGATGGCAATCACATCAACCTTATGCTTGGTAATCAATCGCTTCATCGTCGCCTTGCTTCGCTCAATATCCTCACGTGGCTTAACGGGATAAATAACCGCTGTATCAACCACCTTACCGGTCTTGTCTACAACAGCAAGCTTACAACCGTGTGCATAACCGGGGTCAAAACCGAGAACGGTCTTTCCCTTCAAGGGCGACTGCATTAAAAGATGGGACAGATTGTCGGCAAACACCTTAATCGCACCCTCACTGGCATTATCAAAAATATCACTGCGGATCTCGCGCTCAATCGAAGGAGCGATCAAGCGATCGTAGCTGTCGAGTATAGCCGCTGAAACATATTTTTCGGCAGGACTGTTGTTACCGAGCAGGATCTGCGCAAACAAAAAATTGAGCACGATCTCGGACGCAACGCTGACGTCGACCTTAAGAAAATCCTCTTTTTCACCGCGGTTGATCGCGAGAACTCGGTGCGGCGCTACCTTTTTGAGTGGTTCAGCGTATTCGTAATACTGCGAGTAGACCGAATCCTCTTCTTTTGCAGCCTTAGTAGACAAAATTCCAAACTCAAAGGTTAGGCGGCGTAATTCCTTTCGAAACTCAGCGTTATCGGAAATGTTCTCTGCGATAATATCCTTTGCTCCCTGCAACGCCTCCTCAACGCTTGCAACTCCCTTTTCTTCGTCAATAAATGCCTCGGCTTGTACTTCTATCGCCGGCTCGTAAGAAGTCTCTTGCGCATAAATAAGTTCTGCCAACGGCTCAAGCCCCTTTTCACGCGCCACCGATGCACGCGTCTTACGGTGAGGACGGAAAGGACGGTAAATATCGTCGACCTCGGTGATCGTTTTTGCAGCAGCAATTGCAGCTTCAATCTCGGGAGTCATCTTTTCTTGCGCCGAAATGAGGTCAAATACCTCCTGCTTACGCTTTTCAATATTACGCAAAAAGGTCAGTCGGTCATTGAGGTCGCGTAAAACGCTGTCGTCAAGGCTTCCCGTCACCTCTTTGCGGTAACGAGCGATAAACGGAATCGTATTGCCCTCATCGATCAAAGCGACTGTCTTTTCGACCTGTTCAAGCTTGAGATTGAATTCTTGCGCAAGTGTTTCAAAAATGTTCATTGGAGTATGGGTTCCTTTCTTTTGGGATATGGTGGATAAAGTTATTGCTGTAATGAAGCGATCTCCTCATCGCTTAGCTCTCGCCATTCTCCGCGCTCAAGCGCAGGGTCAAGCAAAAGCGTGCCAAAGGATAACCGCTCAAGATAGGTAATTTGATTGTGTACCGCCTGCATCATCAGCTTGATCTGGTGATATTTCCCCTCGGTCAAAACGATCTCACCTTCACGCTCACCCATCAATCTGACTTGACAAGGCTTTGTCAGATAGCCTCCGATGTCAACGCCGCCCTCAAGGCTTGTAACATCCTCTTGGGAGAGCGGAAACTTTACGCGAAAGCCGTACGTT
>JAFTRQ010000127.1 GCA_017462125.1 Clostridia bacterium | reverse complement strand
TGATAGCGTCGTACATGACCTTGTCGTCAACCTCGTTAGCGCCCGCCTCGATCATAACGACCTTTTCCATGGAAGCGGCAACAGTGAGCTGAAGATCGGACACCTTCTGCTGCTCGGTGGTGGGGTTTACGATGAACTTACCGTCGATCAGACCGATATGGAGACCGCCGATAGGGCCGTTCCACGGAATATCGGAGATAGCGAGAGCGGTGGAGGCACCGATCATAGCGGCAACCTCGGGAGCGCAATCGGGATCAACGCTCATAACGGTAAGGGTAAGAGCAACGTCGTTACGAAGGTCCTTGGGGAAAAGGGGTCTGATAGGACGGTCGATAACACGGCTGGTGAGAATAGCCTTTTCGGAAGGCTTGCCCTCACGCTTCAGGTAACCGCCGGGGATCTTACCTGCGGCGTACATTCTCTCGTCGAAATCTACGGAGAGGGGAAGGAAATCGATGCCGTCACGGGGCTTTTCGGAAGCGGTTGCACAGCAGAGAACTGCGGTCTCACCGTATCTGACGAGGACGGAACCGTTTGTAAGGCCTGCCATCTTACCGTTCTCGATTACGAGGGGACGGCCTGCCAAGGTGTAATTGAACTTCTTGAAGTTCTTGAACTCCATTGCGGAGCTTACGATAGAAGTGGACATTTTTTAATCCTCCGTTTTTTTATTATTTTGCACGGAGCTTTAGAACTTAAATACACTTCCGAAAACGGTTTTCGGAGGCATATTTAAGCGCTAAACCTCGCGTGCTTTTGCTTTTTTGTGTGGAAGCGGAATGTAGCTTTTTTTCTGAAAAGCCTTTTCCGCAGAAAAATTTTCGAAGACAAGGCGCAACGGAAAAATCTAAGCGAAGCCGTAGTTTTCCTACGGCGAGCTGATTTGAGTAGCAACGAAGTATTCGGAAATTTATCAAAGGAAAAAATGGTTTAGACAGGAAGAAGCGGAGTGACACAAATTTATCACGCCACTCCGTTTCTTATGCAACTATTACTTTCTCAGACCGAGCTTTTCAACGATAGCTCTGTATCTTTCGATGTCTACCTTCTGGAGGTAGTTGAGAAGGTTTCTTCTGTGACCTACCATCTTGAAGAGGCCGCGACGGCTGTGGTTGTCCTTGTGGTTGCCCTTAAGGTGCTCGGTGAGGTTGGTGATTCTGTAAGTAAGAATCGCGATCTGAACCTCGGGAGAACCTGTGTCGCCCTCGTGGGTAGCGTACTTTTCAATAATTGCCTGCTTTTCTGCTGCTGTCATTTTCGTATTCACCTTTCGAAAATAAAATATTTTTGCAAAATACGGACCACACCGCCACCGAGAGGGTGAATTTCACGCTTTTGGTTATCCCATAAGGGTTTTACAGGCGCGACAATATGACCCGGATAGCCGTGCCGCCGTTATGCAGAGTATATTATATCATAAAGAATGCGGTTTGTAAAGAGGTTTTTGAAAAATTTTTTTATTTTTTGGAAAAAGCGTATAGATTCCTGACAGGACCAGCATCCCGCCGAATATTCTGCGGAGCACAGAGGCATCAATAAGCCGTCCCACGTACGCTCCGAGCCACGTGCCGAGGATCGCGAAAAGGCTTAACAGGGCGACCAGCCTCCACCTCAGCTTACCCTTGATCCAATGCACGACCATTGCCGCTGTGGCGGATGCCACGAAAAACAGCAGATTCATTCCTCTTGCCTGAATCGCGTCAACTCCTTGGGCGGCGGTCAGCCATATAACAAACAGCCCGCCGCTTCCCACGCCGAGGCCGGAAAGGATGGCGATGCAAAGCGATATTAAGACGGCAGAAATTATGCCAAACGTTTCGTTCATTGTTACCTCCGTACGCTTTTTCGATCAGCCTCGGAGCAGCATCCGCAGCCCCGACCAGATCACGAGCAGGGCAAAGATCCTGCCGATCGCCTTCGCGTTGATCTTCGTCAACAGGATGCTGCCGATCACACCTCCGATGATCGCGGGGATCGCGAACACAGAAAAACGGTCGAGATCGAGCCCGTCACGTGAGGTGTAGATGAAAGCAGACAGGGCACAGCCCGCGATCATCGAGGCTTGCGCATTGACAAGCACGTCGCGCCTGTCGGGAATCGTGTCCTCATATATTTTTCCCAGGGTCAGCGAGAGAAGGATCCCTCCGCCGGCTCCCAGCAATGCGTTGCAAAAGCCCGATATTGCCGCTATGGGGATGAGCAATATTGCCTTCTTTTTTTCTTTCATGATCCTGTCTCCTCACCGTCGTAATAATTTGAAATTCCGTGCAGAAAAATATAGAAAAATCCTCGCGCACGTACTTTACAAAATTAAATTTATATGTTATAATATTATAAATGTGATTGCGTGGCGTCGAGATACGTTTTAAGGTTAGTGTTCCCCAAAGCGCGAGCTTGATTCAAAACGCTTTAAGACGCTCTCAACAGAGAAAATTACCCCTACGAAAGGACCTATCATGGCTGACATCAAAAAGAAAAAAGCAAAAGCAAAGGAAAGCTATTCCAAGGAGGGCGACAAGGCAAAGAGTGCCAAAAAGCCCTTTGCCTACCATCTTATCCCATACATATTCGCGGTGCTGGCAGTGCTGCTGTTGCTCTGCTTTATCACGAATCTGTTCTGTAATCCCGGCAATATTTTGCACGAGGAGGAGCGACAGGACGAGCATACGCTTGGCCTTTTCGGCTATTGGGTAAGCGTATTCTTTATGGGTGTGCTTGGTCCTGCGGCGTTTGCCGTGCCCGTGCTGCTGTTTTTGTTCGTGATCTTTTGGAAAAACTATAATCGCCGCTCGTTCGTGGCATTGAACGCGGTGCTTGCGTTTATCGCGGCGACGGTTTGCTCGGCATTGATCCACGTGTTTGAGAATATGGGTGACGGCAGAGAAGCCTTTGCCAACAATATATCCATTCTGTATTGGGATGGCGCGGCGCTTGAGGGTGGCGGTGTCATCGGCGGCTTTGTCAGCTATGCGTTGGTCTCCCTGATGAACGTTGTGGGCACGACCTTCGTTCTGATAGCGATCCTGATCCCGATCGTGCTGTTCCTCTTTGGAACCACACCCGTTGAGGTGGTGCTGTGGCTTGCCGCAAAGATCAAGGCATCAAGTGAAAAGGGCAAGGAACGGCGCAAGGAGCGCAAGCTTGAAAAAGAGATCGAGCTTCGCGAGCGCAGAGAAAGAGAAAAGGAAGAGAGAGCCGCGCAAAAGGAACAGGAGAGAATCGAGCGCGAGCAGGCCAGAGAGCAGGAACGCATCGAGCGCGAGCAGGCGAAGGAGCAGGCAAGGCTTGAGCGTGAGCGCGCGGCGGCAGAGAAGGCGACGGCTAAGGCTGTTGCAGAGCAGCACGAGGATGACGAGGACGGCACCGCTTTGGTGATCCCCGCTGAAATGAAAAAGGACGATTGTGTGATCCGTGTGACCGATAGCATGGATGAGGACGAGGACGACGCTCACGTCTCCCAGCTTGCGGATGCCGAGGAGGATGAGGACAAGCTGACCTTGACCGCATTCCCCGAGGAGAGCGGAAAGCATACCGATCATATCAAGACCTCTCGCAGGGAGAAGCTTGATGCTGACGAGCAGGATGAGCTCGGCGCAGAGCAGGTATTTCCTGCCGAGGCTGACGAGGATGCCGCTGCCGAGACCGTGGTGTTCGTAAATCCCAAGGATACACGTGCCCGCGCGAGAGGTATGGGTACGGTTGACGACTTGGTGTCCGATCGCTTTGATTCCGAGGACGAGGAGCAGCTCATCGTTGACAAGAATACGGGTGAGGTCTTTACTCCCGCGGTGCAAAATAAGAAGATCAAATCGGCGGACGAGTTCCGCGCGCAGACCGAGACCCACGAGGAGCAATTCCTTGGTGAGAAGTCCGAGCCTGCTCCGATCCCCGAATACAAATTCCCGCCTGTTGATCTTTTGGAAATGGGACCCTCCAAATATTCCTCGGATCCCGCTGAAATCGAGCAAAATGCACAGCTCCTTCGCGACGTGCTTCAGGATTTCAGAATTCCGATCAGAGAGATCACTTGCTCCTGCGGTCCTACCATTACAAGATACGAGATCAAGCCGGAGGCAGGTGTCCGTGTCCGTCAGATCGCGGGACTTGTCGACGATATTGCAATGGCGTTGGCAAAATCGGGCGTCAGAATCGAGGCTCCGATCCCCGGTAAGGCCGCCGTGGGTATCGAGGTTCCCAACGATAAGTCCACGGCCGTCAAGCTGCGTAATTTGATTGAAAATCCCGATTTCGTGAACCATAAGAGCAAGCTTGCGGCTTGTCTCGGCGCAGACGTTTCGGGTAAGCCCGTTGTATTCGATATTGAAAAGATGCCCCACCTTCTGGTTGCGGGTACTACGGGCTCGGGTAAGTCGGTATGTATCAACTCTATCATTATGAGTATTCTGTACCACGCCAAGCCCAGCGAGGTCAAGCTTCTTCTGATCGACCCCAAAAAGGTTGAGTTTAAGATCTATAAGGATATTCCTCATCTCTGCTGCCGTATCGTCAGCGATCCCAAGAAGGCGGCGGGTGCGCTCAACAGCGCGGTCAACGAGATGGAAAAGAGATTCGAGCTGATCGAGGAGGTTGGTGTCCGTAACATTACGGGCTATAATGAAGTAACCAAGAACGATCCCGATAAGCCTTATATGCCCAGAATGGTCATTATTATCGACGAGTTTGCCGATCTGATGATGACCGCAAAGGACGAGGTCGAAACAGCCGTCGTCCGTATCGCACAGAAGGCGAGAGCCGCGGGTATTCACCTGATCGTCGGTACACAGCGTCCTTCGGTTGACGTTATTACAGGTCTGATCAAGGCCAATATTCCTTCCCGTATTGCCTTTACGGTTATGTCGGGTGTTGACTCGAGAACGATCCTTGATACCGTTGGAGCCGAAAAGCTTTGCGGACGAGGCGATATGCTTTACGCGCCCGTCGGCTCGGCGAAGCCCCAGAGAGTGCAGGGAACCTTCGTCAGCGACGAAGAGGTTGAGAAGGTCGTGGATTACGTTCGCGATAATAATGCTCCCGTTATTTACGATAATGAGTTTGAGAATCTTATCGAAATGGAAGCCGCAAAATGCGGAAATGCTCCCGAAAAGAGCGGTGGCTCCGGCGGCGACTTCAAGGGAGGCGCAGGTGAGGAGGATCCCAAGCTGTTTGAGGCGGCGGAGCTTGCTATCGACGCGGGTAAGATCTCCACTTCGCTTCTGCAGAGACGACTTGAGGTCGGCTACGGCAGAGCGGCGAAGATCATTGACCGTCTTGAGGAGATGGGAATGGTCGGTCCTGCCGACGGAAACAAGCCGAGAAAGATCCTGATCACAAAGGAAGAGCTTGCGGAACGCATGATGAATCAAGAATAAACAAACCGCTTATGCTTGTCTGCCCGATGGGCAGACAAGCATAAGTATGTAAGATGTTGAAGCTTTTCATTCTGTCTTTGACGGATCAAGGACGGAATGAAGCGTTTCAATTTTAAACTACGGTGAGGAGGGCGTATGTATCCCCATAAAATAGTATTTGGCTTGACGCTGTACGATCTTTTGATCTGCGTCGGCATCATTGCCTGCTTTTTTTCATTCAGTTATCTTGCAGACCGCTCAAGGATCAAGAATAAGCTACAGAGCTATTCTATGATCGTCGGTGTGATGGCGATCGCTCTGGGCTTTGGCTCGGCGATCCTGTTCCAGGCGCTCTATAACGTGGAGAGCACGGGAAAATTTGAGATCGTGACCAATACGGGCGCAACGTTTTACGGCGGCTTGATTGGCGGAGTTACCGTGTTTCTCGTGCTTTATTTCGGCTTTGGCGGACTTGTTTTCAAGACCGATGCGCTCAAGGGCTACCATAAAAACAACTTTTTCAATATTGCCCGTTGCGGCGCGCCTTCCATCGTTGTGGCGCATGCCTTCGGACGGATCGGATGCTTGACGGCAGGCTGTTGCCACGGAGCACCCACCGACAGCTGGCTCGGAATTCTGATGTACGGCGATATGGGTTATCGGAAATACGTTCCCGTTCAGCTTTTTGAGGCGATCTTCCTCTTTGCTCTTTTCGCATTGCTCTTTATGCGGGCAAGAGACGGCAAGCGCTATAACCTTTCGGTGTACGTGATGGTTTACGGTGTATGGCGCTTTGTTGTGGAGTATTTGCGGCGCGATTACCGCGGCTCTATCTCCTTTACCAGCCTGACTCCTTCGCAGTTTATTGCTGTTTTGATGGTGCTGGCAGGCGTTGGTCTGATCTTTCTTGAGCGCTATATTTGCAACCGCATTGAACGGAATGCCGAGCAGGCTGCAGAATCGGCTGCGGAATCGGCTGTGGTGAAAGAGGATCGGGATGAAGCGTAAGATTTGCATTCTCATAACAGTGGTTTCCGTGCTGCTGCTTTTGCTCTGTGAGTTCTTTGGCGTGGAGAAGCTTTTCGGAGAGATTGACGATCCTGCAGTCCAAGATCTGGTGGAGATGACGCTGACGCGCGCCATCGGCGGCGTGATCTTCATTACGCTGTTGATCTATCTTGGTTATAAGGTGATGAATCCATTCCGCAAGCCCTTTGGGAGAGCGATCTTATTTGCGTTGCCTGCCATCGCGGTGGTGGTGAACAACCTGCCGATCTATCCGCTTTTGTCGGGGATCGCAACGGTAAATTCTCCTTCGTGGATGGTGTGGTTGCTTTTCGCGGAGTGCTTTTGCGTGGGACTTTTTGAGGAGACCTGCTTTCGCGGTGTGGTTCTCCTTGGATTCTTGGAAAAGAGAAGAACAACTAAAAAGGGGCAGTTCTGGTCGATCGTGCTTTCCTCGGCGGTGTTTGGAGCGGTCCATTTTGTCAACGTGTTTTTCGGCGCGTCTCCCGTAGCCGTGCTGATGCAGATCGGATACAGCTTTCTGATCGGCGCGATGTGCTCTGTAGTGCTTCTGAAGACCGCAAACCTTTGGCTTTGCGTGATCTTGCACGCGGTATTTAATTTCTGCGGTGCGGTGGTGCCGACCTGCGGTGAGGGAACGATATGGGAGCCCATCACGATAACAATCACGGTAATACTTGCCGTGGCAACCACCGTTTATATGGTCATAGCGTTTCTCCGTATGCGATCGGAGGAGCTTGATCGGATCTATCGCTAAATAAAAGCCGTAGGCTTGGTAAATAATCTATATTATAATTGAAGTTTGGAAAGGAATCGATATGTACTGTACAAGAAAAATTACCGACACTCTGACTTGGGTTGGCGGAAACGATCGCCGTCTTGCGATGTTTGAGGGCGTTTATTCCGTGCCCGACGGAGTATCTTATAATTCTTACGTTCTTGAGGACGAAAAAATTGCGGTTTTCGATACCGTAGACAAGGCTGTTTCCCGCGTGTTTTTTGAGAATCTTGAGCACGTGCTCGGTGACAGACAGCCCGATTATCTTGTGGTCCACCATATGGAGCCCGACCACGCGGCTACCATGGGTGAGTTCGTTCGCCGCTATCCCGAGGCGAAGATCGTGTGCAACGCAAAGATCGCGGGTATGATCAAGCAGTTTTTTGAATTTGACATCGACTCCCGCGCACATATTGTGAACGAGGGCGACGTTCTTGAGCTTGGCGCACACAAGCTGACCTTTGTCAACGCTCCTATGGTGCATTGGCCCGAGGTTATGATGAGTTATGAGATGACAGACGGAATCCTGTTCTCGGCCGACGCGTTCGGTCATTTCGGTGCACTCAACGGTGCTATTTTTGCCGATGAGGTGGATTTCGATCGCGATTATCTGGAAGAAGCCAGAAGATACTACACCAATATCGTGGGAAAATACGGCACACAGGTGGAATCCGTACTGAAAAAGGCGGCGGGACTTGATATCAAGCTTCTTTGCCCTCTCCACGGCTTCGTTTGGCGTGAGAATATCAGATATTTCGTTGAAAAATACGTGAAATGGGCGACTTATACTCCCGAGGTAAGCGGTGTTGTGATCGCATACGCTTCGGTGTACGGAAATACCGAGAACGCGGCAGAAATTTTGTCGACTATGCTCCGCGAGAAGGGAATCAAGACCGTGATGTTTGACGTGTCGGTCACTCCCGCCTCCGAGATCATTTCCGCGATCTTTAAATACAGCCACGTTGTGTTTGCTTCCACCACGTATAACGCGGGCATATTTGTCAATATGGAATCCTTGCTTTACGACGTCGTGGCGCACAACGTAAAGAAGCGTACGGTTGCTTTCATTGAAAACGGCTCCTGGGCACCTGCATCGGGTAAGCAGATGCGTGAGCTTGTGTCCAAGATCAAGGATACTGCGGTGATTGAAAACACGGTAACCGTCCGTTCCGCTGTGAAGAGCAATACGCTTGATGAGCTGCGCGCGCTTGCCGATGCCATCGAGGCGACGCTCCCCGTACAGAGCGTTGCGGTGGGCGAGATCGAAAAGAAAGCGATGTTCAAGCTTTCCTACGGATTGTTCGCGCTCTTTACCAACGACGGCAAGAAGGATAACGCTTGTATCATCAACACGACGGTTCAGCTGACCGATACCCCCAAGCGCATTACCATTGCTGTGAATAAGGATAATTACACCTGCGCAACCATTGCCAAAACCGGTGTGTTCAATCTGTCTGTTCTTGACGAGAGTGCAACCTTTGATATTTTCAAGCGCTTTGGCTTTGCAAGCGGACGCGATACCGATAAGCTTGACGGCTTTGATGCCGTTGCCGAAAGCGCAAACGGCTTGAAGTATCTGACCGCGCAGTCAAACTCCTATATTTCCGCCAAGGTCATTTACAGCCGCGATTTTGACACGCATACGCTGTTTGTAGCCGATGTGACCGAGGCAAGGGTGCTTTCCGACAAGCCTTCCGTGACGTATGCATATTACTTTGCAAATATCAAGCCCAAGGCTCCCGTTGAGAAGGAAGCGCATACTACTGAGGAAAAGGCGGAAGAGAAGAAGATCGTGGGCTGGCGCTGCAAGATCTGCGGATACGAATATGAAGGCGCAGAGCTTCCCGCTGACTTCAAGTGCCCTTGGTGCAAGCATCCCGCAGAGGATTTTGAGCCGATTTATGGGTGATTTTAATGAAATTATTTATAAGAGATATCCCCCCGTGAAAAAACGGGGGGATATCTTTTATGGGCACAGCTCTAATACTATCGGCTACGTATAAGGGAGCCTGTTCTGCAACGTCGCCTGCTGATTAAACTGATTCATTGTTCAAATTATGATTTGTTGGTGAGTTGAGCGACATTCCAAACCGTAGGGCGGGGGCTTGCTCCCGCCGCTACATAGGTTTTATCGTTCGTCACGGCGGGAGATAAACCCCCGCCCTACGATATGTTTACTCACCGATAAATCGCAAATCACCGTTTTTTTACAACCCGTTCTGAAAACCATCTCTGCCACATATACTGTCCTTGAAGGGCGGTGAGGGAATGCAGATCGTACATATCAGACCGAGGCGGGAGCTTGCGGAAGAGGTTCCCTTATCGGTGTTATCCGCATTGCCGTACCGCCTTGTCGACGAGATCGGAAGGGCTTGGGAGGGCGGAGCCATCGAGGAGATACGCTTGCGCCGCGGCAGACAGGCCTCCATAACGCTTCCCACGGGCAACAGAATGCTTGCAACCGTTCTGGACGGCGCGGAGATTGAAGCCGTGCTGACGCAGATGTGCTCGGGCTCACTATATGCTTACACCGATACCATTAAGCAGGGATACGTGTCGCTGTCCGACGGTGTGCGCGTTGGCGTTGCGGGAAGGGCGGCAAGCGAAGGCGAGCGGGTGATCGGCGTGCATGAGATCACGTCGTTGGCGATTCGACTTCCGCACAGGACAAGACGGGTGGGGGAGCCGATATGCGATCTGATCCGCCGCTTTGATCTTACGCGAGGGGTGCTGATCTACGCTCCGCCCGGAGTGGGGAAAACAACTCTTTTGCGAGGTGTGATCGCGGTGCTTTCATCGGGGAAGAATCCGTTGCGCACCGCGGTGATCGACACCAGAGGTGAGCTGTCGTTTTCCGCAGACGGAGCAAAAAGCTGTCTTGACGTGCTCTCGGGATACCCGCGCAGGCTTGGCATCGAGATCGCCACGCGAACCCTTTCCGCTCAGGTCATCGTTTGTGACGAGATCGGGGATTATGAGGAGGCGATGGCGTTGGTCAGTTCGCATAATTGCGGTGTTCCCTTGATTGCGTCCGCGCACGCCTCCGGTGTTGGAGAGCTGTTGTCAAGAACGGGCATCCGCCTGCTTCACGAGGCGAGGATCTTCGGGGCGTACGTTGGGATAAAAAGATCGGGCAATATGGATTTTGCATACGACGTCTGCCTCTGGGAGGACGCCGAAGGGAAGAAGGGGGAATTGTGATGACGGCAAAGCTGATTGGAAGCTTGATATTGGCTTTGACGGGGATCATTCTTGCCGTTGCGATCTGTCAATATCAACGCAGACGGCTCCGAACGGTGGACGGCATCCTCGCCCTGATCTTTTACGTCAAGGGGCAGGTGGATTGCTATGCGAGACCGCTTTCGGATATTTTGGGCTCGTTGCCTCCCGAGATCTGCAGGGATTGCAACTGCTCTACGGGTGTAAGCTCTCTTGAGGAGCTGATCGAGGAATGTCGCATCTATCTTGATGAGGAAGGCTTGCGACAGGTCGCTGCCTTCACGGCGGAATTCGGATCGATCTTCAGAGAGGAGCAGGTGAGGCGATGCGAGCACTATATATCGGTATTGGAAAGCAGGCGCAATCAGATCGCGGAGCGGGTAAATGCGCAAAGCCGTGTGGGGAGCGCGCTGTGTATCTGTCTTGCCTTGTGCCTGATGATATTGCTGTGGTGATTTGATAAGACTCGGCTCAAAAGGAGCGGATGGAGGAATATTGTTGGATATCGGACTTATATTGAAGGTAGCAGGAGTGGGAATCCTTGTCAGCGCGGCGGCGCAGATCCTGTCCAAATCGGGCAGGGACGAGCAGTCCATGCTTGTTACCGTAGCGGGCATCATCGTGGTGTTGATCATGCTGATAGGGGAGATCGAAAAGCTGTTTGAGCTTGTGATCTCGGTTTTCGGATTCTGATGGAGGAGCTTGTCTTTAAGATATTCGGTGTGGCGCTGATCGCGACGATGGCGGTGATGCTGTTGAAGAAGTGGGGCGCCGATCTTGCTATCCTTGTCAGGATCATGGCGGGGATCGTGTTGGCGGGGGGATGCTGTCTCGGGCTTGCTCCGATCATCTCGTATTTGCGGGAGGTTTATGAGACACAAGCGACGGCAACGTATCTGACGACGCTTTTGCGCGCTCTCTGCGTTGCCGTATTGACTCACGTTTGCGCGTCGGTTTGCCGCGACTGCGGAGAGGGAACGCTTGCAAACTACGTGGAGCTTGGCGGCAAGGCGGAGATCTTGATGCTTGCCTTGCCCCTTGTGCGCGAGATCATCGGGATCGTGACCTCGCTTCTGGAAACGGTGTAAAAATGATGATAAAAAGAAGAATGCGCTCTTTTGCGGCTTGGCTTGTTCTGTGCTTGCTGATCCTTTGGGCGGGGGCTGTGAGCGTTGGCGCGGAGGATGGCGAAGAGCACGGCACGATGCCTGAGGAATATGGAAGCTTTATCGATTCCTTGCCCGACACGGTGTCGGATATCTTGCCTGACGGCGCGGAATCCTCTGATAGTGACGCGGTCAGCGATGCCGCGCAAAGGGTCAGCAATCCCGAATATTTGCTGTCGGTGTTGGGTGAATTGCTTGAAGAAAGCGTAGGTAGACTCCTGCCGACCCTATCGTTGCTTTGCGGAACCGTGATCCTTGCGGCTGTGATGTATCTGCTTGGCGGATGCTTTGCCGCGGGGACGAACAAAACCGTTGAATTGTGCGTGCGGCTCAGTACGTATTGTGTAATTGCCGAGGTGTCCGTGGCGTCACTTCTGCATATCGAAGCTTATTTTCAAGCTCTGCTCTCTGCGGTTGCCTCGTTTTTGCCGCTGTCGGGAGTTTTGTACGCCATGGGAGGAAATCTGACGGCAGCGGCTTCTGCCTCGGCGTCGCTTTCCGTGATCCTTGCCGTTTGTGAGTTCTTTTGCGCCAAAACGGTGATCCCCGTCTTTTGCGTCTGTCTCTCTCTGTCGATGCTGTCGGCCTTTGACGGCGCCGGAGCGTTGGTGGGGCAGAATCTTTCGGGCAGGATCAGAAAATGGTACACGACCTCGTTGGGCTTTGTTATGATGCTTCTGACAACGGCGCTTGGGGCACAGAGCATAATTACGGCAAAGGCAGACGGCATTGCAATGCGAGGGGTGAAGCTTGCCGTGTCGGGATTCGTTCCGATCTCGGGCGGTACGGTGTCGTCCACGCTTGGAACGATGGCGGCCTCGGTAGAGCTGATCCGCGGCTCGGTGGGGGTGATCGGGATGATCTCTCTGCTTTTGATGCTTTTGCCCGTGCTGTTGGAGCTGGCGGTTATGCGGGGGATTTTGTCCTTGGCGGCATTTGTGGCGGGTATGCTTGGATGTGGGAGCGAGCAGAGGCTGCTTGGTGAGCTGGAGGGCTTATACGGATACCTTGAGGGCGTGGCGGTCTTGGCGGCGGCAGTCTTCTTGATCGCTATGGGAATCTTTGCGACAACAGCCTCTGCTGTGGGGTGAAAAATGAAGGAATATATTATTACGGTCATCACCGTTGGCTTGGTGGGATCGGTGATCACGACGCTGACACCGGAGGGTGAGGGCGGCGGTATCGGGAGGACGGTGCGATTTGCGGTAGGGCTTGTTCTCATCGCGGTCTGTATCTCGCCGATCCTTTCGATGATCCAAGGCTTGAAGGAGTTGGATCTGCAAAATCTGATTCCACGGACGGAGAGCGTGACGCCTGAATACGAAAGCATTTTTGAGGGAAATTTTCTGTCGGCAGAGCTTGAACAGACCGAATCGGGAATCGCAAGGATGCTATCCGAGCGCTTTGATATTGCAGAGGATGAGATAAGGGTTTCTGTGAGCGTGACGGAGGAAGCGGACGGTGGTCGGCGGTTGAAGCGCATATTCGTTACGCTGTACGGCTCGGCGATCTGGAAGGACACCGGCGCGATGGAAGGCTATTTGCAAGAGCTGTTCGGCTGTGAGGTCGTGACGGCGATCGGTTGAGAGAAAGGATGGGACGGTATGGGGGATCGATCCAACGAGGTGGCGGGTGCTGTGCATCATATGAAAAAGAATGGGATGCTGAAGCTGATCATCATTGGCTTTGCGGTGGGCATTGCGTTGCTTTTGATCGGAAGCTTTGGCTTATCTGAAAAGGAAGGTGAGCAGGCAGGCGGAGACGTTGAGGCGCAGGACCGTCAAGTTGTATTTTTGCAATATAAGGAGACGGTACGGCGGGAGGTAGAGGATGTTTGCAGGAGCGTGTCGGGTGTGAAGAATGCGACCGCGGTGGTGTTCTTTGACGGCTTGGGCGGCAGTATCTACGCACAGAATACCCAATCGGGCAGTACGGATAAATGCGAATACGTGATCATCGGGAGCGGTTCCAATTCTCACGCGCTTTATATTGGCGAAAGCCTGCCGCAGCTGTCGGGCATCGGCGTGGTCTGCGACACGGGCGGAAGCGCATCGGTGCGGAATGAGATCGCCGCGCTGCTGTCAGCGACGTACGGCTTGCCCCTGACGAGGGTGTACGTGTCGGAGGGGAAATAACGGTCTTTGTTTTCTCACAAATTTTGGAAATGATGCATATCATAAAGGCCGATTCAATATAATGTAGCGTAGCCGAACGGGAGTCGAACCGAGTTGGTTTTAGAAATCTTGCGAGCGAAAGCACGCCGAAAGATGCGAAAATGCACCGTCGTCGGGCAATTCGGTTCGACTCCCGTTCGGCTAACCATAAAATACTCCCGGGAGGACAGAAAGAATGGCAGTTAATGACAAAATCAAGGCGGTAAAGAATTTCTTTACCAAGGCGGGAAAAAGGAATCTGATCATCGTGTGCGCGGTGGTGTTGATCGGCGCGGCTGTGTGGCTGAATTGGATGTTCTTCTCCGATGACAACGGCGACGGCTATACTTATAGCGGCAGCACGGGGATGTCGGGCGAGCTTGACAACTCCAAGAATCCCACCTCGGGCGACGAGGCAGAGACCGACGCCGCATCCGTTACCGACAGCTACTTCGCAACCGTACAGGTCAGCCGTCAGAGAGCGCGCGATGAGGCGCTTGAGGTGCTCAATGCCGTAGTTGACAATCAGAACGCTACCGATGAGGTAAAAGCCGAGGCGGTTGCAGAGATCAAGCAGCTTTCTCTTGAAATGAAGCAGGAGGCGGACATTGAATCGGTGATCGTTTCCAAGGGCTTTGAGCAGTGTGTTGCCGTGATCAACGGCGAGACGGCAAGCATCGTGGTAAAGTGCTCCGGTGAGCTGACACCCGCACAGCTTGCGCAGATCAATACCGTTGTCTACGAATACACGGGAATCGAGCCTGTGAATATTACCATCACGGCGAGAAAATAATTTTATGAGGGAGACTAAAAAGGTCTCCCTCGCGGTTTGTGTGGATGGGTGAGTGTTTAAATTTTGGTGAGGTTATTATGTTCATTTTCTGTCACCAGCTGAAATGAACATATAAATCTAACCTATAAATTGCAATTTACAGAATAATTAAAATAATGAAAACAAACAAGCCGTCTGTTGCATAAAATGTACAGAAAGAAGTCTTAACGGCAGAAAGGACAACGTTTTATGCAACACAAATATTTCGCGGCATCCAATTCTTCGGAGGGATTCCGAAATTATTTTCCCGACGTCTTTGGCGACGTCGACAGGCTGTACGTGATCAAGGGCGGTCCGGGCACGGGAAAATCAAGCTTTATGAAAAAATGCGCATCCGAGGCGATCCAAAAGGGACACCATGTGGAGTATTATTATTGCTCCTCCGACCCAAGCTCGCTTGACGGGGTATTGATAGAAAAAGAAGGGAAGCACATCGGGATCCTTGACGGAACCGCTCCCCACGTATGGGAGCCCACGCACCCCGGGGTAAAGGAAGAGATCGTCAATTTAGGGCAGTTTTGGAATTCGGAATTGCTTGGGGAGCAAAAAAACGAGATTTTTGCGCTGTCAAACAAAAAAAGCGCCGCATATAAGCGGGCTTACGACTACCTGCGCTCCTGCGGGAATTTACGTGCTGTGACCGATTCGCTTTTGCGGAGTGCAACGGATATGGAAAAGCTGAGGGGCGCGGCTGAAAGAATGGTCAGATCTCTTGACCTTCCCGTTGGCACTTTACATACAAAGCCTGTGATCTTGCGGGCGGTTGCTATGACGGGAAAGCACCGCTTTGACAGCTTTGAAGTCAATGCGGACAGAATCTTTTGGGTCGGTGGCTTTTATGGCGTTGGGCAGGTGATTCTTGACGCTGTGGGTGAAGCGCTGCGGGGAAAAGCTGTGACGGTGCGGCTGTCCTACGATCCCGTAGACCCAAGGCACCTTGACGGAATCTTTATCGAGGACAATAGAACCGCGTTTTTGCTTGCAGAAGGGGATGACTACGACTCAGACGATAGCGGTAAAACCGTGAACCCCAAAAGATTTATCCGCGCGGAAAGGCTG
This sequence comes from Clostridia bacterium, assembly GCA_017462125.1. The sequence continues at coordinate 10,922 of JAFTRQ010000127.1, read as the reverse complement.
CGTCGGGTGAGAGGGGAATTGCGTTACGCCACAAGGCTCTATCAGGATTGCCTTGACGGCGCGCTGCACGCATTGAGCGAGGCGAAGGTCTATCACTTTTTGCTGGAGGATATCTATAAAAATGCCATGGATTTCGCCGCGCTGACCGAGTTTACGAAGCGATTTGTTGGGGGCTTGATTCAATAAATCCGTATCTGTTATCGACTCGTTGCTTGAATTTATACTAATATAACTTTTTTAGTTGAGCGTCATTTTAAATCTTGAAAACCGAATGCTTTAAGGTTTTTGGAAAGGGGTGCGGGGGAACCTTTTGTTCACAAAAGGTTCCCCCGCAATCTGTTTGTTAAATCATATACTTTTTCAAGTAATCCGCGCTCATTTTGAGGCTGTTGAAGGGGGAGCCTGTAAAGTAAGCGTCCTGCTCAACAATGTAATGATTGACACCGATCTTTTCGGCAGCCGCCATAATGGGATCCCAAGAGAGGTTACCGTAGCCGATCTCACACATCTCGGGCTGATAAACGCCGTTCTTCATCTTCAGGGTCATATCCTTCAGGTGGAGAATGTCGATGCGGCCTTCAAGCTTTTCAATCCAATCCACAACGTCGCCGCCGCCTGCGGAAACCCAGCAGGTGTCGAGAACAAAGGATGTGGTGGCAGGGTCAAGACCCTCGTAAAGATAGTCCATAACCGTCTTGTAGCCGTCGATGCGAACGAACTCAAAGTGATGGTTGTGATAGCTCAGCTTCATGCCTGCCTTCGCGTAGATCTCGGCTATGCGGTTGCAGTCGGCAATGAATTTCTTCAGCTCGTCAAGGTTGGTTCTGGGAGGCATAGGCATACCGCCGATACCAACGGTGGTGGTGCCCCACATTTTGTGGACTTCAATGGTCTCCTCGGGCTTGTTGAAGATCGCGCCTCCGTCGTAGTGCGTGCCGATGATCTTAATACCGTGCTTTGCGAGAAGCTCTCCGAAAAGCTTTGCGTCAAAAGCGTTTCCCGCTGTGTGCGCCTCGGTGTAGCCCATCTCTGCAAGCTTGCCGAAGGCAACGTCCGCAAAGGCGGGGTCATTCATAAAATCTCTGATTGTGTAAAGCTGTACGCCAAGATTCTTAAACATTTTAATCTCCATTCCGCCGCACACGGCGGCATAATATAGTAATCAATGAATTTTGCCGATAAGGCAAAATTCGTGCGTGAATTACGCCACAGGCGAGTAGTGGAGATCACTACACCGCCTTGCGGTAAAATTACCTATTAGCTGGAAGTACCTTTCACGCTATTCTCCTTATAACAATGATGCTTTTGATTTAAAAATAATTTGTTTTGAGGTTTTGGGGAAAGGGTGGGGTTCGGGGGGATCCACTCCCCCCGAGAAGCCTTGAAATCATTTTTGAGGATCAAGATATTTCCAAGCACCTGCTATGTAGTTGATGCCGGAGTGGATGGTGAGATAGATCATCAGAACGGTGGTCACAAGCGTGATGGGAGGGAAGCCGAGAAGCTTGACGTCAAGCTTCAGCGCGCCGTAGATCACGGGCTCAATGATCGCCGCGCAGATGGCAACGATCTGGGTAACGGTCTTCAGCTTGCCAAGCATATTCGCCGCGATGACAACCTTTTCCTTGCTTGAAGCTGCGATAAGTCGGATAGCGGTGACCGCAAGCTCACGGAATACTACTACCACGAGAGCCGCGAAATAGAGGGTGAACATACGGATGTTGCCTGCATTGGTAAAGAAAATGCACATCATCGCGCCGATGACCATAAATTTGTCGGCGAGAGGGTCGATAAACTTGCCGAAATCGGTGACGAGATTGTACTTTCTTGCGATCTTGCCGTCAAGCATATCGGTAAGGGACGCGGCGATAAATAGGAACGCGCCCGTAAGAGTCAGGATCATATCTGCCGTTGCGGAAAAATCCGTGAATACGGGAAGGAGCATAACGACCATAAAGATCGGAACCATAATGAGTCGGAGCACCGACAGCTTGTTTGGAAGGTTCATTTTCATAATCAATGCCTTTCTGTTAGTTAATTCATTGTAAAGCAAACGCTAAAATTCTGCTTGCAACACGGTAGCAGAGAAGCGCGGGTGAAGTTTCACCGTTTCATAACCTAAACCGGCTACTTTTAGGTCTATCCTTATTGAAGGCTTTTGGAGAGCTCGATAACCTTTTTGCCTAAAAAGGTTATCGAACGCGCCTCCTCACTGCAAAGCGAAGCCGCAGAGATCGTAGTCCTCAACGCGGCGAACCTTGACCTTGACGAACTCACCGGGGGCTATCTTCTTTTCGGACTTGAAGAAGACCTTGCCGTCGATCTCGGGTGCGTCTGCGGCGCTTCTGCCGAAGTAAAACTCGCTGACGGGATCGTAGTCCTCGCAAAGAACGTCGATGACCTTGCCGATCTTCTCCTTGTTCTTTTCCTCGTTGATCAGCATCTGCGAGCGCATCAGAATGTCCTCGCGGTCGAGCTTGACCTGCTCGTCGATCTGATCGGGGAAGTCGTATGCGGGTGTACCTTCCTCGCGAGAGTAGGTGAATACGCCCGCGCGGTCAAATCTCTCGGATTTGATGAACTCCGCAAGCTCATTGAAATCCTCCTCGGTCTCGCCGGGGAAGCCTACGATGAAGGTGGTGCGGATCGTGACGTTGGGGATCTCCTTCTTGAGCTTCGCAAGCACCTCGCGGATCAGCGCTCCGTTGCCGTGACGGTTCATTCTCTTCAACACCTTGTCGCTGATGTGCTGAAGGGGAAGGTCGATGTAGGGAAGGATGCGAGGATTGTTCTTCATCTCCTCGATAAGACCGTCTGTGATCTTGTCGGGGTAGCAGTAGAGAACTCTGATCCAGGGAATACTTGTCTCCTCTGTAATTCTATGCAAAAGCTCATCAAGACAGTACTTGCCGTAAAGATCGATGCCGTAGCGTGTGGTGTCCTGCGCAATAATTGTCAGCTCCTTGACGCCGAGACCGTCCAGATCCTTTGCCTCTGCAACAAGCTCGTCCATAGGACGGCTGCGGAAGCATCCGCGAATGTCGGGGATCGCGCAGTAGGTGCAACGGTTGTCACAGCCCTCGCTGATCTTCAGGTATGCCGCGTAATCGGGGGTCGTCAGAATTCTGTCGCCGCCGAGCTTGACGGTGTTTTTGTCCTCGTGGGAATAATAGCGGCAGTCGGGGTCGCTCTTTTTGCGCTTCTTGCTTGCATGCTCGGCTACCGATTCCACAGCCTCCACGATGCTGTGAATACTGCCGACGCCAAGCACCGCGTCTACCTCGGGGAATTCCTCGAGGATCTCCTTGCCGTAACGCTCGGCCATACATCCCGTTACGATGATGCCCTTGAGCGAGTGGTGCTTTTTCAGATATGCGATGTCAAGAATGTTGTCGATGGCTTCTTTTTTTGCCGATTCGATAAAAGCACAGGTGTTTATGATCACGATGTCAGCCTCGGTCTCTTCGGGCGTGATCTCGTGTCCTGCGGAGGCAATTTCGTGAAGCATAACCTCGGTGTCAAGCTGATTTTTGGGACATCCGAGAGAAACAAATCCAATTTTCATATATATCCTTTTTTTCTGTGAATTTGAACAGCTCCGTCTGTAAGCCGGGTTCTGTCTTAAACGGTCATCAATCTTTGCTTTTCGTCACCGAAAAGCTCCGACGCTTACGCGTCGTGCCACCGAGGGGTATCCTTGCGGAGACGGGCGACTTCCCCCTGGGTGTTGCTTCGGATAGGGTTTACAGCAAACCTATGTTACCATAGGAGTGGGTGAGCTCTTACCTCGCCTTTCCATCCTTACCGGAGCTGGCGTGGAGGGCACAGAACAATAAGCAAAAACAAAAAGCTTGGAAAGTTTTTGCGTCGCTTTTTCCAAAAAGCGACCGCTGAACCAACGCGCGGAGCGTTGGTCGCCATCCGCAGATGGCGAAATTTCTTTATCCTTTCAAGGCGCCATGAGGGGTGAATTTCAAAAGCTTAACGAGCTTTTGAAAGAGGGGAACACACAAGTGGGGGTTCCCTTGTGAACCTTTCATGCTATTCTTGTGGCTTTAAATATTAAAATGCTTTTTTCTACACTCTCCACGACAGCTTCGGCGGTTTATTTCTGTTGCACTTTCCCGACGGTTACCCGTGGCTGACGTTATCAGTTATCCTGCCCTGTGAAGCCCGGACTTTCCTCACGCGGAGACCTTTCGGCATGACCGCGCGCGACCGTTCGGCGGAGCTGTTCATTATATTATATCATTAATTTATACTTTTGTCAATTGTTTTGCCGAAAACTATGGGATTTGTTGACGGTATTTGATTGTCCTTTTGTCAAAAAAGCAGACAGCTGATTCTGCCTGCTTTTTTGAAGAAAAATAAACAATTGATAGAATAAACAACAATAAATAGAAAATATTGTCGTTTAAGGTAGGATTACGGTGAATGCGGAGCCCTTTTGCAGCTCACTTTCCACTATGATCTCACCGTCTGCCAGAGTGACGATCCGCTGGACGATGTTAAGTCCGATGCCGTTTCCCGCTCCCGTGTGAGAGGTGTCTCCCTGATAGAACTTTTCGAATATCCGCGCTTTGACCTCCTCGGTCATACCGGGGCCCGTATCGCGGATCACAAAAACTACAGCGCCGTTTTCCTTCTTCAGCCGACAGGAGATCTTTCCGCCGTCGGGAGTGAATTTGATGGCATTGGACAGGAGATTGATCCATAGGTGGGAGAGCATTTCCTCGTTGAAAACGTATTCAACCTCATCAAGCTCAAGGTCGAGCTCGATGTTTTTCTCTTCCCAGGATTTTTCCAAAAGCAGGATGCAGTTTCTTATCTGCTCGTCAAGATCGAACTCGGTTTTTTCGGTGACGATGCTTTGGTTTTCAAGCTTCGTCAGCAACAAAACGTTTTGCGACATGGTAGCAAGCCGTTCGGACTCCGAAACGATGATGTCAATATACTCTCGCTTTTGCTCCTCGGTAAGATTTCCGCTCTGCAGCTGTCTCGCAAAGCCGCGGATCGACACGATGGGGGTCTTGAATTCATGGGAAAAGTTGTTGATGAAGTCGTTGCGGAACATCTCAATGCCCTCAAGATCGGATGCCATCTGATTAAAGGTTTTTTCAAGATCGCCAAGCTCGGTGATGACCTCCTTTTGGTCACGTTCGGAGACGCGCGCCGAAAAATTACCCTTTGCGATCTCTCGCAAGCCCTCGGTGATCCTCGTGACTCGCCCGAACCAGATACGCAGGGTGGCACCTGTCATCATAATACCGAGAAAAATGAAAGTAAGCGTCATTGCGGCTACCAGAACCGCGCCGTTGCTGAAATACTTATCGTAAAAAGAGAAGAGCTGAAGGACGTAAAAGATCAATGCGGTCACACCGCCCGCGGCTCCGAACAGAAGCAGAACGATAAGTCCGAATCTCGATCTTATGGTGTGAACCTTTTTGATCTTTGTTCCCGAAAGAGAAAGGACGATGTGCTTTCTTGCGCGGGATATGCTCTCGCTTTCGGGGATCTTTTTCACGGTTACGTCCTCAAAATCGTGCTTTTTTCTCATTTCAGATGTACCGCCTTGTAGCCAAGTCCGCGCACGGTAACGATCTCAAAATCGGGACAGCCGCGGTATCTGTCACGCAGACGGCTGATATGTACGTCAACGGTTCTCTCGTCGCTTTCGCTGTCCATATCCCATATCTCGTCCATCAGCTGACGGCGGGTGAAGATCTTGCCGGGGTAGGAAAGCAGCTTGAAAAGGAGCAAAAACTCCTTTTGCGGGTGCTCGTTTGTTACGTTTCCGCAGACGACCGTGAAGGAATCGTAATAAAGGGTGGTGGAGCCTACGGTCAGCTTTCGCTCGTTGGCGATCTTGGAGCGACGGAGCAACGCGCCCACGCGGAGCACCATCTCCTCCTCGTCGACAGGCTTAGTCATGTAGTCGTCTGTTCCGATGATAAAGCCCTTGCGCTTGTCAACAGGGGATTGCTTTGCCGTGACCATCAGGATCGGAATGTTGCAACCCGATTGGCGGAGGGTGTCCGTCAGCTCGAAGCCATCCATTCGGGGCATCATAATATCAAGGATGATCAGATCCACGTGCTTTTTGTCGAGCTGATCCAACGCATCGATCCCGTCAACTGCCTGAATAACGTTATATCCGTACTGCTCAAGAACGGTAGTCATCAGCTTTCGCTGATTGCTGTCGTCCTCAACGATCATAATGTTGAACATATTGCCTCCAAAATAATAAACTGGGATTGTTTTCTATATTCTATCACGAAAATGTTAAATAAAGATAAACAAAAGCGACGGAGGCGGAATCATCTTTACAGCGAGAGTCGATTCATAAAATAATTTACCGTTTTTTGCGCAGATGCTATGTACAAAACTGCATTTTTATGTTATAATAAATTTGATAATTTATTTCAGGCGTGTACGTGTGAGGAATATCAATGGGTTACGTTTTTATAAGCTATAATCAGAATCACAGAACCGAAGCGGATGCGGTTCGTGAAGTGCTCCTTGGCAAAGGAATTCAAAGTTGGATGGCGCCATATAGCGTCGCCTACGGTGAGAACTACGGTGGCGCGATCACTCGCGGTGTGCGAGGATGCGATTGCTTTTTGCTCCTGCTCACCAATGCGTCCCAGCAATCTTCTGCCGTTGACAAGGAGGTCGAGCGCGCGGTTTCCTACCGGAAGCCGATTCTCGCCCTGCAGCTTGAGGATCTGGTGCTTAACGATAGCTTTGAATATTATCTCAGTAACTGCCAGATCGCCTTTCCAAATAAATTGGATGAGAATGACCGCGCCTTTTGCGACGTAATACGGATCGTGCGCGATCTTTGCGGTACTGATCCCATCGTGGCTCCCGCCGCGAGTGTCGAGGTGCCGGTATCTGCCTCTGCAAAAGAAAAACAACAATCTGCGACTTGTACCGAAAAAAAAGCAAAAACTAATAAGACCTTATCGAAAAGCGCAGAAAAGGAGCCGGGCGCGTCGTGGCTTGAAATGGCAGAGTTTTACCGTAATTCGTTAGGCGGTGCGGAAAATCAGGCAAAAGCTCTCCAATATTACGAAAAAGCCGCTGATCTTGGCTCGGGAATTGCCTGCTACGAGCTTGGTGAATGCTATTATGATCACGACTGCGGTGTAGAGCGGGATTTTGAGAAAGCTGCAGAGTGGTATCGACGCGGACATGAGCTTGGCAACCTTGACGCGGCTTTTTCGTTAGCAAACTGCTATCGCAACGGTGAGGGTGTTGAGGAAAGCTTTCCGATGGCGCTGATGTATACAGTATACGCGGCAGAGCACGGACTCGAAATGGCGCAGGTTCAGATGGGTGAATATTACAAGGATGGCGAGATCTATGACTTTTGCAGTCTTGAACGCGCCGAATATTGGTACAAAAAGGCATCGGAATCCTACGATCAAAAAATCAACGACGGAGATACAAGTTGGGCAAATATTCTGTCGTTAAATTATGGTGCTGAAGGGCTTGACGATATACGCGAGAAATTGGAAGAAAGAAAGCAAGCCACAGAGGAGGGAGAACGCCTCTTTGATTTGGCAGAAGCGTACATAGAAGGCGACGGCGTGGAAGCGGATGAGGACAAGGGGCTTGAGCTTTTGGAGAAAGCCGCCGATCTCGGATACGGCCTTGCAAACGCCTATTGCGCAATGCTTGCTTGGCCGGATGACGAGGATAATGCGCCCTTTGAGGCCTTTATTGACTCGACGATAAGTGCCGAGGAAGGAATAAAGATGGGCAGTCCCGAATGTGCAATGTTGCTTGCCACCTGTTATGCGACCAAGAAGGGTGTACCTGCGGATATGGAAAAAGCGATTGCATATTTGGTGGTTTCGGCAGATCACGGGCAGGCAGAGTCGCAGTGCGCACTTGGCTGTGCTTGCGAGTATGGCGAAGAGCTACCCGAGGCGGACGAAAAATTGGCGATCTTTTGGTATGAAAAGGCAGCCGCACAAGGTGTTGAGGAGGCGAAGGCGTCCCTTGAAAGACTGTGCGACAAGTGATCAAGCAGACGTTGACTTTGAAATCAATTGCTTGAACGTCATACTGTGGCGATAATGGATGATTTCAATTATCCTCAAGATTATAAACCCGCGTACAGTAGCAATCGTGCTATACGCGGGTTTTATCAAATGCCACATCATTATAAACGATTTATTGCATTGGTCTTAGCAGGCACCCGTACCGTAAAAAACAGAATGATTTTATATTGACTGCATTGCTCTGTAGGTTGGCACAGTATTGCACATAAACTGTCTCGCAACCGTTAATATGTTTGTTAAAAATTCACATTGAAAAATGCTATATAAAGTGGTATAATATTCCCATACCGTTGAAGCCCTCGGAACCGATCGGAACCGATGGCGGAGGGGCTCTGGAGAATCTCGCAAGCCGAGTGCCGAAGGTGCAAGGACTTTCCGTCCGAATCTCTCAGGCGAAAGGACAGAGCAGACATACGTTCATCAAAAAAATATGTCTGTGATACTTTTCTCGGAGCCGCTGATCTGTTCAGCGACTTTTTTTCTTTTGTTTTTTTCGGCGGCGCGCGGGAAAAACGTAAAATTTATAGCGCCGAAGGAGTATTTATGGACGTGATTTTGAAAATCGTACAAACTGTCAACGCCTATCTTTCCGACTACATTCTTATCTTTTTGTTGGTTGGCATAGGCATATTTTACACCGTGAAAACACGCTTTGTGCAGGTGCGTTGCTTTGGCGAGGGCTTCCGCCGCGTGTTTGGAAACTTTACTATGAAGGGCGGAAAGCAAAAGGGCGGTATTTCATCCTTCCAAGCACTTGCAACTGCGATTGCCGCGCAGGTCGGTACGGGTAATATCGTCGGTGCTTGCGGCGCGATCCTGCTTGGCGGCCCCGGCGCGATCTTCTGGATGTGGGTGATTGCATTTTTCGGTATGGCGACCAACTATTCCGAGGCGGTGCTGGCGCAAAAGACCCGCTTGGTCGGCGAGGATGGCAGCGTTGCCGGCGGTCCCGTGTACTACATCAAGAAGGCTTTTAATAATAAATTCGGTAATTTCCTCGCAGGCTTTTTTGCAACTGCGGTGATTCTTGCTCTCGGCTTTATGGGCAGTATGGTGCAATCGAATTCCATTGCGGAGAATTTCACGGGCGCTGTGTCAAAGTCTTTCGGTATTGATATCCCCGGTTGGGTGATTGGTATCATTCTTGCGGTGTTTGCCAGCTTTATTTTTGTGGGCGGTATTCAAAGAATCGCTTCGGTAACCGAAAAAATGGTTCCTATTATGGCGGGCTTGTATATCGTCGGCGGCTTGCTTGTGCTGGGCTTGAATTTCAAATCGATCCCCGAGGCATTCGTTATGATATTCAAATATGCATTCGTTCCCAATGCCATCATCGGCGGCTCGATCGGTTATGCGCTGAAGCAAGCGATCAGCCAGGGCGCAAAGCGCGGTCTGTTTTCCAATGAGGCAGGTATGGGTTCAACACCTCACGCTCACGCGATGGCTAACGTCAAGGATCCCCACGAGCAGGGCGTGACCGCGATCATTGCTGTGTTTATCGATACCTTTGTCGTGTTGACGATGACCGCAATGGTGGTCATTACAACGCTCTATACCAAGGGTGGCATTCTTGAAAACGGCGTCGCTCCCGTGGGCGTTGACAAGACTAATATGGTGCAGATCGCGTTTACACAGACCTTTGCAAAGCTCTTTGGTGAGCAGGCAGGTCAGATCATCGGAAGCTTGTTTGTTGCCGTATGTCTCTTCTTCTTTGCCTTTTCCACGATCCTCGGTTGGAACTTCTTCGGAAAGGTCAACGCAAATTACCTTTTCGGTAAGAAGTCCACGCTGATCTATTCCATCATTTCGGTGGCGTTCATTTTCCTTGGCACCTGCCTCTCCAACGACCTCGTTTGGGAGCTGACAGATATGTTCAATAACCTGATGGTCATTCCCAACGTAATCGCTATGTTTGCGCTGTCGTCATTGGTGGTCTCGTCGGTGAAGTTTAAAAAGAAAAAGGAAATTGATGCGACAAAAAATCAATAATTTTACATATTATAAAACGGATATTCAATGCCTTGAGGCCTTGAATATCCGTTTTGGTTTATAGTATTTTATTGTGATTATTATGAGAATTTTTAATGCTTAGCCGTTTGCATAATAATGCTGTGGTCCGATTGATTAGGATTGCTTAATGCCGCGCCATCCAAAGGTTCATTCCATATGCTTCTTTCCTTTTCATGGGCGTTATTGTACCAGCACTCTTCTTTTTTCTCGACTTGACTCTTGGATTTTCCGAAAAGCTTTTTGAAAATATTCATAAAATCTCCATTCGCCGCCATCAGCGGCATAAATTAATCGATGAATAGCTTTTTCGCAAAGGGGAGGAAGATAAACGATCTTCACACCATACATCCCTTTACTAACACTATTATACACAAAATTCTCTTTAATGTCAAGTGTAATACGTTTAATTCTCGAAAAAAGGAAGACCGTTTTCCTTTCGGAAACGGTCTTCCCCTCAAAATTGAGAATGTTTAATTACTTCTTAAGAGCTGCCTGAGCTGCTGCGAGACGTGCGATCGGTACTCTGAAGGGAGAGCAGGATACGTAGTCAAGGCCGATCTGGTGGCAGAACTCAACGGATGTGGGGTCACCACCGTGCTCACCGCAGATACCAACGTGGAGGTTGGTGTTTACGGGACGGCCGAGGGTAACTGCCATATTCATGAGCTTACCAACACCTGTGGTGTCGAGCTTTGCGAAGGGATCGTTCTCGAAGATCTTAGCGTCGTAGTAAGCGCCGAGGAACTTGCCTGCGTCGTCTCTGGAGAAGCCGTAGGTCATCTGAGTGAGGTCGTTTGTACCGAAGCAGAAGAAGTCTGCGTTAGCGGCGATCTCATCAGCGGT
>JAFTRQ010000126.1 GCA_017462125.1 Clostridia bacterium | reverse complement strand
GTCAGATCGAAGCCACGCCCCATTTAACATTCCCGGCAGAACGTCTGCGGAAATTGAAGATGCTATCTTGCGAGTTCGTGCCGACAATCCCGAATGGGGTGCGAAAACGATCTTAAAAGTGCTCGAAAACAATGGTTACACCAATTTGCCGTGCATTCGCACCGCGAACAATATTCTGCAAAGAAATGGTTGTATCAGCGAAACGGAGTCACAAAAACGTAAAGAGTTTTTGAGGTTTCAACGAGAACATTGTAACGAGCTTTGGCAGACAGATTTCAAAGGAGATTTCCTTTTGCTTGATGGTACACGTTGCTTTCCACTTGACATCATAGACGACTGCTCCCGCTTTTGTCTGTGCATAGATGCCAAAGATAAGGCAGGAGGTATAATACCCTCATTTGAGGCTGCTTTTAAGCAATACGGGCTTCCAAAGGCTATTTTATCCGACAACGGAGGCGCATTTGCAGGGTTTAAGGGCGGTTATACGCTCTTTGAACGTTGGCTTATGGATCTTGACGTGCTTCCGATCCACGGTCGCCCGTTGCACCCTCAAACGCAAGGCAAGATAGAACGCTTTCATCGTACGATGAAGAATGAGCTTCTCAAAAGAAATGCCTTTTTCGACCTTGCCGACGCGGATAAACACCTCAAAGAATGGCGTACCAAGTACAACGAGGTCAGACCTCACGAGGCAATTGATATGCGTTGTCCCGCGGATGTTTACATACCGAGCGAAAGAAAATACCCCGACACCATAAAATCTTACGAATACAGTGGATTGCACCGCATTCTCAAAGTCAATTTCAAGGGTTATCTGAGATTTGACAGTAAGGTGTTTTACTTGAGTGAATCCATGGTGGGAGCAGAATTGGAGTTGAGGGCTGAAGGTGCGGAATTTGCTTCACTCTGTTACCGCAACTACAAGATCGCGGAGATCGATCTGCGGACCGAACAGCTGCTCAACCGCCGCATTTCGCGCCTCGATTGAGCCGCGCGCCGCTTTTGGAAGCCTCTCTCCGCTACGCTCCGTTCGGCTTCCAAAAGCATTGACTTAAACAAATGCAAAACTGTTACCAATCCTCTTGCACAACTGTTTACAATCTTGCTCTTGACAGAGGACGCCGGTCCCTACAAATAGATATCTATGTTTTTCTCACAGACATTCTGTAAGCAATATACCTAACAATTCTTGCCCGTAGGGACCGGCGTCCTCGACGGTCCGCAGAATTTGCACAAACATTCCCTTTCTGCGTCATCTTGCCCGCCGCCGTTGCCGCCTGAAAAAAGGAAAGGATAGGGTTGAAATTGGCGACAAAATATGATAAAATATATCATATCTTAATGCGAGCTTTGGTAAGAAACAAAACGGAAACAAAGCTTTAACCTTTTCTTTATATTGAGGTTATAAAATAAATATTGTATGTTAATTTTGTCAAACCTATTGACATTTTAAACAAAATGATGTAATATAGTATGGTGAACTACATTTGAAGGTTTTTTGAGCATAAACGATTTTTTGGAGGAAAACGCATGAATTCAACCGTCATTCCGATTTTTTACGCCTGTGACGATAATTTCATTAAATATACGGTCGTGTCCCTGTACTCGATCATCAAAAACGCATCCAAGGATTACAAATATCGCGTTCACGTTCTGCACACCGAGGTAGCCGCCAAGACCAAGGAGGCGGTGCTGGCTCTGGCGAACGAGAACTTTGATATCAGCTTTGACAACGTTTCCGAGTACCTCGAGGCGATTTCCCGCGAGCTTCCCATCCGTGACTATTATTCCAAAACCACCTATTACCGCCTCTTTATTGCGAAGATGTTCCCCGAATATAAGAAGGCGATCTACATCGACAGCGATACTGTCGTGCAGGGCGACATCAGTGAGCTCTACAACATCGAGATCGGTGATGCGTATCTCGGCGCTTGCCACGAGCAGGCGATGGTGCAGGTGGACGAGTACGGCACCTACGCCGAGCGCGTGGTGGGTGTTTCGCGTTACAGCTTCTTCAACGCGGGAATGATCCTGATCAACTGCGACCAATTCCGCAGGTATTCGGTGCTGGAGAACTTCCTGCGTCACCTCAACGTCTATAATTTTGTTGTCACGCAGGATGAGGATTACCTCAATCTGATCTGCAAGGATCGCGTGTATTGGCTGGATCAGCGCTGGAACACCGAGATCTTCGGTGAGATCCCGTATCCCATTGAGGAAGCGAAGATCCTGCACTATATCATGGTCAACAAGCCCTGGCACTACGCAGATTGCCGCCACGGAGATATCTTCTGGCGCTACGCGGAGTATACCTCAGTCTTTGAGGAGCTGTGCGAGGTGATCTCCGCCTACACCGACGAGGAGAGAGCGAGAGATCAGCGATCTATGGATAATCTGTTGGCACTTGCAGTTAAGGAGACCAACCGTGAGGACAACTACCTCAACCGCATCAACAAGATGCGCGCGAAGGACCGTGTGGCGATCCTTGCCAAGATCGAGGAATACGAGCGTGCAGGGCGCTTTGACGAGGACGTGGAGGAGGATCCGCCCTCAAAGGAGCTGCTCCCCGAGGACGTGGATTATTTCCGCCGCAGTCCGTTGGCGAAGGCAAAGACCAAAATGGCGTTCACGGCGGCGCGCAGATATGTGCAAAATCTGATCGATACCAAGCAGCTTATCATCAAGGAGATCCGCGGCATCGAGCATTTGCAAAAGCTTCAGAGCGGCGCGATCATCACCTGCAATCACTTCAATGCCTACGACAGCTTTGCGATCCAGCTCGTCTACGATGCGGCAAAGCAGCCCAAGCGCAAGTTTTACCGCGTGATCCGAGAGGGCAATTATACCTCTTTCCCGGGCTTTTACGGTATGCTGATGCGGAACTGCAACACGCTTCCGCTCTCGTCCAACCGTCGCACGCTCAAGAAATTCACCGAGGCGACGGGCAAGCTGCTCCGCGACGGGCATTTCGTGCTGGTCTATCCCGAGCAGAGCATGTGGTGGAACTACCGCAAGCCCAAGCCCCTCAAGCCGGGTGCGTTCATGTTTGCGGCAAAGAATGACGTTCCCGTGGTTCCGTGCTTCATCACGATGCGCGACAGTGACGTCATGGGTGAGGACGGCTTCAACGTGCAGGAATATACGGTGCACGTTTGCGCACCCATCTACCCCGACGAAACGAAGAATTACAGACAAAACACCGAAATGCTGATGGCAAAGAACTATGAGCTCTGGAAAGAGATCTACGAGCGCGAGTACGGCATGCCTCTGGTGTATACGACGGAGAAGAGATAAAAAACGACCGCCCCTCAAGGAGAGGGGCGGTTGCTTTTCTGTCACGGATCAATTTGCGTCTGTCGGAGCGGGGAGTTCGATTTCGCCCTCTGCTTTTTCAAACGCTTTGATCTCCTGTCGGATCAAATATAAAATTTCACCGTTTGCGGAGCGACCGTAATATTTGGAGATATAGTGTAGCTTATAATGAAGCTCCGGATCGATTTCTATTCCGAGGTGCTTATTGTTTTTATTTCTCATAAAACCCTCCAAAAAAATCTTAATATAAGTACATTTTAAGATTATTTTGTGGTATAAT
>JAFTRQ010000125.1 GCA_017462125.1 Clostridia bacterium | reverse complement strand
CTGACGCCTCTTTCTGCGCCTTATGTAGTCAATGGCTCGGCTTCTGCCCAGCATATAAAGATATGTCTTCAGCTGTACTCTGAAATCGTATCGCTCCGCGGCGGCAAGATATGCAAAGCAATCGATGGCTATATCCTCTGCCGCGTGAAAATCATTGACAAAGCTATTGATAAAATAAGTCAACGGGTCTCTAAATTCTTTTACAATCTCCTCAAAGGCTTTTTCGTCCCCATCAAGGTATCGGCGGTAGCTACCGGCGCCGTTATCCATATGGTCCTTACCTTTCTTTTTCGGGTTTCTGCCCGATCTGTCTATTATACGAAATTTTTTCAAAAAATCCTTATGCTTTTTCAAAGTTTTTTCATTTAGCTTTGTCACGCATAATATTTGATAAATTGCAATTTATCGGTGTGGCGATTGCTAACGAAAGCCTCCCTCCGAGAGGGAGGGGGACCGCTTGCGGTGGAAGGAGCCTGCGGGGCGGTGAGGCAAAATTCGTTTCACCGCAACGCATTCTCCCTCAGTCGCCTGCGGCGCCAGCTCCCTCCCGGAGGGAGCCTTACCGCGAAAATCTGCGTCGTTAAGCACACCGACAAATCAAAATTTGAAATATTGGTTATTCTTTAAACAGCGCGATCTGTCCGGGGGACAGGAAGAAGGTGTAGGTCTTGGTATTGCCGCCCTTGTTGTAAAGCTCGCCAACGGGATCGGTCAGGGATGATGGCTTGTCGAAGCGGTTGCCAAAGTAGCATCTTTGAATATCGGAATCATCCTTGACGCGTAGTGTCACGCTTGCAACCTCTCGGGGAGAGTTGTTGCAGATCGAGAAGTATTTGCCGCCCTCGCCGTCGTGATAGCTTGACGCGATGAGAGGAAGACCGTTTCTCGATTCGATCTCAAGCACGCATCCGAAGGGCTTAAATAGTGGCATTCCGCCGTAAGCCTTGCAAACGTGATAGCATTCGTCGATGGTCAGCTCCGAAAATACCCTTCCGTGATATTCGTTAAAGGTGCGATTGACCTCGGACAGAGTATAATACTCCGGTGTCCTCTCTCCCATATAGTTGATGGGTGCGTTGCGGTAGTTGTGTCCGTCGGGAAGATCGAGAATAAACCAGGAAACACCCTTTGCTCCGTGTGCCACCGAGGTGTTCATCTGCCAGATCAGATCGTCCTTGGTGGGGCACATATAGTCGTAATGTCCGGTGCAGAGCACGATATTCCAGAAGGGCAGATTGTTGCGCTTGGACGCAAGATAATACTCGCGAAGGTTATTGAAATAGTCGTCATATCCTACCTGATTCTGATACATCTGAGCGTAGCAATCGTAGGAAAGGAGCTTCAGCTTGCCCTCCTTCGCCACTCGGTCAAGATAGGGCGCGTACTCCTTCGTTCCCATTCTCTCTCCGATCCAATTGAACCAAGGGAGCAGATTGAGATACGAAGTCAAATGAGGCGCCAGCTCATGATTGATATCGCAAGCCTTCAGCGTGTCATCAATATTGTCGACACCGGGCTCGTCGGTAATATAGAAGCCTTAGGTTGCGGGATGGG